>JAYTMT010000297.1:0-26297 GCA_043728315.1 Polaromonas sp. | reverse complement strand
CCAACCTCACGGCAGTATGTACTATGACAGGATTGGTGGAAATGTCCATGAGATTGAAGATACAAGAAGCGGGCTCTGTTTGAGGGCGAAGCCCGAGTTAGGCCGCTTCCCCCCATTTGCTCAAAAAAACCAGCTCCCCCGAAGGGGCCAGCGACCGTTTGCGCGTTGGCACAGCGCTCGCTTAGCCGCAGAAGTGACCAAGCAAGACAGAAACAGGCATCAGCACAGCGCTCGATTCGGCGCAGCAGTGACCAACTGAGATCGAAACGAGCCGCAATATCGACCAATTTGCTCTACGACCTAAAATCCCCACATGACCAAAACCCTGCCCACCCACATCCCGCTGGCCGAGCGCCTGCGGCCACAAACGCTGGGCGAGGTGATCGGGCAGCAGCATCTGCTGGGCTCTGGCATGGCGCTGCGGGTGGCGTTTGACAGTGGTGTGCCGCACAGCTGCATTCTGTGGGGGCCGCCGGGCGTGGGCAAAACCACGATTGCGCGGCTCATGGCGCATGCCTTTGATGCGCATTTCATCAGCATCAGCGCCACGCTGGGCGGGGTGAAAGACATCCGCGAAGCGGTGGAGCAGGCCACTATTTGGCAGGCGCATGAAAAAACGCCCGGTTCGGGCGTGGGCCGGCGCACCATCGTGTTTGTAGACGAGGTGCACCGCTTTAACAAATCCCAGCAAGACGCTTTTTTGCCCCATGTAGAAAGCGGCCTCTTCACCTTCATAGGCGCTACCACCGAGAACCCCAGCTTTGAGGTGAACTCTGCGCTGCTGTCCCGCGCCGCTGTGTACGTGCTGCAAAGCCTCTCAGAAGACGATTTATTGAAAATTATGGCCAATGTCAGCGCCATGCCGTCATATATAGCTATAGAAAATGAAGCAAAACACAAACTCGTAGCCTATGCCGATGGCGATGCCCGCAGGCTGCTCAATACGCTGGAAACCCTGCAAGTAGCCGCTCAATCTGAAAAAATAGCCAGTATTTCTGATGCTTGGCTAACCAAAACGCTGGGCGAGCGCATGCGCCGCTACGACAAGGGCGGCGAGCAGTTTTACGACACCATCAGCGCGCTGCACAAATCCGTGCGGGGCTCGGACCCCGATGCCGCACTGTATTGGTTCGTGCGCATGCTCGACGGCGGCGCAGAGCCGCGCTACATGGCGCGCCGCCTGATCCGCATGGCCAGCGAAGACATTGGTCTGGCCGACCCGCGCGCCCTGCGCATGGCGCTGGACGCTGCCGATGTGTATGAGCGCCTAGGCAGCCCCGAAGGCGAGTTGGCGCTGGCCGAATGCGTGATTTATCTGAGCATTGCGCCCAAATCCAATGCCGTGTACAAAGCCTTCAAAGAAGTGAAAGCCTTCATCAAACAAGACGGCACACGCCCCGTGCCCCTGCACCTGCGTAACGCGCCAACCAAGCTGATGAAACAGCTCGATTACGGCAAAAACTACCGCTACGCCCACGACGAGGAGGGCGGCTTTGCGGCGGGCGAAACGTATTTGCCCGATGGCATGGCCCAGGAGTTTTACCGCCCCGTAGAACGCGGGCTGGAGATCAAAATTGCCGATAAGCTGCGAGAGCTCAAAAAACGCAATCATCAGAAAAACTAATAGTGCAAAATGCCTGCTGATGGCATGCAGCCTGCAAGGGTAAACCCCGCTGAAACCACGGGTTCATCCCGTTTTGACTGGGGGACGGCGTGGCTACAATCCCTCACCAACCCGCAAAGCCTGCCACAAGCAGCTTATATCGGCGGTGTTTAAAAGCACTGGCGGGTTTCTTGCTAAGTAAAAGGGGCGTGGCAGTGATGCGCAAACCTCAATAGTTTCGGAGAAAAATTTCATGGATATTTTCCTGCAGCAGATCATCAACGGTCTGGTTTTGGGCAGCATGTACGCCCTCGTAGCCCTTGGTTACACCATGGTGTACGGCATTATCAACCTGATCAATTTTGCCCACGGCGAGGTGCTCATGGTGGGCGCTATCACAAGTTGGAGCGTGATTGGTTTCATGAAAGATGCCTCGCCCAATGCGCCGGGCTGGGTAATCCTGCTGCTGGCCCTGCTGATTGCCTGTGTGGTTTGCGCCTCGCTCAATTTCGCCATTGAAAAAATCGCCTACCGCCCTCTGCGCGGCTCTAACAAGCTTGCCCCTTTAATCACCGCCATTGGCATGAGCATCTTGCTGCAAACACTGGCTATGATCATTTGGAAGCCCAATTTCAAGCCCTACCCCACCCTGCTGCCGCGTGTGCCCTATGAAATTGGCGGCGCGGTGATCACGGTCACGCAAATCATCATTTTGGCTACCACCGCCATCTCACTGTCAATACTGATGTATTTGGTCAACCACACCCGTCTGGGCCGCGCCATGCGCGCCACTGCCGAGAACCCGCGGGTGGCTGGCCTTATGGGCGTGAAACCCGACATGGTGATTTCCGCCACCTTCATCATCGGCGCCATTTTGGCGGCCATTGCGGGCGTGATGTGGGCTTCCAACTACGGCACGGTCAACCACACCATGGGCTTTTTGCCCGGACTCAAAGCTTTCACCGCTGCGGTGTTTGGCGGCATCGGCAATCTGGCTGGTGCAGTGGTCGGCGGTATCTTGCTGGGGCTTATTGAATCCCTAGGCGCTGGCTATCTGGGCCCACTCACAGGCGGCGTGCTGGGCAGCCATTACGTCGATATTTTGGCTTTTGTGGTGCTCATCATCATGCTCACGCTGCGGCCCTCGGGGCTTTTGGGTGAACGTGTGGCAGACAGAGCTTAAATAAGGAGACACACATGACACATTGGTTTGACTCCCTCAACTCCAAGCAGCGCTTGGCAGTCTATATTGCTGGCGCCATTGCCGCCATTATTTTGCCCATGATTTTGCAGCAGGCGGGCAATGCTTGGGTGCGTATTTTGGACATGGCTTTGCTCTATGTGCTGCTTGCTCTGGGGCTTAACATTGTGGTGGGCTATGCAGGCCTGCTTGACTTGGGCTACGTGGCGTTTTATGCGTTGGGGGCGTATATGTTTGCGCTGCTTGCTTCGCCGCATTTGTTTGAAACCTTCCCAGCTTTTGCCAAAATTTTCCCCAATGGCACGCATGCCCCGCTGTACATCGTCATACCGGCTGCTGCCCTGCTGGCCGGAATTTTGGGTGTGCTGCTGGGCGCACCCACGCTCAAGCTGCGGGGCGATTATTTGGCCATCGTCACGCTGGGCTTTGGAGAGATTATTCGGGTATTCATCAACAACATGGACCACCCAGTCAATATCACCAATGGCCCCAAAGGCATCAGCCAGATCGATTCGATCAATATATTTGGAATTGACCTTGGTAAAAAACTCGAAGTCTTTGGCTTTGAATTTGCCTCTGTAAGCCTGTATTACTACCTGTTCCTCACACTGGTTGTGGTCTCGGTATTCATCTGCTTCAGACTAGAAAAATCCCGCATCGGCCGCGCGTGGATGGCCATTCGCGAGGACGAAATTGCCGCCAAAGCCATGGGCATCAACACCCGCAATTTGAAGCTCTTGGCATTTGGCATGGGCGCTACCTTTGGTGGCGTGTCGGGGGCTATGTTTGCCTCTTTCCAAGGCTTTGTGTCACCCGAGTCCTTCTCGCTGATGGAGTCGGCCATGATCATTGCCATGATTGTGCTGGGCGGCTTGGGGCATATTCCTGGCGTGATTGTGGGCGCGTTGCTTTTGGCGGCTTTGCCTGAAGTGCTGCGCTATGTGGCTGGCCCCTTGCAAAACATGACGGGCGGGCGCTTGGATGCTGCCATTTTGCGCCAGCTGCTCATTGCCGTAGCCATGATTTCTATTGTGCTGATAAAGCCCAAGGGCCTGTGGCCCGCGCCAGAGCACGGCAAGTCCCTCACACCAGTGGCTAAATAAGGAGAACTAAAAATGAGCGACACTGTTCTCAATGTATCGGGCATCTCCAAGCGCTTTGGCGGCTTGCAAGCCCTGTCTGATGTAGGCATCACCATCAAGCGCGGCCAAGTCTATGGTCTGATTGGTCCCAATGGCGCTGGTAAAACTACGTTTTTTAACGTCATCACCGGGCTGTACACGCCCGACAGCGGCACCTTTGAGCTGGCGGGCAAGCCCTACCAGCCCACAGCGGTGCACGAAGTGGCCAAGGCAGGCATTGCCCGCACTTTCCAAAACATCCGCCTGTTTGCAGAAATGACTGCGCTAGAAAACGTCATGGTGGGCAGACACATCCGAACCAAGGCTGGCGTGCTGGGCGCGATTTTTCGCACGCCAGCGGCCAAGCGCGAAGAATTAGAAATTGCGGCGCGCGCCCAAGAGCTCTTGGACTATGTAGGAATTGGCAAATTTGCCGACTACAAAGCCCGCACCTTAAGCTACGGCGACCAACGCCGCCTAGAAATAGCCCGCGCTTTGGCCACCGACCCGCAGCTCATTGCGCTAGACGAACCAGCCGCTGGCATGAACGCCACCGAAAAAGTGATGCTTCGCGAACTGATAGACCGCATTCGCAAAGACAACCGCACCATCTTGCTCATTGAGCACGACGTAAAACTGGTGATGGGCCTGTGTGACCGCGTGACGGTGCTTGACTATGGCAAGCAAATTGCCGAAGGCACACCTGCGGATGTGCAAAAGAATGAAAAAGTGATTGAAGCCTATTTGGGCGCAGACCACGCCTAAAGGACACGCTATGACCACCAAACCTATTCTCCTCAAAGTGTCTGGCCTCAAAGTGTCCTACGGCGGCATTCAGGCCGTCAAGGGCGCTGATTTTGAAGTGCGCGAAGGCGAGCTCGTGACCCTGATTGGTTCCAATGGCGCTGGCAAAACCACCACCATGAAGGCGATTACTGGCACGCTAGATGCAGCAGCTGGCTCTATAGAGTATTTGGGCAAAAACATTGCAGGCAAAGGCAGTTGGGATTTGGTCAAAGAGGGCCTTGCCATGGTGCCCGAAGGCAGGGGCGTGTTTGCCCGCATGACGATCACAGAAAACCTGCTCATGGGCGCATACATCCGCAACGACAAAGCCGAGATTGCCAACGACATCGACAAAGTGTTCGGCATATTCCCGCGCCTCAAAGAGCGCAAAGACCAGCTGGCTGGCACCATGAGCGGCGGCGAGCAGCAAATGCTGGCAATGGGTCGCGCCCTCATGAGCCGCCCCAAGGTGCTCCTGCTCGATGAGCCGTCCATGGGTCTCTCGCCCATCATGGTGGCCAAAATATTTGAGGTGGTGCGCGATGTGTCGGCGCAAGGTGTGACCGTGCTTCTGGTAGAGCAAAACGCCAAGCTCGCCTTGCAAGCGGCCGACCGTGGCTACGTGATGGACAGCGGCGTGATCACCATGAGCGGCAACGCCAAAGAAATGCTCGACGACCCGAAAGTGCGAGCCGCTTATTTAGGCGAGTGACCCACGCGGACTGCGTTCTGGCTATGGCCTTTGGGCATAAGCCTCGCGCAAAACGTGGCTAAACATTAAGTTATCTAAAGGTCATTTCGCACACATTCCCAGAGTTTGAAGCTAGGCGAGCAGACGTGTAAGCTGCTAGCGCCTGCATCAGGTGTAACATGCACCGTTTGTAACAAATTGATGCTCTGGTTAGGATATGTTGTGCGCGCTTGGCTGCTATTTCTGTGTTTGATTTTGGCCAGCCCATCGTGGGCTCAGGAGCTCGACCGCCTGTTTAGCGCCAGCCCCACATTGCCATTGGCTGCTCCATTGCAGTGGCAATTGCTGCCCAAGGGCAGTGTGCCGGGTCCTCAAGTTTTTGATGATCTTGCGAAAGCGCAAGCATTTGCCGTGCTGCCTGCCAGCATCCCATTGCCTACTGCGCAGGGCAAAGAGCTATGGCTTCGCTTTAGCTTGCCTGCCACCCCTGCGCCTGAGCAGTGGTATTTGCGCATGCCCAGAGTGAGCGTGGGCAGCATCACCCTTTACTCCAAAAATAGCCAGCAAGAGTGGACGGCGCAAGCAGCGGGTGAGGCTGTGCCGGTAGGTAAATGGCCAATCCCCACCAGAGGCCCCAGCTTTCAGATGCTCACGCGCACCGACCAAGCGCAGTCTTATTTTGTCAAAATCGAGCACCGCATGCCGCTGGTTGAGCGTTTGCAATTGATTGACGGGAATTCGTTCATAGAGAACGCATCGCGGATAGGCGTATTCACTGGCTTGCTCATGGGGGTATTTGGTCTGCTCGCCACGCTGGCTTTGGTGACAGCGTGGTTGTATCGCGCCTCGCAATTGGTTTGGTTTGCCGCTATGGTGCTCATGCTGCTCTTTGTACAACTCATAGCCGTGGGCCATGCGGGCTTGAAGTTTTGGCCGCAAAGTATTTATTTGAGCCAAATCATGGGATGGGTAAGCGCCTTGGTGATGCTTTCTTGTGTCACGGTATTTTGCTTGAAAGTCAGTTATGCCAAGCAAGCGTTTAAAAAGATCTATGCAGCATCATTGGTTTTGGTGTTTGTATTGATGGCCTGTGCTGCCATTTTTGCGGTGCAGCCTGATCTCATACCCCGTGGCGCACTTAACGCACTGGTTATTGCCGTGATTGTGTGGAACATCGCCATCTTGGCATGGATGGCTTGGCGTTCCCAGCCGTGGTTGTGGCTCATCGCGCTGGGTCTTGTTCCAGCCACTGCCAGTCTGTTCATTCGTGTGGCTTATAACTTGGGTTGGTTCAGGCACATCGAAGTGGCGCTATTTGCAGGCGCTGGTTTCATTGCAGCGGGCATGATGCTGATTTATGCGCGTTTGATGGCCCACAACCGCGACGGCTTTACCACCCGGCAGCGCGAATCCGGCTTGGGTAATACCGACGCGAACACTGGCCTGACCGTGGCCGCAGTGGTCAATATCCGATTGCCCCAAGTACTCATGCGCAGCCATCGCTTTGCCGAGCCCTGCGGTGTGCTCATGCTGCGCTGGGTGGAGCATGACAAATACATGCGTGATCTGAACTACGAAAAACGCGGCATCGTTTTATCCAGTCTAGGCGCACGCCTGCTGCGCTTGGTGCGGCCCATTGACACGGCTGCGCGCTTGGACGATGACCATTTCATCTTTTTGATCGAATCGCCAGTTACGCGCCATAACCTCAATGATTTGGGCATGCGCGTGCTCACTGCCTGCTTGCGCCCCACGCGGGCTCTGCCCGATGGTGCTTTTTACAGCATGCATGTGGCCATTTGGGTGTCTACAGACCACAACGATATGCAAGCGCCTGATGTGATATCTGCATTGCGCAACAAACTCAAGCGCATGGCAAGCGACGGCAAGCGCGCGGTGCAGTTTGTTGACAGCTCTTCGAGTAGGCCTGCAGGTGTCGACAGTTTGCTTGCCACACCGGAGAGCGCATTTTCTACGGATTGGGGCGCGGCAGACCAAAAGCAGCGCAAGCCTGCCAAGCCTTAAGCCGTAGCCTAACCCGTGTCCTAACCCGCGTGCGCAGATGTAGCGCCAGTGGTCAAAAATGTGAATAATTGCACATAATTTTCAGTACTTTGTGACTAAATCCACCTATGATGGTGGGAAGTAACACTTTCACTGTATGTTTTGCAATTAGACATTTTTTGAGGCTTTTGTGCGCATTTTTTGGTTATTGGTATGTTGGGCATTGGCCGGCGCTGCATCGGCGCAGGAGTTTGCCCGCTTGTATACAGACAGCGCAACGCTCAAGCTGGCGCAGCCCCTAGAGTGGGTGGCTGTTCCCAAAGATTCCATTGCCTCGCCCGACGCTTTTGTAAATGCCGCCCAAAGCCCCTCGCGTGTTTGGACTTTTCGGCCTTATTTGCGCAGCGATGCACTGCCCACTTCCACTACGCAAGAGGTGTGGGTGCGTTTCAGTTTGCCGGCTACCGCCCAGCCGCAAACATGGTTTGTGCGCGTGCCCCGGTTGACGATTTCGAGGGTGGATTTTTTCTACAAAAGCGAATCTCAGGTCTGGGTCAAGCAGTCAGCAGGCGACACCATTGCCCGCGCAGATTGGAATTTGCGCACGCGCTCCCCCTCGTTTGAGGTGCAAACCCGCACCGATACTGCGCAAACGTATTACATGCGCTTTGTCAATGGCTTTGCAGTCACCGAAACTCCTTTGCTGATTGCGCCCATTGAGTATGTGGACGGTGCTTCGCGCGTGGGCATCGTGCTGGGGCTGCTGTGGGGCTTGTTTAGCTTTGTAGCTATTGTTTCTGTGGCTGCTTATGCGTTGTTGCGCAACACGGTGTTTCTGTGGTTTGCTGGCTTTGTGGTGAGCATGCTGCTGACCCAACTGGTGCTTATGGGCTATGGAAGCTGGCGTTTATGGCCGCACAGCGCCTACCTCAGCCAAGTCATGAATTGGGTGTCCCCTGCATTGTCTTTGGCTATTGGCACTTGGTTCATTGCCAAGGCCAGCTATGCGCGTGACAGCCATCCTTGGATTTACCGACTTTTAGCGCTCACTGCTGGCAGCGGCTTGGTACTGATGTGCATTGCGCTGGCGCGTTTAGATTTTGTGACTGGCATCGTTCGCAACGCTTGGGTGGCTGCCATCACACTTGTGGCCCTTGGCAGCTTGGCTTGGACAGCATTTCGTAGCCAAGCGGGCAACGGCTTGTTGCTGCTAGGGATGGGTCCTATTGGCTTTGCTGTGTTGGCGCGTTTGGCCTACAACTTTGGCTGGGTGAGCCATGTAGAGTTCGCGCAAGCCTCTGGTGTCTTTTTGTTCAGTATCGGCCTCCTGTGGATACTGATGGTGTTGATGTGGCGCAGCCGCGCAGGCTTGGTGGCCGTTGAGCGCTCTGCTGCACTGGAAACTTTTGATGCGGCTACTGGCTTGGTGCATTCCCGCATAGGCCAACTTCGTTTGCCTTTGATGATCAAACGCGGTGCACGCTTTGAGTTGGGCTGCGGCGTGGTGATGCTGCAATGGGTGGACTTTGAAAATACGGTGATGAAGCTCAGCTCTGAGCCGCGCGGCGCAGCACTGGCACGCTTAGGGCTTATTTTGCGGCGGGTATCGCGTGACATTGACACGGTAGTACGCCACAGTGACAAAGAGTTTTTGATCTTGGTAGAAGGACCAGTAAGCCGAGAATCATTGACAGCCCTTTGCAGCAAAATCCTCTCTGAATGCATGCGTTCGTCTGACAAAGCGGGCGAGGGCAATTTGTTCAATTTGCATGTGGCGGTCTGGCAGTCTGCATCTGCCTCGGGCAATACGGGTGAGGTTATGGAAATGCTGCAAACACGTTTGAACCAAATGGCGCATGGCACCCAGCGGCGCGTGCAGTTTGTGGACGCAATTGAGAGTGCGCCGCACCCAGATAATGAGCAGGCAATTGCTGCGCGCCGAGACGATGTGCTGTCTAAAATTAACGCCATTGAGGCGGCACCGATCATCCCTACCATCGCTCTTGCTCCGCGTGCAGTTGCCAAGCCCGTGTCTGGCAACTCTGGGGTTTCTCAGCCGCCAGTATCGCATCCACCGGCATCACAAGCTCCCGGGGCACAATCTGCTAGCTCGCAACCTCTCAAGACGAAACCGCCTACTGGCAAAGGCTGGTAAAGCTTTTAATCGACTTTTGCGCCACTGCTTTTAACTGGCTTCTCGTATTTAGCCAGCTCTTTACGCATGAATTCGCCGAACTCTGCGCCGCTGGTAGGCGTGGGTTCTGCCATCAGCCCTGCAAAGCGGGCTTTGGCCTGCTCAGACTGCAAGGCGGCCACGAAAGCTGCGTTGTATTTGTCAAGCGTGGCTGCCGGCGTGGCCTTGGGGGCTACCAAGCCCCACCATGTGTCCACTTCAAAGCCTTTGAGCGTCTCAGCAACCGCAGGCACATCGGGCAGGGCGCTGCTGCGTTTGGCACTGGTGACGGCCAGCGCTTTGAGCTTGCCCGCGCGAATATTAGGTGCGGCGGTGGCGAGGTTGTCAAAATTAAAGTCCACTTGGCCAGAAAGCAGGGCAAGCTGGGCCGGGTTGCCACCGTTGTAGGGGATGTGCACCACAAACAAGCCTGCCTGCGCCTTGAACATTTCTCCAGCCAAATGCCCGCCGCTGCCGTTGCCACCCGAGCCGTAGTTGAGCCGCCCGGGGTTGGATTTGGCGTATTGCACCAGATCGGCTAAGGAGTTAATTTTCAAGCGCGTTGCAGTGTCGGCATTCATCACCAGCACATTGGGCACACGCACCATTTGCGTAATGGGCGCAAAGTCTTGCGCAGCGTTGTAGGGCATTTTGGCGTAAAGCCATGGGTTAATGGCGTGCGTGGCCAATGCGGCTATGCCGATGGTCAAGCCGTCTGGCGCGGCCTTGGCCACCGCATCTGCGCCTATATTGCCACCCGCGCCGGGGCGGTTTTCTATGATGACAGGCCCCAAGCTGGCCGATACCCGCTCTGCCAACACCCGCGCAGTGACATCAATAGGGCCGCCCGCAGCATAGGGCACGATCAGGCGGATGGGTTTTTGTGCTGCAATTGGAGAATTTTTAGAAAAAACAGGCAATGTCAGCGTCAAAAGGACATATGACGCTATGAATTTAGCAGCATTTCGTTTGCAATGAATTAGCATCATATTCTAAACCTCGGTGGATGATTGGGGTTTTATTAAGTCTGGGCAGGGCCGGCAACACTTTGCGGGCAAGCTTTTTTCCGGTTCGCGCGCCAATTTCTCAAACCTGTCCTTGCTGTTTCAGTCAAGCCTTGGCTTTGTCGGCCTCGGTGGTAAACGAATCGGCGTAAAACTCGTCCTCGGGCAGGCCGCATTGGCCCACGTAATCGGCCTTGGCCGAGTCCACCACAATCGGTGCGCCACAGGCATAGACTTGGTGGCCAGACAGGTCGGCAAAATCTTGCACCACGGCGCGGTGTACAAAGCCGGTGCGGCCAGTCCACGCGTCTTCGGGCAGGGCATCGGATATGACGGGCACGTAGCTTAAGTTGGGCATCAGTGCCGCTTGCGCCAGCACCCACTCGTGCATGTACAAGTCCGCCGGCCGCCTGCCGCCCCAGTAAAGCACGGCGGGGCGCTGCACGCCTGTGTGCTGCATGTGCTCAATCAAGGCTTTGATGGGCGCAAAGCCGGTGCCCGAGGCCAGCATGACCATGGGTTTGTCTGATTCGCGCAAAAAGAAGCTGCCAAAGGGGCCTTCTACGCGCTGGATTTCTTTTTCTTTCATCGTGCCAAACACATGGTCGGTGAACTTGCCACCGGGCATATGGCGTATGTGCAGCTCAATACCCGGTGTGTCCAGCTGTGTGTGGGGCGCATTCGCCATGGAGTAGCTGCGCCGTGCGCCGTCGCGCAGCAAAAATTCTACGTATTGGCCCGCGTGGTATTGAAACACCTCGTTGGCGGGCAGCTGCAAGCGCACCAGCATCACATCGTGTGATTTTTTCTCGAGCACGGTTACTCGCGAGGGCATTTTTTTGATGGGGAAAGCGCCTGCATCGGTCACTTGGCGCGACTCCAAGACCACGTCGCTGGTGGGGCTGGCGCAGCAGGTCAGGGTGTAGCCGTTGGCCTGCTCCATTTCTGAGAGCGCTTTGCTCTGGTGAGGCCCCATGGTGACCGTGCCCGATACCAGCTTGCATTTGCATGAGCCGCAGGCCCCGTCTTTGCAGCCGTAGGGCAGGCCAATGCCTTGGGCGATGCCGCTGGCCAAAATTTTGTCGCCATCGGCAACAGTGAAGCTGCGGCCGCTGGGCTGCACGGTGACTTGAAAACTCATGAACTTGTCCTTGATGCGCCTTTGGAGGGCGGGGGTTTTATTGGGTATGCTTGGGGGCATTTTAACCAAGAGCCAATTTTGCCTTCTAACCAATCCCCCTTGGGCGCGCTGCCCGCCCGTTTTCGCCGAAGCCGCCTGCTGATTGTGGGCTGCGGTGATGTGGGCTTGCGCGTAGCACGCGATTTGCCCAAGCATGTGCGGGTGCTGGCACTCACCAGCTCGCCACAGCGCCACGCAGCGCTGCGCCAGCTGGGCATCGTGCCCTTAGGGGGCAATTTGGACGACAGGGCTTCCTTGGCGCGTTTGAGTGGCTTGGCGCAGCGGGTGCTGCATATGGCACCGCCGCCAAGCGTGGGCTATGCGGATACGCGCACCGCCCATTTGCTGGTCGCCCTGCGCCTGCGCGGCGCGCCTGCTGCCTTGGTGTATGGGTCTACCAGCGGTGTGTATGGCGACTGCGGGGGTGATTGGGTGAGCGAGTCGCGCCCGGTGCAGCCGCACACCCCGCGTGCGCTGCGCCGTGTGGATGCTGAGCAGCGCTTGCGGCTGGCTGGCAGGGCAGGCCTGCGGGTCAGTATTTTGCGCATACCAGGTATTTATGCCCCCAACCGCGAGGGCGGCACGCCGCGTGCGCGGCTCGAAAAAGGCACGCCAGTGTTGCGCGCCGAGGACGACGTGTACACCAACCACATCCACGCCGACGATCTAGCCCGCGCCAGCATCGCCGCCCTGTGGCGCGGCAAGCCCCAGCGCGCCACCAACGTGTGCGACGATTCACAGCTAAAAATGGGCGATTATTTTGACTTGGCTGCCGATTTGTACCAACTCCCCCGCCCCCCCCGCGTGCCTCGCAGCACGGCGCAAGACCAGTTGCCACTGGTGCTGCTAAGCTTCATGGGCGAGTCGCGGCGATTGGTCAATACGCGGCTTAAAACGGAGCTGCGGGTGGTACTGCGCTACCCTGATGTGGGGCTTGGTTTAGTGTCTTAAGTTCCTATTTTTGTAGCGTGATATGACCATACGACGCTGACATTGCCACTATTTTTTGTAAAAAAGTCTTTTTTGTGGAGTTGCCTTTATACAGTGCATCGTGAGCTTGTCGATGGGTTCAATACCCTCCCGTTCGCCCTGAGCTTGTCGAAGGGTTCACACAATCCCAGCTTATGTAGCGATGCGACCACGCCAGTGCGCTGCCTGCCTGCGCCCGAGTTACCGGCCCACTTCGTGGGAAGCTATGCGGTACTCAAAATGGGAGGAATGTCCATAACTCGCCCTTCGGGCTCAAACAGATGGACATTCTGATCTCCCATTTTTCCGTTCCTCTAGCCCGGTAACTCTGATTGGGCGCAGGCAGGCAGCGCACTGGCGTGGTCGCGGGCGAGGTGGTGGCTTAGCTGGCGTTTCGCTCCTATTTTTGGGCTTTTTACAGAAAATAGTGGTAATGTCAGCGTCATATGGTCATAGTTTGCTGCGTTTTTCGTAGTACCTACAAATCGCTGCGTTATGTATGAAGCCTTCGACAAGCTCAGGCCGAACGGGGGGAGGAAGGTGGACGAAGTGATGCGGGTCGAACGAGGTGATGAAGAAGGCCGAACTGGTTTGGGTATCCTGTATTCGAACTTCGGTATCCGGGCTTCGACCCCAAGCGCATTACAAGTCCAAGCGCTGGATAGGCTGCTGCGTAGGGGGCGATTTAGGCTGTACCCAGCCTCATGAGGAGCGGCGCAGCAGCCTATCCAGCGCTTGGACGCTCTAGAGAAAGCAAGACCCTCAAATCCCCGCAGGCCGCAGCATCGTCCCCATGCGATCCACCGGCTTGAGCACAATGGTTTTGAGCTCAGCGCCTTGCAGTACCGTCAATGTCACATCAGCCACAGGGCTGGCGCGGTGCCAGAGCTTTTTGTAGAAGGCTTCTAGCGTCGCCACCTTGGCATTGTCCACCGCCAACACCACGTCACCGGGCTTCAGGCCAGCGCTGGCCGCCGGTGAATCTTGGTTCACCCGCACAATTTGTACGCGACCCTCCTGCTCGCTGCTGGTTAGCCCCAGCCATGGGCGGCGGCTTTGCGCGCTCATGCCTTTTTCTTGTAGCTCGGCCAGTATCGGCTTGAGCAAATCCACGGGTACAAACATATTGCCCGGCAGCCGCAGGTTAAGCCCCATCGCATCCATCACAAACAGGCTGCCAATGCCCAGCAACTCGCCTTTGGAATTGAACAGCGGCGCACCGCTGTGGTTGCCGCCGTTGATGCCAATGGGCGGGCTGGTAAACAACGCCGTGTCGATGTGGTATTCCCAGTAGCCCGAAAACGGACGCTTGCTCACCAGCTGGGTCATATGCACATCGCCATCGGCATTGCCCTGCGCGCCCACGCTGGCCATCAGGGTGTCGCCCGACTTCATGCCTTCGCTGCTGCCCAAGGCCACAGGCTTGGCTCCGCGCATGGGCAGCAGGGGCTTGATCAGTCCAAAACCTGTAGCAAGGTCATAAGCCACAGCGCGAGCCGGCATGGTTTTATTGTCTGAGGTGGTGATGCTGATGTTCTCGGCTTCTAGCATCAAGTAGCCAATGGTCAAAATCAAGCCCTCGGCATTGATCACCACGCCAGAGCCCGTGCGCTGCTTGCCCAGCGTTTGAATGCTGCGCGCGCCATCAGCCGCTGTCACCTGCAAACCCACCACCCCCGCGTTGGCGCGGCTCAGGGCATCAATCATGGCTTGGCTGCCCAGCTCGGCTGGTGGTGGAGCGCTGGTAGCGGCTAGGCTGGAGCTGGCGCACCACGCCAAGCTGGAGCACAGCACCGTGGTGCGACACAGCGCGGTTAAGTTTGATAAAAAAGCTATTTTTCGCATACAAACTCCTAGTGGGCAGATGCCTCTAGGATGCGCTTTATTTGCCAATTGCGCAAGTACTGCGCTGACGCTAGCTAGTCACCATAGCGCAGTAAGCGAGCCAATAAGGCGACAATCACCCGCGCGAAACCAAGTGCAAAAGAAAAAAGCCCGACAAGGTAATGAACCTTCTCGGGCTGTTCTGTGGTGCCGGAGGCCGGAATCGAACCGGCACGATCTTTCAATCGGCAGATTTTGAGTCTGCTGCGTCTACCAATTTCGCCACTCCGGCAGGATGTGTTTCTGTTGATTCGACTGTGCGAAGCCCTAAATTATGGCACAGTATGGGGGTACAAAGCAAATTGCCACCAACTAAAACACCAAAATGCATTACCAAACCATTGAACAGGCCATTGGCAATACCCCCTTGGTGCGTTTGCAGCGCATTGGCGCGGCGCATCACGCGGCTAAAAACAACATCGTATTGGGTAAACTTGAGGGCAATAACCCCGCAGGCTCGGTGAAAGACCGCCCCGCGCTGGCCATGATTGCCAACGCCATGGCGCGTGGCGAGATCAAAGAGGGCGACACGCTGATTGAGGCCACTTCGGGCAATACCGGCATAGCGCTGGCCATGGCCGCTGCCATCAAAGGCCTGCGGATGGTGCTGATCATGCCGGAAAACCTGAGCATTGAGCGGGTGCAAACCATGAAAGCATTCGGCGCGCAGCTGATTCTCACGCCCAAAACTGGCGGCATGGAATACGCCCGCGACTTGGCCACCAAAATGCAGCAAGAGGGCAAGGGGCTGGTGCTCGACCAATTTGCCAACCCCGACAACCCCCGCGCCCACTACGAGACCACCGGTCCTGAGCTGTGGGCGCAAACGGGCGGCACCATCACGCATTTTGTGAGCGCCATGGGTACCACGGGCACGATCACGGGCGTGTCTAAATTTCTGAAAGAAAAAAATCCCACCATCCGCATCATCGGCGCGCAGCCCTCAGAGGGCTCTAGTATTCCGGGCATTCGCAAGTGGCCACAAGAGTATTTGCCCAAAATCTACGACCCCAAAGCCGTGGACGAGCTGGTGTATGTGAGTCAAGCCGATGCCGAGGAAATGTGCAGGCGCATGGCGCGCGAGGAGGGCATATTTGCTGGCATATCGGCCGCGGGCGCTTGCTGGGTGGCCCAGCAGATGGCCCAGTCGGTGGACAATGCGGTAATTGCCTTTATTGTGTGTGACCGTGGTGACCGCTACCTCTCGACAGGTGTGTTTCCTGCATAAAAATCAGTATTTTATAAAAAATACTGCCAATGTCAGCGTCATATGGTCATATAACGCTATCTAAATAATAGTAAAAAAATTTATCATGAACACAATCCCAACGCCTAAATTTTGCAGCCAATGCGCCACCCCCGTTGAATGGATCATGGCCGAAGAAGATGGCGGGCCCACCCAGCGCTTGCGCTGCCCCGCATGCGGCTGGACGCACTGGAACAACCCCACGCCCGTGTTGGCGGCGGTGATTGAATACAAAGGCCAAGTGCTGCTGGCGCGCAACGCCGCATGGCCGGGCAAAATGTTTGCGCTTATTACCGGCTTCATGGAGGCTGGCGAGAGCCCGCAAGAAGGCGTGGCGCGCGAGGTCAAAGAAGAAACCAATTTGAGCTGCTCGGAGGTCAATTTGATTGGAGCGTATGACTTTCAGCGCATGAACCAAGTCATCATTGCCTACCATGTGAAGGCATCGGGGGATGTGCGCTTGTCGCCCGAGCTGGCCGAATACAAGCTTTATGACTACGCCGATGTGAAATGCTGGCCCGCTGGCACGGGCTATGCGCTGGCCGATTGGCTGCGCACCAAAGGCATTGAGCCGCCTTTCGTAGAATTGCCTAAACGCAGCTGATACAAGCTGTGTAGTGCCAGCTGCGCAAGGACAACAAACTGGTTTGATTCAGGCCAATTACAAAGGGCTTGCGCCGTGCCTTAAAATGCGCGCAAGGACACACACCATGCAAACCACCCTGCCCATTGCCAAAGAAATCGATACCCGAGGCCTAAATTGCCCTTTGCCTATTCTCAAAGCCAAAAAAGCGCTGACCGATCTGACCAGCGGTGAACTGCTCAAAGTGGTGGCCACCGACGCTGGTTCGGTGCGCGATTTCCAAGCTTTTGCCAAGCAAACGGGCAATGAGTTGGTCAGCCAAGAGACTGCAGGCACGGACTTCATCCACGTTTTGCGCAGACGCTAAGCCCGTGTCTGCTGGCCTGCGCTTGCGCAGGGGATGCCGCTGAGCCCTAGGTTTTTTTGCGATGCATTTTGCAGGGCTTGGCAGACGCCTTAAGCGCTTTTTGCGCTGCGTAGCGCCAAAAACTCAGCAAACTCAGCAGCCACATCAGGATGCTGCAAAGCCAGCTCTACTGTGGCTTGCAAAAATCCTTGCTTGCTTCCACAATCATAGCGCACACCTTCGTACTGGTAAGCGTAAACAGCCTCTTTTTCCATCAGTGCGGCAATACCGTCGGTCAACTGAATCTCCCCACCGACACCACGCACTTGGTTGCGGATGCAGTCAAACACCCCCGGGTTGAGTACATAGCGCCCTGCCACGCCCAAGCGTGAGGGGGCGTTTTCAGGTTTTGGTTTTTCTACAAAAGCGCTCAGTTTCAAAAGCCGATTACCCGCTGGCTCGCCAGCCACAATGCCGTAGCGGGACACATGCGCCAGCGGCACTTCTTGCACCGCCACAATGCTGGACTGCAAGGCGGCGTATTGCGCCGTCATTTGCGCCAATATCGGTGGCGTGCCTAGCATCAAATCGTCGGCCAAGAGCACGGCAAATGGCTCGTCACCCACCAAATGCTCGGCGCAAAGCACGGCATGGCCTAAGCCCAGCGCTTTGGGCTGGCGCACATAGGAGCAAACCATGTCTTTGGGCTGGATGGCGCGGACCAAGGCCAAAAGTTCGTGTTTTGACTGGGCTTGGAGCAAGTTTTCTAGCGCATCGGCCGTGTCAAAATGGTCTTCAATGGCGCGCTTTTCACGCCCTGTGACGAAGACCATGTGGCGGATACCCGCAGCATAAGCCTCTTCCACGGCGTATTGGATCAGCGGTTTGTCCACAATGGGCAGCATTTCTTTGGGCTGTGCCTTGGTGGCTGGCAAAAAGCGCGTGCCTAAGCCCGCCACTGGAAAAATGGCTTTGCGAACGATGGCTGGTTGGATGGCTTGCATGTGGGGTGCTGTTGTGAAAGAGTTGTTGTGAAAGAGTTGTTGTGAAAGAGTTGCTATAAAAGAGTTGCTTTAGGCGCGTGAATACCAAAGTACAATCGCAGGCAACATGCGTTGCGCGCATGGTGCACGCCCTGTGAGGCTGGAAACAGAGAATTGAAAAGTGGATATCTTACTGCTTGAAACCCTCATTCCTGAGGCAATGGCGTGGCTGAGCACACGCCATTCAATGGGTTTTCGTCCAGAGCTTGCCCATGACCCCCGTGGCCTGGCGCACAGCACCAATGACTGCCGCGCCGTGGTCTTGCCGCGCTCGGTTTTAGTGACGCAAAATTTCCTAGACATGGCACCTAAACTGGAGGTGATAGCCCGCTTGCATGTAGGCACTGACAACACCGATTTAGAAGCCTGCAAGGAGCGTGGAGTGCGTGTGGTGCAGGCTACCAGCGCCAATGTGCGCTCAAACGCTGAATATTTGCTTGGTGCGCTTCTGATGATGTACCGAAGGGGCTTTATTTCTTCTTTGATGGGTAAAAAAGACTACCAAGCACAGATGGGGCGCGAGATCAACGGCAGCACGATTGGTTTGCTCGGGCTCTCACCAACTGCGCACACCTTGGCTGCTTTGCTCAACGCCATGGGGGCGCGCGTGATCGGTTATGACCCCGCTTTGCACCATACCTCGCCGCTGTGGGGCAATTTGAGGGTACAGCCTGTGAGTTTGCCCGAGATGATGAGTACGGCTGATGCGGTGTCAGTGCAAATGTTGTTTGCGTCGCGGTTCAGAGGTTTTATCAACGACAAGGTTCTGGCCGCAGTCAAACCGGGGCAAAAATGGGTGGCCACTAGCCGCAGTTCATTGTTTGATCCAAATGCGCTGGCCAGAGCGTTGCAAGATGGCCGCATGGAAGGCTGTTTGCTCGATGGCGTAGAAAAAGACTTCATCGCGCCAGACTCCCCCTTGCTTGGTGCTAAAAACCTCTACGTGACGCCGCGCATTGGTTCGCACACGGCGGAAGCGCGGGTGCGGGTTGGCTGGTATGTGGCGCACCGCATGCACGATGTTTTGGCTGCCAGTAGCAGTTCAGACGCTTCGGTCAGTAGCCCTATGCCTTTGGACATGCCTGGCTCGGGCTTGACAAATTCACAGTGGGGCGATTCGAGCGTGCACTCAAGCCCACCAGCGGGATAAAGCGCTACAAAAAGCTGTCTTGCGCATGCAGTAGGGCCCAAGCCTTAAGTTTCAACCCGAAGCCCAACTGCGCAGCTTCACAGCAAACGCTCCAATTGCCCTTGCAGCTTGTTCAAAGTGGCACTGAAATCAGCCAATCGTTTGTGCTCTTGCTCTAGCACGGCTGCGGGGGCTTTGGCCACAAAGGCTTGGTTGCCTAGCTTGGACTGTGCCTTGGCCATTTCGCCTTGCAAGCGCGTCACTTCTTTGGCCAAACGAATCCGCTCTGCACCAATGTCTACCTCCATGTGCAGGCACAAGCGGGTATCACCCACCACCATCGTAGGCGCTGCGTCCGCAGCGGCATGCCATGCGCCCTCTGTGTCAAACACTTTGACCTCGGCCAATTTGGCCAGCGCTTTGAGCACAGGTGAAGCGCTGGCCATGAACTGGGCATCGCCATGCACATACAGCGGCAGCTTGGTAGCGGGTGACACTTGCATTTCACCGCGCAGGTTGCGGCAGGCATCCACCAGCGCTTTGAGCTTGGCCACATGCGCCTCGGCCTGCGGGTCAATTTTGTCTGGCTGGCTTTGTGGGTACGCGGCAATGCTGATGCTCGGCCCGGCGCGGCCAGCCACAGGTGCTACTTTTTGCCACAGCTCTTCGGTGATGAATGGAATCACGGGGTGGGCCAAGCGCAGCACGGTTTCTAGCGTGCGAATCAGGGTGCGGCGGGTGGCGCGCTTGGCGGCATCGTCACCGGTTTGGATTTGCACCTTGGCAATTTCCAAATACCAGTCGCACAACTCGTTCCATGCAAAGTCATAGACCAAGTTGGCCACGTTATCGAGGCGGTATTCTTCAAAACCTTTGGCCACATCGGCTTCCACGCGCTGCAGCTGGGAGCTGATCCAGCGGTCGGCTTGGCTAAAGCTGAGATACCCGTGGGCAGTGCCACCCACTTGGCATTGCTCTTTGCTGTGCTCCAACAGGCCGCAGTCTTGGCCTTCGCAGTTCATCAGCACAAAGCGGGTGGCATTCCACAGTTTGTTGCAAAAATTGCGGTAGCCTTCGCAGCGCTTGCTGTCAAAATTGATATTTCGACCTAGGCTGGCCAAGGCCGCAAAGGTAAAGCGCAGCGCATCAGCGCCGTAGGCCGGAATGCCGTCTGGGAATTCTTTTTCTGTGTCTTTGCGTACCTTGGGGGCGGTCTCGGGTTTGCGCAGACCCGTGGTCCGTTTGTCCAGCAGCGGGGGCAGTGATATGCCGTCGATCAAGTCAACCGGATCAAGCACATTGCCCTCGCTCTTGCTCATTTTGCGGCCTTGGCTGTCACGCACCAAGCCGTGGATGTACACATGCTTGAAGGGCACGCGCCCCGTGAAATGCTTGGTCATCATGACCATGCGCGCCACCCAAAAGAAAATGATGTCGTAGCCGGTGACTAAAACGCTGCTGGGCAAATACAGGTTGTAGTCGCTCAGCTCCCGTTCACCCTGCGCTTGTCGAAGTGCTTGTGCTTGCACGGGCTCAGTCGAGCCAGCATCTAAATCCGCATTTGGCCAACCCATGGTGCTAAAGGGCACAAGCGCAGAGCTATACCATGTGTCCAGCACATCCTCATCGCGCCTCAAAGTCTTGCCCGGCGCTTGGGCTTGCGCCTCAGCCTCATCGCGCGCCACATACACTTTGCCGTCTTCGTCGTACCAGGCGGGAATCTGGTGACCCCACCACAGCTGGCGGCTGATGCACCAGTCTTGGATATTGTTCATCCACTGGTTGTAGGTGTTCACCCAGTTTTCAGGCACGAATTTCACTTCGCCGCTCTTCACCGCCTCGATGGCTTTGGCCGCAATCGATGGGCCAGTAGCGTCGGAATTTTCCGAATATCCAGTGCCGAACGTGGGGGTCGGTTTATTCACCGCCACGAACCATTGGTCGGTGAGCATGGGTTCCACCACTTGGCCCGTGCGTGCGCAAATCGGCAGCATGAGCTTGTGGGGTTTGATCTCTTGCAAAAAGCCTGCTTTGTCCAAGTCAAGCAGCAATGCCTTGCGACAATCAAAACGGTCTAGGCCTTGGTATTGCGCGGGTCCGTTCTCGTTGATTTTGGCGTCGAGGGTGAAGATGGTGATCAGCGGTAGATTGTGGCGCTGCGAGCAGGCGTAGTCGTTAAAGTCGTGCGCGCCGGTGATTTTGACGCAGCCCGAACCAAAGTTGCGGTCTACAAAATCGTCTGCAATGATAGGAATGGCGCGGTTGCACATGGGCAAGTCCACCATTTGGCCCACCAAGTGTTTATAGCGCTCGTCTTCTGGATGCACGCACAGCGCGCCATCGGCCAGCATGGTCTCGGGGCGGGTGGTGGCTATCACCAAGCCGCGCGCGCTGTGGGCGGCTTGATCGGCGGTTGCGCCGATCTCTTGCGGGCCATTGGTAAACGGGTACACGATGTAGTGCATCTTGCCCTCAGCCTCGGTGCTTTCCACCTCCAAATCGCTTACGGCGGATTTGAGCACGGGGTCCCAGTTCACCAAGCGCTTGCCACGGTAAATCAAGCCGTCGTTGTACAAACGGACAAAGGTTTCGGTCACCACCTTAGACAGCTTAGGATCCATGGTGAAGTATTCGCGGCTCCAGTCCACGCTGTCGCCCATGCGGCGCATTTGGGTGGTGATGGTGTTGCCCGATTGCTCTTTCCACTCCCACACTTTGGCCACAAAGTTTTTGCGTGCCTCGGGCTGCGTTGCGCCCATGGCGTGTCGTGAAATACCTTTTTCTTGCAGCTGGCGCTCCACCACAATTTGCGTGGCAATGCCTGCATGGTCCGTGCCCGGAATCCAAGCGGTGTTGTGCCCGCGCATGCGGTGGTAGCGCGTGAGGCTGTCCATGATGGTTTGGTTAAACGCATGGCCCATGTGCAGGGTGCCTGTGACATTGGGCGGGGGCAGCTGGATAGAGAAATTGTCTTGCCCAGCCACTGGCTGGCCCGTGCCGCGGTGGCCGGCCAATCCGTAGCCACGGCGCTCCCACAGGAGTCCCCAATTGGCCTCTATGGCGGCGGGCTCAAATGATTTGGCCAAGGCGGCTAAGCCCGGTTGCTCGGGTGGCAAAGCTGCAGTGGTGGAGGGCAGGGTGGTATCGCTCATGGAATCTGGGTGGCTTGGCCAATGAAAATAGAAGTGTCAAAAGAGGCGGGCAAATGCAGCTACAAAAGCAAAACGGCACCACGAGGGTGCCGTTTGATTGCTAGCGCGTGTGTGGCGATTTTAACCGCCGCACAGGCTTAGTTTGGATTAGAAACGGTAGCTTGCACCGATGGAGAATTTTGGCAGCATAGAGACACTGCTTACTGCATCACGCACTTTACCGGCTTCAGCCTGCACGTCGGCCAAGGTCACGCCTTGCTTGCCAATGATGCTGGTGGACACTGTGGTATCAAATTTGCCAATCATTACGCCCACATCGCCATAAAAGCCCCAGCCTTTGCCGTTGCTTGGCTTGAAGCCGTAGCCAATGCCTAGGTAAGGCGTGACATTGGGGAATTTGAGTTCTGCATTGAAGCTCTCGCCAGTCAAGTTAACGGCCTTGCCGTTGATGGTGGAACCTGCGCCGCCTTTGGAAGTCAAGGAGAACTTGGTGTCGTTCACAGTCAAGCCACCGGTAAGGCGGAATGCGTTGTCAAATGGCAGGTAATCAGCAAAAGCGCTGATCGATTGTGCTTTGAATTTGCCATTGAAATCCACGCCGTTTTGCTTGCCATCTTTGCTGACATCTAGGCCGCCAGAAAACTCGCCACGCAGAACCAATTTGGGATTCATGGTGTGGGCATAACCCAAGGTGAGGCCGGGAAAGCCAATGCCGCCATACACGTCGCCGGCATGGGCGCCCATGGCGCAAATTGCGGTGGCAAGTGCCACAGCGGTTTTAATTGCAACTTTATTCATCTAATTCTCCTTGAGTGGTAACAAACAATACCGTGCAATCCTACCTGTTTTTCTGATTTTGTACAGCCCCAATCACCGTTATTTATGCGCTTTAACAACATATTTTGCGCCTGTTACATGCTGACTTTGGTTACAAATTACGCATTAAGGCCTACTTATTGACCCTGGGCCAGCGCAATGCATTGCTCCAGCACCTGTGCATTGCCAATTTGGTTGGCCAGCAGCAAGATCAGGCGGGCGTTGAGGGCTTCGGATTCTTGGGGGCTTAGGTTTGCATGGGCATCCAGTAAGCGCTCGTAAAAGCCATCGGCGTCACTCCATTGGGAATTGAGTTGGGCATTCATGCCTGCGCTCCTAGGCTGCGCGCCAGCGCGCGTGCCAGTTGCGTGTCTATTTCGCTACCAGTAGCGGCCAAATAACCGTCGGGGCGCAAAAGAGCCCATGGCCGGGCGTTGGCTGTGGTGTGGATGCCGCAGGCCTTGGCCAAATGCCCCCACACGTCTTGCACGGATTCGAGGGCCTGCAAGGCTTGCTTGCTTACGCTGCTTGGCGCGGCCAAAGCATTGGCAGGCACTGCCTGCAATACTTGCACCACCCGCAGCCCCGTTTGTTTGTGCAGTTGGCGCAGGCGCGATGCGGCATTTTTGGGCAGCTTGCCGTTCTTTGGTTTGCTGCTTTGCAGTGCGCCAAACACCAAAAGCAGCATGTGCCCGCCAGCCCAACGCAGCAGGTCATTGAGCTGGCCTGCGCTGCCATTGCCCCAAGCGAATTCCACGTTTTGCACCGATGTGCCCGCTCCTGCTGCGCAAATGCCGGATCGCGAATAGGGGTTGGCCACCGCCATGCGCCCCGTGTTGATCAGCGGGCGGGCAAAGGCGTGGCGCTTGGCCAAATCAATCACAGCCGTGCGAAACACCCGCTCCATGCCATCGGCGGGGCGCAAAAAGCGGGCGGTGCGGTTGGTAACCTGCACATTGGTAGTGGCCGCTTCATGCCGCTCGGCGTGGTAGCTGGCTAAAAGCGCAGCGGGCGCACGGCCTTGCACCACGGCGGCCAGCTTCCATGCCAAGTTGTCGGCATCGGCTATGCCCGTGTTGCCACCGCGCGCGCCAAAGGGGCTGACCACTTTGGCGCTGTCGCCAATGAAAAACACCTGCGATTTGCCCCAGCTATGTGCCATTTTGTCCACGCATTCGCTGCGGTAGGCGTAGGGCCCTGCCCACACGATGTCCACCTTCACATCCGCGCCAAACTGCTTGGCCAAGCGCTCGCGCACCACATCGCCCCGGCTCACATAGGCGGGGTCGGCATCGGGGGCCATTTGGTAGTCAATGCGCCACACATCGTCGGCCATCAGGTGCTGCCACACGGCGCGGTTGTCGTTAAACGGCGCTTCAATCCAGGTGTGGCGCTCGGTAGGGGGTTTGGTGTCAAAGCGCACATCGGCAATGCACCAGCGGTCATCGCCTTTTTTGGCTGTGACGCGCGCGCCCAGCCAGTCTCTAAACGGGCTGCGCGCGCCTGTGGCATCCACTATAAAGTCCGCTGTTAGTGTGTACTCACCTTCTTGGGTTGCTACTTGCAGGGCGGCCTTGCCATCGCGTTTGGTCAAATTGAGCAATCGGTTATTCCAGCGAATCTGTGCATGGCCCAGTTCCTGTATGCGCTCTACCAAATAGCCTTCGTTATAGAACTGCTGGATGTTGATGAAGGCGGGCTGGGCCGATAAGTTAAAGGCATTTTGTTGTTTCAAATCAAAGCTGTACACCTCATCGTTCCCCGCAAAGGTGCGCCCCACGCTCCACTGCACGCCCTTGGCCTTGATACGTTCGTAAATGCCCAGTTTGTCAAAAATTTCCAGCGACTTTTGGGTGTAGCAGATGCCCCGACTGGACGCGCCTTTCACGCCCACGCTGTTGTCTTCATCCAGCAAAATCGCCTCCACGCCCAGCTGCGCCAGCGCGCAGGCGATGGTGAGCCCTGTGATGCCGCCGCCCACAATGGCAATGCGCGCATGCTCCACCATACCAGAGTGCACGGCGGGCGGCACCACGCTGGGGTATTGCGGCAGCAGGTAGCCGCTGCCTTGGCTAAATTCGTAGCCGTTTTGGAATTCGGTGGGGGCGTAAGCGTTTGGCACGGCTTAAAACCTTCAATTTATGAAAAATAATGGCAATGTCATCGTCATATCGTCATAGTTTGCTATTTATTTAATACTAACTATTTTGTATGCCGCATCTTTGCATGGGTAGATTTTGCTTGCTTGGTTTGGGTTCAGTGGCATCCATTGGGCAACTTGGGCTCAGACGCTGCGCCCACCAAACTCCGGCCTGTCGTTGCTTTGCGGCTTGAGCGCTTGCGTGGCCACACCTGCAGCCCGCTGGGCGCGCCAAGCCTCTTTGCGCGCCGTCCATTCAGCCAACCGTGCATGAGCGGTTTTGCTCTCCTCGAGCATTTGAAAAGCATCGGCCAGCTGCGCCGTGAATTCCATGCGGATGCCGTTGGGGTCAAAAAAGTAAATGCTTTTGAAAATATGGTGGTCCGTCACCCCCAACACCTCTACGCCATGCGCCTGTAGCCGCGCTTTCATGTCTTCTAAATCCTGCACGGTGTTGACCCGAAAGCTGATGTGGTTCACCCACTTAGGCGTATTGGGCGAAGGCAGCGCAGCCTCGTCGTCCCCTAAGTCAAAAAACGCGATGAACGAGCCGTCTTGCAGCCGAAAAAAGAAGTGCGTGTACGGGCAATATTCCCCCGTGCTGGGCACAATGTCTGACTGGATGATGTGGTAGAGCGGCAGCCCCAAAATGTCTTCATAGAACACGCGGGTTTCCTCCGCGTCGCGGGCGCGGTAGGCGTAGTGGTGCAGTTGCTGTACTTTTGCCGGGGGGGGCAATGAACCCGTTGCTATCGTCATGTTGTTGCTCCTGATGATCAGTATGGCGTTGTACTAATCATAATGGATTTACCTAAACGTAATTTTTTACCTCCCCCTATCCCCCCCGCCCCCCTTTCCACCCCCTGCTGGGGCGGAAAGGGGGAAGTTTCATTTTTTATGTATTTACTTGGCCAGACGAACCGCATCTGAGGTCGCTGTGCTTTTGCTCATTCACAGGCTTATGCCCTTGCGGTCGTACCCTGATTGCGCGCACTGTGGCGGGCTGCGGCTGCCTTCGCTGCGCTGGGCAGGGGTGTGAGGCGCTTTTTTCTCTTGATTTATGAGAAATACAGCTAATGTCATCGTCATATGGTCATAGCACGCTACTATTTATATAGTATCTAGTAAGCAAAGCGTGACGTGACTGCGGTATTAAACCTTAGCGCGAGCATAGCCCGAGCAGTGTTTTGGCTATCCCGACCGACCGATTTCGGTGTACCCACCGT
>JAYTMT010000296.1:0-15710 GCA_043728315.1 Polaromonas sp. | reverse complement strand
GTCGCTCATGCTGCGCACGCACTGCCAAACCTCTGGTTGGTCGCTCACCGAGCAAGACCCGTACAACAACATTGTGCGCACCACCATCGAGGCGATGGCGGCGGTGTTTGGCGGCACGCAGTCGCTGCACACCAATTCGTTTGACGAAGCCATTGCCCTGCCGACCGAGTTCAGTTCACGCATCGCGCGTAACACGCAGCTGATCATTCAAGAAGAGACGCACATCGGCGCGGTGGTAGACCCGTGGGCCGGCAGCTACATGATGGAAAAGCTCACGCAAGACATGGCGGACGCGGCGTGGAAAATTATTGAAGAAGTGGAAAGTATGGGCGGCATGACGCGCGCCGTGGACAGCGGCTGGGCTAAGCTGAAAATTGAAGCGGCAGCGGCTGAAAAGCAGGCGCGTATTGACAGCGGGCAAGACGTGATTGTGGGGGTGAATAAATACAAGCTGAAGACCGAGGATGCGATTGAGTCGCGGGATATTGACAATGTGGCGGTGCGCGACGCGCAAATTGCCCAATTGAAAGATATTAAAGAAAAAAGAGACGATGTCAGCGTCATATCGTCATTGTCCGCTATTACTTATGCAGCAGGCCACCCTGACACCAAAGACGCGGTAGGAAACCCTGTGAACCTGCTTGACCTCACGGTAAAGGCCATCCGCCTGCGCGCCACGGTGGGCGAGGTAAGCGACGCACTAGAAAAAGCCTTTGGCCGCCACCGCGCTGATATCCACAAGGTAAGCGGTGTGTACGCCGCAGCATATGACGCTGACTCCAACGAGGGGGACACCATGGAATACTGGAACCAGCTCAAAAAAGACATTACAGATTTTGCCGAAGCCCAAGGCCGCCGCCCCCGCGTGATGATCAGCAAACTAGGCCAAGACGGCCACGACCGAGGCGCCAAAGTGGTCGCCACGGCTTTTGCAGATTTAGGCTACGACGTAGACATGGGCCCGCTATTTCAAACCCCAGAAGAATGCGCCCGCCAAGCCATAGAAAACGATGTGCACGCAGTAGGCGTATCCACCCTAGCCGCAGGCCACAAAACTTTGGTGCCAGCCATCATCGCCGAGCTAAAAAAGCAGGGCGCAGATGACATCATCGTCTTCGTAGGCGGCGTGATTCCGCGGCAAGACTACGACTTTTTGTATGCAGCGGGGGTCAAGGGCATTTATGGCCCGGGCACGCCAATTCCCGTGAGTGCTAAGGATGTGTTGGAGCAGATTAAGAAGGCTTTGGTGTGAGTTTTATTTGTAATTTAAATTACTTGTAATACATGCAATACAATTTGAATTTTCACAGGAGTATTTCATGACTGCGCTTTCCATTCGAATCGAATCTGAGTTAGAAGAAATGCTCAACTTAGAGGTGAAACGCCTTAAAACGTCTCGCTCTAAATTCATTCAAAATTTGCTTGCACAAGCACTCGCACCCAAAGATGCCTACGCTTTGCTCGTGAAAGCACACGCGCAATTTGGAATTGAACAAGTAGATTCTTCCACCCCACGCACGCATGCTGCATCGAATGTAAAAGCACTGGTGAAAGCGGCGGTAGAGGAAAAGCACCGAAAAATAAAACAAAATAATAAGGCGACTACTGCATGAATTCTGTCCTGATGGATGCAAGCGCATTCGTGGCATTGTTTAACCCTGTAGAAGCCAATCACGCTTCTTATGCCAAAAAAGTAGCCGCCTGCGTTAAAAATAAGCAGCGCTTGCTCAGCACTTGGTCATGCGTGACAGAGGCAAGCTACCTCCTGTCACCACGCTCCCATTTCAGCATGTTGGCTTGGTTGGCGGATGGGGCTGTAGATGTTCATAATTTTGAAACGAGTGATTTGCCAGAGTTTCTTGAGGCTATGCAGCGCTACAGCGAGCCACAGAAAACCATCATGGACTTGGCCGATGCGTCGCTGTATTGGCTGGCTTGCAAGATGGACTGCACCAGCATCATGACCGAAGACAGGCGTGATTTTTTGTGCTACCGACTGCCCGATGGCAGAGCGTTTGAAATTTTGTAGGGGTAATCGCATTGAATTTGGAGAACCGAGTTTGACCTTGCAAACGCTTGTTTTAGGCGGGGAGGCATCTGCGCAACGCCGCGCCGTTGCCAAGGCCATTACCTTGCTCGAATCCACCCGCGCAGACCACCGCGTGCAGGCCGACGAATTGTTGACTGCTTTGCTGCCGCACACAGGCCAATCGTTTCGCCTAGGCATCAGTGGCGTGCCCGGTGTGGGCAAATCCACCTTTATTGAAATACTGGGCCTGCACCTGATCGAACAGGGCCACAGAGTTGCTGTGCTCACTATTGACCCTTCATCCACCGTGTCAGGCGGTTCAATCTTGGGTGACAAAACGCGCATGGAAAAGCTCTCAGTGCATGAGATGGCCTACATACGCCCCAGCCCAAGCAGCGGCACCCTAGGTGGTGTGGCTTCCATGACGCGCGAGGCCATGCTGGTGTGTGAGGCTGCGGGTTATGACATGGTGATTGTGGAAACCGTGGGTGTGGGCCAAAGCGAGACGGCGGTGGCCAGCATGACGGATATGTTTGTGCTGATGCAGTTGCCCAACGCGGGCGATGATTTGCAAGCCATTAAAAAAGGCGTGATGGAGCTGGCCGATTTGGTGGTGATTAACAAAGCCGATATTGACCCCGATGCCGCCACGCGCGCGCAGGCGCAGATAGCGTCTGCGCTGCGGCTATTTGGCCAGCTGGGCAACCCCGCGCGCGCCACCGCTGCGCCCGAGGCCATGGAGGGGCATCCAGCGCCCGCTGAGGCCGCGCCTGATCGCTGGAATCCACAAGCCATGCAGCTGTCGGCCTTGCTGGGCACGGGCGTGCAAGATTTTTGGAGCAAAGTGCAAGAGTTTAAAAATTTACAAACGCAAGACGGGCGGTTGGCGCAGCGCAGGCAGCAGCAGTCACTGGCGTGGATGTGGGAGCGCATCCATGCGGGGCTGCGCCAAGATTTTATGCAAAACTCAGCGGTAAAAGACCAACTGGACATGCTCACCGAGCAGGTGCGCACCGGTGTCGTCCCCGCATCTACCGCAGCACGTTTTTTACTCAATGTCGCCGTCAAAAGGTCATAGCTTGCTATTTATTTCATAGTATTAAAAAATCACCATGCAAAACATCCTAGAACAACTCGAATCTAAACGCCAACTCGCCCGCATGGGCGGTGGCCAAAAGCGCATCGAAGCGCAGCACAAAAAAGGCAAGCTCACCGCGCGTGAGCGGCTGGAGATTTTGCTCGATGAAGGCAGTTTTGAAGAGTGGGACATGTTTGTGGAGCACCGCTGCGTGGACTTTGGCATGCAAGAGCAAAAGATTCCGGGCGATGGCGTGGTCACGGGCTACGGCATGATCAATGGGCGCTTGGTGTTTGTATTCAGCCAAGACTTCACGGTGTTTGGTGGTGCACTGAGCGAGGCGCATGCCGAGAAAATTTGCAAGGTGATGGACCAAGCCATGAAAGTGGGCGCGCCCGTGATTGGCCTGAATGACTCGGGCGGCGCGCGTATACAAGAGGGCGTGGCCTCGCTTGGGGGCTATGCCGATGTGTTTCAACGCAACGTCATGGCCAGCGGCGTGGTGCCGCAAATCAGCATGGTGATGGGGCCGTGCGCAGGCGGCGCGGTGTATTCACCGGCCATGACCGATTTTATTTTCATGGTCAAAGACTCGTCGTACATGTTTGTGACCGGCCCCGAGGTGGTGAAAACTGTGACGCACGAAGAGGTAAGCGCCGAGGAGCTGGGCGGCGCCACCACCCACACCACCAAGAGCGGCGTGGCTGATTTGGCTTTTGACAACGATGTGGAAGCGCTCTTGATGCTGCGCCGCCTCTACAACTACCTGCCCCTGTCAAACCGCGAAAAAGCCCCTGTGCGACCCAGTGGCGACCCAGCGGCGCGGCTCGACATGAGCTTGGACACGCTGGTACCAGACAACGCCAACAAACCCTACGACATGAAAGAGCTCATCGTTAAAACGGTGGACGACGGTGACTTTTTTGAGCTGCAACCTGAATACGCCAAAAACATCATCATTGGCTTTGCCCGTATGGACGGGCAAACGGTAGGCATTGTGGCCAACCAACCACTGGTATTGGCGGGTTGCTTAGACATCAAATCTTCTATTAAGGCTGCGCGTTTTGTGCGCTTTTGTGATGCGTTCAACATTCCCGTGATCACCTTTGTGGATGTGCCCGGCTTCATGCCCGGCACCGCCCAAGAATACGGCGGCATCATCAAGCATGGCGCTAAGCTGCTCTATGCCTATGCCGAATGTACCGTGCCCAAAATTACCGTCATCACCCGCAAAGCCTACGGCGGCGCCTATGACGTGATGGCCTCCAAGCATTTGCGTGGCGACGTGAACTTTGCGTGGCCCAATGCCGAGATTGCGGTGATGGGTGCCAAAGGTGCAGTAGAAATTATTTTTAGAGAAGACAAGGGTGACCCCGCCAAGCTAGCAGCCAAAGAAGCCGAATACAAAGCCCGCTTTGCCAACCCTTTTGTGGCAGGTGCGCGCGGCTTCATTGACGATGTGATCTTGCCGCATGAAACACGTAAACGCATTTGCCGAAGTTTGGTGATGCTCAAAGATAAGAAGATTGAAAATCCGTGGCGCAAGCATGGAAACATTCCGCTTTAAACGCCCAGGAGAATAAATATGTTTACAAAAATCCTCATAGCTAACCGCGGCGAAATAGCTTGCCGCGTGATCCAAACTGCCCGCAAGATGGGTATCCAAACCGTGGCGGTGTATTCCGATGCCGACAAAGATGCGCGGCATGTGCAGCTGGCCGATGAAGCGGTGCATATTGGTGCTGCGCCTTCGCGCGAATCGTATTTGTTGGCTGACAAGATCATTGCGGCTTGCAAACAAACCGGCGCGCAGGCGGTGCACCCGGGTTATGGTTTTTTGAGTGAAAACGCGGGCTTTGCCAAGCGCGTGGAGGAGGAGGGCATTGTTTTCATTGGGCCCAAGCATTACTCGATAGCCGCGATGGGCGACAAGATTGAGTCCAAAAAACTGGCTGGTGCAGCGGGTGTGAATTGCATACCCGGCGTGAATGATGCGATTGAAACAGCTGCAAAAGCGGTAGAAATTGCCAATAGCATTGGCTACCCCGTGATGATCAAAGCCAGCGCGGGTGGTGGCGGCAAGGGATTGCGCGTGGCGCACAACGACCAAGAGGCGTTGGAAGGGTTTACCAGCTGCCGCAACGAAGCGCGCAATAGCTTTGGCGATGACCGCGTATTCATAGAAAAATTTGTCGAAGAGCCGCGCCATATCGAGATTCAATTGATTGGCGACAGCCAAGGCAACGTGATTTACCTCAATGAACGCGAATGCTCGATCCAGCGGCGTCACCAAAAGGTGATTGAAGAAGCGCCTAGCTCTTTTATCAGCGATGTCACGCGCAAAGCCATGGGTGAGCAGGCGGTGGCCTTGGCCAAAGCAGTTAACTACCAAAGCGCAGGCACGGTAGAGTTTGTGGTGGGCAAAGACCAGAGTTTTTACTTTTTAGAAATGAACACGCGCCTGCAAGTGGAGCACCCGGTCACCGAGTGCATCACAGGGCTAGACTTGGTGGAGCTGATGATTCGCGTGGCGGCGGGTGAGCCGCTGCTGCTGGCGCAACAAGACGTGCAGCGCAATGGCTGGGCCATTGAGTGCCGCATCAACGCCGAAGACCCGTTTCGCAATTTTCTGCCAAGCACAGGCAGGCTGGTGCGCTTTGCGCCGCCTGCGCAAACCATGCGCCAAGCCAACACGCAAGACCTGTATGGCGTGCGTGTGGACACGGGTGTGCAAGACGGTGGTGAGATCCCCATGTATTACGACTCGATGATTGCCAAGCTGATTGTGCATGGCACCGACCGTTTAGATGCGATTGCCAAAATGCGGGAGGCGCTCAACGCATTTGTGATTCGCGGCATCAGCAGCAACATTCCTTTTCAGGCCGCATTGCTTGCGCATCCCAAATTTGTAGCGGGCGATTTCAACACCGGCTTCATTGCAGAAAACTACGGCAAAGGCTTTGCCGCTGAAGATGTTCCCCATGCAGACGCTGATTTTTTAGTGGCGTTGGCGGCCTTTGTGCGCCGCAAATCACGTGAGCGCGCATTCGGCATCACGGGGCAACTGCCCGGCTACGGCGTGCAAGTGGGCAAAGACTATTGCGTGGTGACGCTGGACGGCGCAGGCAAGCACCGCTACACCGATGTGCATGTGGATGAATTCGTTGGCGAATCTGGCTCGGCGCGGGTACAAGTCAATGGCAGCAGCTACCAAATTCGCAGCCCTTCGCGTTTGAACGATATTTGTATCGTGGGGCAATGCAATGGCAAGCCCTTCACGGCGCAAATTGAACGCGGCACACGCGCCAATCCGCTCGCCCTGCGGGTTCAGCACAACGGCACGCAAATCGACGCCTTGGTCATGTCGCCGCGCATGGCTGCGCTGCACCGGCTCATGCCGCACAAATCACCCCCCGACATGAGCCGCTTCGTGCTCTCGCCCATGCCGGGTTTGCTGGTGGATGTGGCTGTGCAGGTCGGACAAAAAGTGCAAGCTGGTGAGCGCGTGGCGGTGATTGAAGCTATGAAAATGGAAAATGTGCTGTTTGCCGCAGCTGATGGCGTGGTGGGTAAAGTGTTGGCCACTAAGGGTGAATCGCTCACGGTGGATCAGCCGATAGTTGAGTTTGCATGAAAATTGCAAATCGTTGTACAATAATTGAATCGTTCAACGAAAAGGTATTTGTATGACTAGTGTTGCTTTATCGCCTAAATTCCAATTGGTTATACCTAAAGACGTGCGTAAACTGTTTAACTTGATTCCGGGGCAGCAGATGCAAGTGCGCGCGAATCAAGGGAAAATTGAAATCACCCCCGTTTTGCCGATGTCGGCCGCTTGCGGTATGTTTCCCGGCATGGACTCTCATGTGCCCAACGACGTAGAAAACTTTGCCAGCGAGGATTTCACGTGAATGTCGTTGATTCTTGCGGTTGGCTAGAGTTTTTTGGGGCAGGCAGCAATACCGAGTTTTTTCGTGCGCCATTGCAAGACACGGCTCAGTTGATTGTGCCCAGCATCACGGTATATGAAGTATGCAGACGCACAGCGGTTTTGTTGGGAGATGCCGCTGCTGCGCGGGCATTTGAATTCATGCGCCAAGGGCGTATCGTCTCATTAGAGCCTGAGCAGATGCTGGCTGCCAGCTTGGCGGCAGGCCGTTACCGTTTGGCCATGGCAGATGCCATCATTTGGCAAACCGCGCAAATTCACCAAGCGCCGCTGTTCACCCAAGATGCGGATTTGCAAAACCTGCCGGGTGTGCGCTACCAAGCCAAACCTATTGCTAAATCAACCATCAAACCCACAAAATCCAAAAAATGAACCGCCCTTTCAAAGTCCTAGGTATCCAACAAATCGCCATCGGTGCGCCCGATAAAATCAAGCTGCAAAAACTGTGGGTGGACATGCTGGGGCTGCAAGTGACGGGCACTTTTAAGAGCGAACGCGAAAACGTGGACGAGGACATTTGCGCCATTGGCAGCGGGCCTTTTAAGGTGGAGGTAGATTTAATGCAGCCGATTGATCCGGACAAAAAGCCTGCGGTACACACCACGCCGCTTAATCACGTGGGTTTGTGGATTGATGATTTGCCTGTGGCTGTGGACTGGCTCACCCAGCAGGGCGTGCGCTTTGCTCCCGGGGGCATTCGCAAGGGCGCAGCGGGGTTTGACATCACGTTTTTGCACCCCAAATCCAATGATGAATTCCCGATTGCGGGGGAGGGCGTGTTGATTGAATTGGTGCAAGCACCGCCTGAGGTGGTGGCAGCATTTGCCAAGCTCGCAGCTTGAATCCCGTACTAATCTGGGCATAAAAAAATAGGCAGAATCTTCGGATTCGTGATAACCTATTTGTATGAAGCGCACCGCTATCTACAGCCGCCCCACTGGCACAAGCAGCCCAGATGCTAATTCGCGCGGGCCTTCTACGCAGTTAACACTGCCAGTTGCTGCTAAAGCCAGCCTTTGGCAAACATGTGTAGCCAAGCTGCGCAGCATCGCGTTGAAATACCCCCAAGCCAGAGGTTTCGTTTTTGGTTTGGCACTGATGGCAGGCGTGTTTGCCATCTTCCTTAGCCTGCAGCCCGCAGCACAAAAGCTTACCCAAGAAGACATTGACGCTGCGGTGCTCAGCGCGCTTGAAAGCGTATCCTTGCCATCGGTCACTGCGCGCGCTTATGAAACAGTGATTCCATCTGTGGTGCGGGTGCGCAGCTTTGTCACCCCGCGCGACAAAAAAGGCAATCTTATGGAAGAAGAGCAGCTGGGCGTGGGCACAGGCGTGGTGATTGTGGATAAGGGTGTGATTTTGACGAATTTACATGTGGTGCAAGGCAGCCAGCGCCTAGAAATTACATTCATGGATGGGTTGACCAGTACCGCCCACATCACAGGCGTACAGGTGCAAGACGACCTAGCAGTGTTGCAAGCCCACACCATTCCCGATGACCTCAGCGCAGCAGCCTTGGCCAGCACGGCCAATTTGCAGCCGGGCGATCATGTGGCAGCTGTGGGCTTTCCGTTTGGCATTGGGCCTTCGGTGTCTGCGGGCGTGGTCTCTGGTCTTAAGCGCAATTTCACCTCGCCCGAATCCAACACCCAAATGACCAATTTGATCCAGTTTGACGCAGCAGCAAATCCCGGCAATTCGGGTGGCCCGCTGGTGAATGCCGACGGCGAAGTGGTCGGCATTGTTACAGGAATTTTGAATCCTTCTAAGCAGCGTGTATTCATAGGCATAGGCTTTGCTGTGCCCATAGAGAATGCCGCTTCGGCGGTGGGGATGTCCCCTTTTTAGGAGCAAACTATGCAAGCATCGCAAGGTCACAACGCTTTGATGGAGAAAATCCTCTACGAGGTTAAGCGTGTCGTGGTGGGGCAGGACGCATTTTTAGAGCGGGTGATGGTGGCGCTCTTGGCGCAGGGGCATTTGCTGGTGGAGGGTGTGCCGGGCTTGGCCAAAACGCTCACGGTAAAAACGCTGGCGCAAGCCATCGACGGCCAATTCAAGCGCATCCAGTTCACGCCCGATTTAGTGCCTGCAGACTTGATTGGCACACGCATGTACAACCAAAAAACGGGCGATTTCAGCACCGTGCTGGGCCCCGTATTTGCCAACCTGCTGCTTGCTGATGAGATCAACCGCGCACCAGCCAAAGTGCAAAGCGCGCTGCTGGAGGTGATGCAAGAAAAGCAAGTGACGATTGCTGGCGTGTCGCATGCAGTGCAAAGCCCTTTTGTGGTCATGGCCACGCAAAATCCGATTGAAACCGAGGGTACGTATGCGCTGCCCGAGGCCCAAGTTGACCGCTTCATGATGAAGGTGCTGGTGGATTACCCCAGTAGTGATGAAGAAAATGTGATTGTGCAGCGCGCTCTGGCTGCGCCTGTTGCTATTAACGCAGTAGCAAGTCTAGAGCAACTTGCAGCACTGCAAAAAGAATGCAGGGCGGTGTATGTAGACCCTTCGCTGATTGCATTTGCCGTGCGCTTGGTGGATGCCACGCGCCACCCTGCGCAGCATGGGCTCAAAGAGTTGGAGCGGCTCATGGGCTATGGCGCTAGCCCACGCGCCAGCATTTGCTTGGCAGAGGGCGCGCGTGCGCTGGCGCTTATGCGCGGGCGCAGCTACGCGCTGCCCGAGGACATGACGGACATAGCGCCCGATGTGCTCAGGCACCGCGTTTCGCTCTCGTATGAAGCACTCAGCGAAGGTATAAGCCCCGATGCGATTGTGGCCAAGTTGATGCAAAAAATCACACCCCCTACAAAACCGCTGGCCCACTACGCTGCACCACATGCCGCTGAACATCCAGTAGACGCCCAAGCAGCTAGCGCCTGATCCATACTGCCAGCGAACAGCCATGCAGCAAGCCGAGCAATTCCTCAAGCGCCTAGAGTGGACGGTGATTCGCCGCCTCGATGGTCTGCTGCAAGGCGACTACCGCACCCTGTTTCGTGGGGGCGGACTAGATTTGGCCGATCTGCGCGAATACCAGTTCCACGACGATGTGCGCCACATCGACTGGAATGTGACGGCGCGTCTGCAAGTGCCCTATGTGCGCCAATACACCGAAGACCGCGAGCTGGGCGCATGGTTTTTGCTCGATACCAGCGCATCGCTTGATTTTGGCTCGCACACCCTGCGCAAGCGCGAGGTGCTGGCCAGCTTTGTAGGCGTGTTGGCGCGTCTGCTGACCCGCCATGGCAACAAAGTGGGCGCGCTGATCTACAGCCAGCAACTCGATGCCATGCTGCCTGCGCGCAGCGGGCGCATGCATGTGCTGCGGCTACTGCACCAGCTGTTGCCAGCGTCTACACCTACCTCCACCGCCAAGCCTAAGCCCATGCCAACCAACAAGCAGCCCACCCAGCTGGCGCACCTGCTGAGTGTCGCGCTGGGCACAATTAAACGGCGCAGTTTGGTCTTTGTAGTGTCTGATTTCATCAGCCAGCCCGGCTGGGAAAAAGCGCTTGGGCAGCTGACGCTGCGCCACGAAGTGATTGCCGCGCGCTTGGCCGACCCCGCCGAGAGCCAGCTGCCCAATATCGGCATGCTCAGCTTGGTTGATCCCGAAACGGGCGAAGAAGTGTTTGTGGACACCAGCAGCCCCAAGCTGCGTATCCGCTTTGAAGAGCTGGCCGCCCAGCGCCATGCCGAGCTGCAAGGTATTTTTGCCCGCACGGGGGTGGATGCGCTGGATGTGTCCACGACCGATCCGCTGGTGGACACCATCATGCGCTTTGCCCAGCAGCGCAAGCAGCGCGCGCGCTGCGCGGCTGGCAGCACCGCATCCGTTGCCTCTGGCAGCGCCAATTCTGTGAGGAGAGCCGCATGAATTTTGTATGGCCACAGCTGCTTTGGCTGATGCTGATCGTGCCCGTTATGGTGTTGGTGTACCTCTGGTTGCTGCGCCGCAAAGCCGCGCACAGCGTGGCCTACAGCCAGTTGGGTTTACTCAAAGTGGCCATGGGCGCACAAAGCCGCTATAAACGGCACATCCCACCTGCGCTCATGCTGCTTGCCTTAGCAGCTATGATTTTTGCAGCTTCCCGCCCGCTGGCAATTGTCACTTTGCCGATGCAGCAAGAAACCATCATGCTGGCCATGGACGTATCGGGCTCGATGCGCGCCACCGATGTGCAACCCAACCGCCTAGTGGCTGCGCAAAATGCCGCCAAGGCTTTCTTGGCTGATTTACCGCGCAATGTCAAAGTGGGTATCGTCACCTTTGCAGGCACAGCCGCCTTGGTGCAAGCGCCCACGGTCAACCGCGAAGACTTGGTAGCAGCCATTGACCGCTTTCAAATGCAGCGCGGCACGGCCATTGGCAATGGCATCGTGGTGTCACTGGCCACCCTATTTCCCGATGCGGGCATAGACTTGGCGCAAATGCAATATGGCCGCCCCGCCAGCAGGCCCTTAGGTGGTGCTGGTGGTGCAGGTGGAGCAGACAAACCTAAGGAAGCCAAAGACACTGCCCCCGTAGCTGCCGGTAGTTATGGCTCAGCCGCTATCATATTGCTAACAGATGGCCAGCGCACCACAGGCGTAGACCCGGCTGAGGCGGCCAAGCTGGCGGCTGACAAAGGTGTGCGCGTATACACCGTGGGCATTGGCACCAAAGACGGCGAAACCATTGGCTTTGAAGGCTGGTCCATGCGTGTGCGACTAGACGAAGAAAGCCTCAAAGCCATATCACTGCGCACACAGGCCGAATACTTTTATGCAGGCTCAGCCGACGATTTGAAAAAGGTTTACACCAAGCTATCATCGCGCCTGATGGTGGAGAAAAAAGAAACCGAAATAGCAGGCCTGCTTGCTTTGCTGGGTGCAGCGCTGGTGCTAGCTGCCAGCGCGCTGTCTATGCTGTGGTTTAAGCGGATTTTTTAAAAGGAGAGTCGAGACATGCCAAGCAATACTCAAGCATTTGAAGCCAGTTTAGCGGCGCAGCATTACGCCGCCGCAGTGTTGATCGAGCGCCCCGCAGGCTACGCGCTGGGCAACCACGAGCACCCTTTTGATGCCAAAGCGCTGATTACCCAAGGCGAGATTACGATTGCCGTTGGCGGTGTGGAGCGCTGCTACAAAGCTGGCGATGTGTTTGAGCTGGCGCGCGGCACGCTGCATACCGAGCGGGCTGGCGAGGCTGGTGTGGCGTATTTGGCGGGGCGTCGGTCTGATTGATGATTAGTATGCTTTTGATAGCGTACTATGACCATATGACGCTGACATTGACAGTATTTCCTTAGAAACTTGTACCAACTGTTTTCCCTGAGCTTGTCGAAGGGTTCTTGTCATTCTGGCGCTTTGTTTCGCTCTGCATTGATGGGCTGCGGCCTAGCCTTGTGTGCGTGCTGGATAAATTCTGCGCAATGCGCGCGAAGTTCCGAAGTATGAGGCTACCTTGGCTACCACGCGGATTGCACATAATTTCTCCAGCTCGCCCACAACGCTCTCCGCCACTAGATTGGCTGGCGCGTCACCGGTAGCTCCGCGAAAGAAGTAACGGGGTCAGATCCAAATTCAGGACAATTCGCACCCCGGAGCGTTTTGCTCTGGAACGAAATTTGGCTCTGACCTCGGTACTTCGCCTAGCCGGAGGGAATGACCCAAACCACCTCAGTCGCAGACACATCCGCTACCGACCATGCCAACCAAGCACGGCATAAACACTCAAAATTTGAAATCGCCAGCAAAAAATCCTACAAACCCCGAGCCCGCGACTTTGCCAGTGCCGCCTCTATAAACGCCCGCTTTTTATCCAATACCGCGCTCTCGGTGATGGTCGAGCCCAGGGTAGGGTCGGCTAGCTTGGTTTCTAGGGTATGTTTATGCTTTTTATGCAAGATGTCAGCGTCATATGGTCTTCTGTTGCTGTGTTTTTCATAGCGTTTATCGGCTTGCGTGGCTTGGTCAGCCGTCCATGCTTGCCAGCCTGTGCGCCTGGGTGTGGCAATTTCTAGCTCAATGCAGTCTACGGGGCAGGCCGGAATGCACAGCTCGCAGCCGGTGCACAGGCTCTCTACCACCACGTGCATGAACTTGTTGCTGCCGATGATGGCATCCACTGGGCAGGCTTTGATGCACAGGGTGCAGCCAATGCACCAATCTTCGTCCACAAAAGCCACGCTGCGCTCTTGCTCCCTGCCATTGGCTGGGTTTAAGGGCAGGGCGGGCAGACCCGTGGCGGCTGCAAGGCGCGCCACGCCTTCTTGGCCGCCCGGGGGGCATTGGTTAATGGCTGCTTCGCCAGAGGCAATGGCCTGCGCGTAAGCGGCGCAGTCAGGGTAGCCGCAGCGCTGGCACTGGGTGTGGGGCAGCAGGGCCAGAATCTGCTGCGCGCTGGCTTGCATGGCTTACTTCTTGGCGGCTGCCTTGGTAGCAGTTTTAGGCGCTACTTTCACCCACGCACTTTTCACAGCAGGTTGGGCAGCGGTTTTGCTTGCTGTTTTTGCCGTGGTTTTCACAACAGGCTTGGCCGCAGTTTTAGCTCTTGTCGCCACATCAGGCTTGGCCACCACCGCAGGCTTGGCCACCACCGCAGGCTTGGCTACCACTGCACGTTTGGCGCGCGGCGCAGGGATTGGAATTTTAGAAGCTGGGGCTTTAGTGGTAGAAACCTTATCCACTACACTTTCAGTAGCAAGCTTTGACGGTTTGACGCTGACATTGCCAGTTTTTCCTGCATGGTTCGCCAATATGAAGTCTTTCACCACGGGGTAGACCATGTCGCGCCAGCGCCGACCTGAGAATATGCCGTAGTGGCCTGCGCCAGCAGCTTCAAAGTGGCGTTTGCTCGACGCGGGAATGCCCGAGCACAGGTCGTGTGCGGCTTGGGTTTGGCCGCTGCCGCTGATGTCATCGAGCTCGCCTTCTACGGTGAGCACGGCGGTGCCGCGGATGTCGGCTGGTTTCACGCGCTCGGGTGCGCCAGCGGGGTTTTTCACATCCCACGTGCCGTTGACCAGCTTGTATTTTTGGAACACCACTTCGATGGTTTCCAAATAATAGTCAGCATCCATGTCCAGCACGGCGTTGTATTCGTTATAGAAGGTGCGGTGCGCCTCGGCGCTGCGGCCATCGCCTTTGACCAAGTCTTTGAAGTAGTCAAAATGGCTCTTGGCGTGGTTTTGCGGGTTCATGGCCACAAAGCCCGTGTGCTGCAAAAAGCCGGGGTAAACACGGCGGCCCTTGCCCGCAAAGCTGGCAGGCACTTTGTAAATCACGTTGTTTTCAAACCAGCTAAATGGCTTTTTCATGGCCAAATTGTTCACTGCGGTGGGTGATTTGCGGGCATCAATAGGCCCGCCCATCATCGTCATGGACAGCGGAGTGAGTTCTCCGCGCGAGGCCATCAGCGACACGGCGGCCAGCACCGGCACCGTGGGCTGGCAAACGCTCATCACGTGGCAATTGCCATAGGAGGCTTGTAAATGGCGGATGAACTCTTGCACGTAGTTCACATAGTCATCGAGGTGAAAAGCGCCATCTGCCAGCGGCACTAGGCGGGCGTTTTTCCAATCGGTGATGAAAACTTTGTGGTCTTTGAGCATGGTTTTCACGGTGTCACGCAGGAGCGTGGCGTAGTGGCCCGACAGAGGGGCTACGATCAGCACCGCAGGCTGGCCTTTGAGCTTGGTTAGCGTCGTTACGTCGTCGGTAAAACGTTTGAAGCGGCGCAGCTCACAAAAGGTTTTGTCGATTTCCACGCGCTCATGAATGGCCACTTCCACGCCGTCTACATCCACAGTTTGGATACCAAAAATCGGCTTTTCATAGTCTTTGCCCAAGCGGTAAACCAGATCGTAGCCAGCGGCCATGCGCTGCGCAAAAGGCACTTGGCCAAAGCTATTGAGTGGGTTACCAAAGAGCTTGGAGCTGGCCTGCGCAAACTCTGCAAACGGCTCCATCAAAGCGCGCTGGGTTTCGTAGATTTGGTAGAGCATGGGGCAGGCCTTGGCTTAATGGATTTTCTGGGCCGAAAAGCGACCCAGACGATGCAACACGCATACACAATGTTGCATTGCAGCATTTTACAAACTAAAACCGCATTTAGGCTAGGGGGTAGCACCCATATTCTCAATCCTGACGCTATGATTACACGCATGATCCATTACAGCCCCCTGCGCATAGCCCTGATTGCCCACGATGCCAAAAAAGCCGACATTGTCAAAGTCGCTGGTGACTTTAAAGGCTTTTTAAGCCAATGCAAGCTGTGCGCTACGGGCACCACCGGCCAGCGCTTGGCCTCGGAGCTAGGCCTGAAAGTCGAACGCATGCTCTCTGGCCCCATGGGGGGTGATTTGCAAATTGGCGCGCGGCTGGCTGGCGGCAAAATTGATGCCATCGTGTTCCTGCGCGACCCCATGACGGCCCAGCCCCATGAGCCCGACATCAACGCACTGGTGCGCGCCTGCGACGTGCACAACGTGCCCTGCGCCACCAATGTAGCCAGTGCCCAGCTGATGCTGCAGTCGCTCATGCAAGTGGTGGGGGCTGACGGGGCGTAAAAGCCGGGGCTTGGTCTAGGGTTACCGCCAGTACTGTACGGTTCGTGCTTCTTTCCCGTTTGGTCACTTATGCGGCTAAGCGAGAGCTTG
>JAYTMT010000295.1:0-47499 GCA_043728315.1 Polaromonas sp. | reverse complement strand
TCCCAACGCGCCCTCATGCGGTGGGTACACCGAAATCGGTCGGTCGGGATAGCCAAAACGCTGCTCGGGCTATGCTCGCTTGGAGGTTTTAATACCCCCAGACACGCTACTCGCAGAGTGCCAGTTACTATAAAAAACGTAGCGCATTATGACCATATGACGCTGACATTGCCACTATTTTTCTTGAAAAGTACAAATCGAAACGTGAAACAGCACGCCAGCATGTTGTTGACCCAGAAACTGAGCAGTTTTCTAACCGTTCCGAGCAACCACTTTGCCCTGCGGCTTGGCCACAATAATGACCAAGCCGGGCATGAACCCTTCGACAAGCTCAGGGCGAACGGGAAGTGCTCAAAGCGAACAGCATTGGTTCCGCGGCAGTCCTGCGCCCTGCGGGCTCCCCCTTTATGCCGCTGCGCCCAAGCAGCACCACCGACCTGATCCTGCCAGCGTGCTGGCGTTCCATCGTTTGTTTCCGGCGCGATTTTCAAGCGGCGAGCATTTAAACTTGCGCCCCACTCTACTGGCCGCCCTTGTGCTTGGTTTGGACGGCGCAGCGGCATCAAGGAGGAGCCCGTAGGGCGGGGGACAGCCGCGTAGCTGTCCAAGCCAAGTACATGGGCGTACATGCAAAGCTCGCGAACTTAAAAAATCCTAAAAAACAAGTGATGTCAGCGTCATATGGTCATAGTGTGCTATTCCAACTGTAGCAAAACTATTTATAACTACGCGCATCCTCAATCACCTTGCCATCATTGGGCAGGCTGCCAAGGCTCACCAATTCCACCTCGCCACGCAGCTTGGTGATGTCACGGATGGCCTCGGATATTTTGCCTTGCAGGCCTTCGGGTGCGGATGCAGTTTCCACCCGCAGCAGCATTTTGTCGTCAGCCATGGAGCCGCTCACCACCAGCCGCGCGCGGGCTACCTCGGGGAAGCGTTTAACGATATCGTCCACCTGCTTGGGGTGCACAAACATGCCGCGAATTTTGGTGGTTTGGTCGGCGCGACCCATCCAGCCTTTGATGCGGGTATTGGTGCGGCCCGTGGGGCAGTGGCCGGGCAGCACGGCAGTAAGGTCACCTGTGCCAAAGCGTACCAAGGGGTAGGCTTGCGACAATGAAGTAACCACTAACTCGCCCACTTCGCCAGCGGCCACAGGATCGCCAGTGCCTGGGCGCACAATTTCTACCACAACGCCTTCGTCTAGCACCAAGCCTTCGCGGGCGCTGGTCTCATAAGCAATCGAGCCGACATCGGCGGTGGCAAAGCATTGGTAAACGTGGATGCCGCGCTCGGTGAACCAGTCGCGCAGGCTGGGGGGAAAGGCTTCGCCGCCGACCATGCCTTTTTTCATGGACGGCAGGGCCACGCCCATTTGCTCGGCTTTTTCGACAATGATTTTGAAAAAACTGGGTGTGCCCACATAGCCTGCGGGTTGCAGCTCGGCAATGGCTTGCACCTGCTGCTCGGTTTGCCCCGTGCCAGCGGCAAACACGGTGCAGCCCAGAGCGTGCGCCCCCGTTTCCATCATCAGGCCAGCGGGTACAAAATGGTAGCTAAAGCAGTTGTGCACCAGCTCGCCTGCCCTAAAGCCACTGGCATGCAGGGCGCGCGCCATGCGCCAATAGTCGCGCGCTGTGCCTTCGGGCTCATAAATGGGGCCCGGGCTGGCAAACACGCGGGGCATCTGCGCGCCCCAGCCCACACTGCTAAAGCCGCCAAACACACCACGCCCAGCGGCGCGCCCGGCTTTTTGCCTGTCGTGCAGGTCGCCTTTGCGCGTCACGGGCAGCTGGGCCAGTGCCGCGCGGCTGGTGATGGCGGTTGCGTCCACGCCTGCGAGCAGCTCGCGCATGGCGGGGCTGCTGGCTTGGGCATGGGCAATCTGCGCGGGCAGAGCGGCCATGAGCGCTGCTTCGCGCGCGTCGGTGCTGCGGGTTTCAAGGGAGTCGTAAAAAGAAGTGGCCATAGGATAATACTACTGAATAAATAGCAAGATATGACCATTTGACAATGACATCTTGCTTAAAAACTATAAATTGCTGCGCCAGAGCTTGCGGCAAGTCAAACCAAAGCGCTTGAAGAGCCCATCGAGTTTGGAGGCGCATCTTGCAAAACATGCGGGCAAACCAGCCTGCGCTGTCCCGCGAGACACCCTGAGCCATCAGGCGAGCCAACGCTTCCTGCGCTTGTAGCTCTTGACATCTTTGAAGCTCTTTTTCTCGCCGCTGCCACCTGTGCCCAGATAAAACTCTTTCACGTCTTCATTGGTGGCCAGCTCTTTAGCCGGGCCATCCATCACAATGCGGCCGCTTTCCATGATGTAGCCGTAGTCGGCGTAGCGCAGAGCCATATTGGTGTTTTGCTCGGCCAGCAAAAAGGTCACGCCTTCTTTGGCGTTGAGGTCTTTGACAATTTCAAACACCTCTTCCACGATTTGCGGGGCTAAGCCCATTGACGGCTCATCGAGCAACACCATGGTGGGGTTGGCCATCAGGGCGCGGCCAATGGCGCACATTTGCTGCTCGCCGCCCGAGGTGTAGGCCGCTTGCGAGGTGCGGCGCGTTTTCAGGCGCGGAAAGTAGTTGTATACCTTCTCCAAATTGGCCGCGATTTGCGCCTTGCTTTTCACCGTGTACGCGCCCGTCATCAGGTTTTCTTCAATGGTCAGGTGGGCAAAGCAATGCCGCCCCTCCATCACCTGCACCACGCCGCGCTGCACCAAATCTGCGGGGCTGAGGTTTTCAATGCGCTCGCCGCGCAGCTCGATGCTGCCCTTGGTGACTGCGCCGCGCTCGCCCGAGAGCAGGTTGCTCACCGCCCGCAGTGTCGTGGTTTTGCCAGCGCCATTGCCGCCCAAGAGCGCCACAATGCCGCGCTCCGGCACTTGCAGGCTCACGCCTTTGAGCACCAAGATCACGTGGTTGTAAATCACCTCAATGCCATTGACATTGAGGACGATGTTTTTAGCGGGTGAGGCCGCTGCGCTTGGGTTAGGTGTGGTGTCCATGGTGTGCTCGGTGCTAGTTCTCAGGGCAATCGTAGGCGGCGCGGCTTGGTTTGCGCTGAGAGCTAGCGACTCCATCGCTTGCGTGATGGAGTCGCTGGCGGTTTTTAATATTTAAGCTTTTGGCTTAAAAGTTTTGGCTAAAGACAAGGGCTTAAGACTGGCAATCCTTGCCATCACGGCGGGTCCACTTCTTCTCGGCAGCGTATTTGTCAGCAGCCGCCTTGACCATCGGGTTGATGATCTGGGTATCGCCTTGCAGCCAGTCAGACGACCAGTTGAACTTAGCGCCGTCCCATGTGTGCACGCGTGCCCACGAAGCGCCCATATGGTCTTGGCAGCTGGTGGAGATCGGGCGCATCACGCCTTTAAAGCCCAGCGCATCGAGCTTGGCTTGCGTCAAGTTCAGATTCTCATAGCCCCAACGTGCTTGCTCGCCCGTCATCACTTTGCCTTTGCCAAAGCGCTCTTGCGCAGCGCGCACGCCTTCTACCGCAAACATCGCCGCTTGCAAGCCACGCATGTAGAGCACTTGGCCTACTTCTTCTTTTGGACCTGTGCCTTGGCCTTTAGCATGCACCATTGCGTTGATGTCTTTGACCACCTGTGCGTTTGGCTCAGAGCCGTGCTGCATCATGATGGCGTTGTAGCCCTTGGCGCCCTCTGCCACGTCTTTTACATCAGGCTCAGCGCCAGCCCACCACACGCCGTACATTTTGTCGCGTGGATAGCCGGTGGCTTGCGCCTCTTTGAGCGCGGTGGAGTTCATTACACCCCAGCCCCAGTTGAGCACGTAGTCTGGGCGGTTTTGGCGAATTTGCAGCCAAGTGGCTTTTTGCTCCACACCGGGGTGGGTCACGGGCAGCAGGCTGAGCACAAAGCCGTGCATTTTGGCGCGCTCTTCCAGCAATGGAATCGGCTCTTTGCCAAACGGTGAATCATGGTAGATCAAGGTGATTTTTTTGCCCTTGAGCTTGTCGTAGCCGCCTTCTTTTTTGGCGATGTGCTGGATCAGCGTGTCAGCTGCCACCCAATACGTGCCAGAGAGCGGAAAATTCCATTTAAAAACACCACCGTCAGCCGACTCGGAGCGGCCATAGCCTGCGGTGATCAACGGTATCTTGTCGCCGGGGGCTTTTTCGGTCAAGGCAAAGGTGATGCCGGTAGACAGTGGCTGGAACACTGTAGCGCCGCCGTTTTTGCCTTTGAGGCGCTCGTAGCATTCCACGCCGCGATCCGTAGCGTAGCCAGTTTCGCACTCTTCAAACGAGAGCTTCACGCCGTTGATGCCGCCCTTGGCATTGACCAGCTTGAAATAGTCGGCCATGCCGTTGGCAAATGGCACGCCATTGGGTGCGTAAGCGCCCGTGCGGTACACCAGCATGGGGAAAAACTGCTCTTTGGCTTGCGCCAGAGCATTGGTGGCCACACTGGCCAAACCGGCTGCAGCCATAGTGGCGGCAATGGTCATTTGACGAAGCTTCATAGTCTCACTCCTAAAAAAGGTAAATACACAAAAAACACAACAATCTAACGCTCGAATCTGGTTATTGCAAGTCAGTGTTTACGAGCCCCTCACACTGCCAATTCTTTATACGCCCTATGCAGACACCTAGTGCGGGAAAGGCCAAATCCGCAGCTTTTGTTTGGCCACGCTCCACAGCTTGGCCAGGCCATGGGGCTCGACAATTAAAAACCACACAATCAGCGCGCCAAATACCATGAATTCAGCGTGCGCGATACCCGCAGTAGAAATCTCTACACCGACCAGTGAGCCCAGTAAAGGCAAAAATTGGTTCAAAAAGATCGGCAAAATCACAATGAATGCTGCGCCAAAAAACGCCCCCACTATCGACCCCATGCCGCCAATGATCACCATAAACAGCAACTGAAACGAGCGGTCCACCGAGAAGGCCGCAGGCTCCCAAGAGCCCAAATGCACAAAGCCCCACAGCCCGCCCGCCACGCCAATGATGAAGCTGCTCACCGCAAACGCCGACAGCTTGGCATACATGGGGCGAATGCCAATCACTGCAGCGGCCACATCCATGTCGCGAATGGCCATCCACTCACGGCCAATCGCACCGCGCACCAAGTTTTTGGCCAAGAGCGCAAACACCACCACAAAGCCTAGGCAAAACCAGTATTTGTCCAGCGGCGTGTCAATGGTCCAGCCAAACACCTGCATGTTCGATACCGACACCGAGCCCGAGGCATTGTTGTTGGTAAACCATTTGATGCGCAAAAACGCCCAGTCGCAGAAAAACTGCGCTGCCAGCGTGGCAATGGCCAAATACAAGCCCCGCACCCGCAAACTAGGAATGCCGAAAAATATGCCCACCAGCGTGGCAAAAAAACCGCCCATCAAGAGCGCCGCAATCAGTGGCATGCCGTCGATGCGGATGTAGCAGTTGTACGCCGCATACGCGCCCACCGCCATGAAAGCACCCGAGCCCAGCGAGATTTGGCCGCAATAGCCCACCAAGATATTCACGCCAATGGCGGCCAGTGCCAAAATCAAAAATGGGATGATGATGGCCTTGAAAATATACACCGAGGCCAGCATGGGCACCACGGCAAAGGCAAACACCAAAAAGAGGGCAATGGCAATGCGGTCTTGCGTGATCGGAAAGATCTGCTGGTCAGCACGGTAGCTGGTTTTAAATTGGCCGTTTTCGCGGTAAAACATAGGAATCCTAATCAGTTGGGGACAGAGCTTGCTCGCTGCGCGTAGCTACGGTCTTTCCCACAAAAATACAATATTCTTAGACGCGGTCAATGATTTTTTCGCCAAACAGCCCTTGCGGCCTGAACAGTAAAAACACCAGCGCCAACACATAGGCAAACCAAATTTCAATGCCGCCGCCCACCATGGGGCCCAAATACACCTCAGAGAGTTTCTCGCCCACGCCAATGATCAGGCCGCCAATGATGGCACCAGGCACTGAAGTAAGCCCCCCCAAAATCACCACCGGCAGGGCACGCAGCGCTACGGTGGCCAGTGAGAACTGCACCCCCAGCTTGCTGCCCCAAATCATGCCCGCCACCAGCGCCACCACACCGGCCACGCACCACACAATAACCCAAATGCGGTTGAGCGGAATACCAATGGACTGCGCCGCTTGGTGGTCATCGGCCACGGCGCGCAGGGCTCGGCCGGTAGAGGTTTTTTGGAAAAACAGGGTTAACAATGCAACCAGTGTGGCCGCAATGGCCGCTGCTATCAGATCCTCTTTGTTGATCAAAATGCCACCCGGAAACATGCCCTCGAATGCCATGATCGGCTCCTTGGGCATGCCAATGTCGATCTTGTAAATATCGCTGCCAAAAATCGTTTGACCCAAGCCATCTAGGAAATACGCGATACCCAGCGTTGCCATCAAAAGCGTAGCGCCCTCTTGGTTGACCAAATGCCGCAGCACCAAGCGCTCAATGATCCAAGCGACCACAAACATCACCACGCCTGCCACCACAAAGGCCAACACGTTGGCTAATATTTTGTTATCCATACCGGTCCACTGCGGAATCCACTGCGCAAAGCGCGCCATGGCCAGCGCCGCAAACAGCACCATAGCGCCCTGCGCGAAATTGAACACGCCCGAGGCTTTGAAAATCAGCACAAAGCCCAGCGCCACCAGTGAATACAACATGCCAGCCATCAGGCCGCCAAGCAAAGTTTCTAGAAAAAACCCCATTATTTGTTCCTCCCCTTTGCTGGCGCACTGCGTGTGCCAGCCTCCCCCCTGTCAGGGGGCATCGCCACTGGACTGGCAGGGCCAGATCCACGGCGATTGCTTGAAAAGTCATTCATAAGCGCATTGTGTTTCATGTTAATGACTCGTTCCTAAATAGGCTTTGATAACTTCGGGGCTGTTGCGCACGTCGGTGGGTGTGCCGTCGCCAATGATTTTTCCGTAATCTAAAACAACCACACGGTCTGATATGTCCATCACCACACTCATGTCGTGCTCAATCAACACCACGGTGGTGCCAAACTCGTCATTCACATCCAACACAAAGCGGCACATGTCTTGTTTTTCCTCAAGGTTCATGCCCGCCATGGGCTCATCGAGCAGCAGCACCTGCGGCTCCATGGCCAGTGCGCGCCCCAAGTCCACGCGCTTTTGCAGGCCATAGGGCAGCTGGCCCACAGGCGTTTTGCGAAAGGGCTGAATCTCTAAAAAGTCAATGATCTGCTCCACGTACTCGCGGTGCTTGATTTCTTCGCGCTCAGCAGGGCCAATACGCAGGGCTTGCCAAAAAATATTGCTCTTGATTTTGAGGTTGCGCCCGGACATGATGTTGTCCAGCACGCTCATGCCCTTGAACAGCGCCAAGTTTTGAAAAGTGCGCGCCACGCCCATGGTAGCCACCTCGTGGCTGTTCATGTGCTTGAAGGTTTTGCCTTTGAAGGTGATGCTGCCTTCTTGCGGCTGGTACACGCCGTTGATGCAGTTGAGCATAGACGACTTGCCTGCGCCATTGGGCCCAATGATGGCGCGAATTTCATGCTCGCGCACATTGAAGCTGATGTCGCTTAAAGCGTTTACCCCGCCAAACCGCAGCGAGATGTTTTTCACGTCTAGGATGACGTCACCGATTTTTTTGCTCATAGGGGGCTCGCGGCTCTTAAGGACGAGGGGACAAGTTTCCGGCCGCGAAGGGCGCGAAAGTTACGCGAAAGACGCGAAAAAATACCAAAAATACGGACATGCAAAGTAAAAAATGCACAGGATTTAAAAACGCTATTTGGTTTTCTTTTCTCCCCATTTAGCGTCTTTCGCGCAACTTTCGCGTCCTTCGCGGCCGGATGTCCGCATTCGGTATTCACAACGTATTTCATGCCGCCACCTTCACAGGAGCAAACGTCTTGGCATCTGCAATTTTGAGTGTGGCTGACACCTTGCCGCTGCGGCCGTCTTCAAATTTCACCACGGTTTCTATGTATTGGGTGCTTGCACCGTTGTACAGGCCGTCAATCAAGGGCGAGTATTTGTCGGCAATGAAGCCTCGGCGGACTTTGTTGGTGCGGGTGAGTTCGCCGTCATCGGCATCGAGCTCTTTGTGCAGCACGAGGAATCGGCTGATTTGGCTGCCCGCCAGCATGCTGTCGCGCGAGAGGTCGGTATTCACCGATTCCACGCATTCTTTAATGAGCTGGTATACCTCGGGCTTTTGCGCCAAATCGGTGTAGCCTGCGTAGGAGAGGTTGCGCCGCTCGGCCCAGTTGCCCACGGCGTCAAAGTCAATATTGAGCATCACGGCCACGCGGTCGCGTTGGTCGCCATAGGCCACTACCTCTTTAATGTGGGGGAAGAACTTGAGTTTGTTTTCTACGTATTTGGGTGCAAACATCGCACCATCATTGGCGCCGCCCTGTATGCGTCCCACGTCTTTCACGCGGTCGATGATTTTGAGGTGGCCTTGCGCGTCAATAAAGCCCGCATCGCTGGTGTGGTACCAGCCGTCTGCGCCCAGCACTTCGGCGGTGGCGCTCGGGTTTTTGTAGTATTCCTTCAAGAGGCCTGGGCTTTTGACCAAAATTTCTCCGTTCTCGGCCAGCTTGATTTCTACGCCTGCAATCGGCACGCCCACGGTGTCGGCCTTGGCTTGGTCATCGGGCTGCAGGCAGACAAATACGGCGGTTTCGGTGCTGCCATACAGCTGCTTGAGGTTAATGCCAATGGAGCGGTAAAAGGTGAACAAATCAGGCCCGATGGCTTCGCCCGCAGTGTAGGCCACACGCACGCGGCTCATGCCTAGGTTGTTGCGCAGAGGGCCATACACACATAAATTGCCCAGCGCATACAAAATGCTGTCTGCCAGCCCCACAGATTTACCGTCGGTTTTGGCTGGCCCCACGCGCTTGGCCACATCCATGAAAGTACTGAACATTTTGCGCTTGATGCTGCCCGCGTCTTCCATGCGAATCATCACACTGGTGAGCAGGGCTTCAAACACGCGCGGTGGCGCAAAGTAATAGGTGGGACCCACTTCTTTGAGGTCAATGGTGACGGTGGCGGCACTTTCGGGGCAGTTCACCACATAGCCGCAGGCCAGCCACTGGGCGTAGCTGAATATGTTTTGCCCAATCCATGCCAGCGGCATGTAGGCCAGCACTTCTTCGATGCTGGTGAGTTTGTCAAAATCTGCACCGGCTTTGGCGCGGTTGAGCAAGCTAAAGTGGGTGTGCACCACGCCCTTGGGGTTGCCCGTGGTGCCCGATGTAAAAAACATAGCAGCCACGTCGCTGGGCATGGCCATGGCTACTTCTGCACTGAAAAATTGGGGCTGCTTGTCCGCGTAGGCTGCGCCAGATTTTTCCAGTGCAGCCAAGTCCACCAAGCCTGCTTCTTCGTAATTGCGCAAACCGCGTGGATTGTCGAAATAAATATGCGCCAGCTGCGGGCATTGCTCCCGAATTTCTAGCATTTTGTCGACCTGCTCTTGGTCTTCCACCATGGCAAAGCGCACATCGGCATTGTTGATGGGGAACACGCATTCTGTGGCAGCTGCGTCTTGGTAGAGTGGAATGGGTATAGCGCCTAAAGACTGCGCCGCCAGCATGGTGGCATACAGGCGTGGGCGGTTTGCGCCCACTACCACCATGTGCTCACCGCGGGCCAGCCCAGCTTCGTGCAGGCCGCAGGCGATGCGCTCTACCTGCGCGGCCAAGGCGCTCCAAGATATGGCTTGCCAAATGCCGTATTCTTTTTCGCGCATGGCGGGCGCGCCGGGGCGCGTGGCAGCGTGCTGCAGCAAGAGTTGGGGGAAGGTGTGGTCCATGTCGCGTTTGTCCTTGAGAAGGAATGTAGGCGTAAGTTTGACGTTAAGATGTCGTTTCGACGACAATCTAAGTGTAAGCCCTAGCCCGTAGTTTCCCCTAGAGGGTTTTATTGCATGAAAACAGCTGCTTTTTCGACCGACATGAGTCTGCACCGGCGCCGCCGCGTGGCCACCGCCCAAGAGCTGGCCAACATCCCATGGCTGGCTGTGCTCGATGCCGATGCGCGCGCCTATGCACAGGCGCAGCTGGTGGTGGGCGATGCCGCAGCGGGCGACTATATTTGCCGCGTGGGCAGGGGCGTGACGTATTGGTTTGGCCTGCTCGATGGCCTGCTAAAAATGAGCAGCGACAAACCCGATGGCCGCCCCGTCACCCTCACAGGCGTACCGCCTGGTGGCTGGTTTGGCGAGGGCACGGTTTTGAAGCGCGAGGTCTACCGCTACAACATCGAAGCCCTGCGCCCCAGCAGCGTGGCGGGCATCCCTGTGGAGGCATTCCACTGGCTGCTCAACCACAGCATCGCCTTTAACCGCTTTGTGATGAACCAGCTCAATGAGCGCTTGGCCCAGTTCATCGCCGCCCGCGAGGCCGACCGCATGAGCAGCCCCGACGCGCGCGTGGCCGCCAGCCTAGCCAGCCTGTTTAACCCCGTGCTCTACCCCAACGATTCGCGCCTCTTGCGCATCACCCAGCAAGAGCTGGCATACCTAGTGGGCCTGTCGCGCCAGCGCGTGAATGAAGCACTGAGCGCACTGGCCGTGCAAAAGCTGGTGGCTATTGAGTATGGGGGGATCAAGGTGTTGGATTTGGATGGGCTTCGGGCGAGTGTGTTTGCGCAGTGAGTTATTTCGATGCAATTCGCGCATATCAACTGCATACACATGCCTTTCTCACGGTTTGAAAAAAGCCGCACCCAGTGCTACACTTAAGTATGGGCATAAATTCAATAACGCGTGTGTTTAAAACCGCACGGTTTTCCAAAGAAGCACGCAAGATCAAGATCAAAGACTCGGCTCTTTGTGATGCTATTGCGCAGGTGATGCTGGGCCAAGGCGATGACCTTGGCGGCGGGGTATTTAAAAAACGCTTAAACGACAATTTGCATCGCTCAATCATTTTGACCAAGGGCGCTAAGTATTGGATTTTTGAATACCTTTTTGCTAAAAAAGACCGAGACAACATCAGTGACGACGAGTTAACTGCCTTTCGCTTGCTTGCCAAAAGTTATGCGGGTTTAAGCGCCGCGCAATTGAGCTGTTTATTAGCCGACCATGACCTTCTGGAGATATGCCATGACAACCCAAAGTAAATACAAAAGTGATGCCTTCGAGGCGATTCATACTTCTGCTGCGGCACTGCAAAAAGTAGGCGCTATCGACCACATCACGATGCGTAAATTCGACGCATCTTGCCTAGCCACGCCCACCAGTCTCAAACCTACCCAAATCAAACGCATTCGCCAAGGCGCGCATGTGAGCCAGCCCGTATTTGCGAAATACCTCAACACCAGCGAATCTACCGTTCAAAAATGGGAGTCTGGTAGCAAGCAACCCAGTGGCATGGCCTTGAAATTGTTGTCTGTGGTACAAAAGCATGGGTTGGATGTACTGGCTTGAGCCATGCAAGACGACATTGTGTGCGTCACGCGGCATGGGCGGCCTTTGTTTTGTGCCATGTCGGAGCGCGAAGTGCTCAATGCAATAGACGCGAGCAGCTCTGGAGAGACAATGACTGAAGAAGAAGTGATGCAATTCGTACATGACAACCGCATTTAAGTCACCCATCGTGGTGCATACGAATGTGGTGGTCAGTGGGCTGCTGTTTCGCTCCTCTGTTGCGCGTCAGGCTTCTGGCCCTAGCGCTTGATGCCAACGCACACACAATCGTCACGGGTGATCAAGATTTGCTGGTGATGCACCCTTACCGTGGTGTGGCGATTTGTACGCCTACGTAGTTTTTAGAAAATTGATGAGCGCTATATTCTGTGTAGCATTATATGACCATTTGGCGGCGACATTGGGCTGAGAAAGTAAAAAAAGAGCGCCGAAGCGCTCTTTTATAGGGGTGTAAAGTATTGGCTGTGCAGCTTAGTTTTCCCACGCCACAGTTTGACTCACGCGCACTCGGCTGATGCGGGTATTCATTGAGACGCTGCGGTTGCTATAGGCAATGGCATTGTTCACCGTAGGATTCACGGTATTAATGGTGCGAGCCGTATCAAGGCGCTCGGCAACCAAAGCGTTATTGACTGGCACTCGGCAGCCTGTGAACTGCGACACGCCCGCTGCGGCGAAGGTTTTAGCAGCTTCGCCACTGGTGGACAGCTGCTGGCGCTTGAGAAAGGCCGAGGAGTTGCGCCGCACAGTACCACTTGTGGTGATGGTAGTCTCATAGAAATTGCCATTGAGGAAGGCTTGGTAAGGCGTAGGCGCTGCGATGTTGTTTGCCCACTTGAAATCCAAGCTGGCTGCTGCTGCCCGCGCGGGCGTGAGCATGCCATAGCTTGGGCTCAGATCATGCAAGGGCATGGTACGCAGCGACTGCGAGGGGCGGGGCTGCACACTCAAGCGGTCAGTCTCCGTAGAGATCAGTGCGCCAGCAGCGTCGTAGAGCTGGAAGGTGTAGCGCGACCATGGCTTGATGGTGTTGAAATCAACCGCTGTGAGGTTGTTGTTGTTGCCAGATGTAGCGTCGCCAGCAGCGAATGTCAATGCAGTGCCATCCGGTGCTGTACGTCCAAGGTTAAACGCGTTAGTACCTGATGCAGTCAACATGGATCGCGACGAACTTGTAACTTGAGAATACGTGTAACTCGGTCGAAATGAATTTATGGCAAACTGATAGAGTCCAAAAGTCGCTGCGGTTTGAGTGAATGCAGTAGAGAAACTGACTGTTCCCGGCGCTGGCGGTACGGCAACTGCAAATGACGTGACTGTTGTGGTTGCACTTCCAAGTGCGCCTGATGCAATCACAGTTAGAGTTGTAGTAGTTGCATTTGGTCCGTAGCCAGCAAGTGTGAGTGAAGGTTGTAGGTAAAAATTACGTGCTCCACCTATAGTTATGGTTGCATTTACTAAGCTATCTAGGTAGGGTAAAGGTATTCCAAGTCCAAGTGTTTGAGGAGTTGCCGTCAAAACACTCGTTTGTGTGAAGGTGCTTCCGGGCACAATCCCCGTAGACGAATAATATGCTAAGTAAGTCGTCTCGGTGGTGCTTGGAACACTTGACGCGCTGTACTTGAGATCGTCAGAGGCTGGGCAGACTCCACTAGACACGAAGGCACTGATACGTGACACGATCACGCCTACAGCGGGCAAGCCAGGCCCTGTGACACGGGCATAAGCCACGCCTGAGTCTACGTAGGCGCGGGTGGTGGGGTTGAATTTTTGCGTGCCAACATACAAGCCCAATGCGCTGGTGTCGTTCGATGCCGAAGCGGGTGCAGCTACCGTGCCAGTGCCCGGCACATTGGTGGCAGGATTAAGGTTGGTGTAGCGGTTTAGGCGTGCACTGATGCTAAGAGAGTAATTGCCTTGACCGCCATAGTTCCACCAGTTGCTACTGGTACCGTCGGCGTTGAGGATTTTGGAGCTTTGACCGCCCGAGTCGGCGATGTTGTCGAAGCGGCGCATGAGGGCGCTGGTGCTACGGTAGGCTTGGTTGACGGGCTGGTACCAGCTCAAAACGACAATGGCCTTGTCCAAGTCTGTGATGGCGCTGGCGGCCACGCTGCCTGTGGCGGATGCCGTGGAGCTCTCAAGCAGGAGCAGCTCAGGCGCATCAAAAATCGCACCAGTCATCACATCGCCCGATTCGATCACGCGGTTGAAATCCTTGCGGCCACTCATGCCCTCAACCACAGCCAAGTAGTCGCGTCCATCGCTGGATTTGTAATTGGGGTGCACCAAACCACCGCAGGCGTTGCTAGCGGAGTTGAAGTCGCGCGCTGCCTCGCCTTGCGCAAAGCAGGCGGTGTATTGTTTGCGCAGCGAGTCTAGGCGGGCAAAGTTAAGCTCTTTGCCGCTTGACAGGGCCAGTGGTGCGGCAGATGACAGGGGCGTGGAGCTCACCGAGCCGTCAGCAGCGTAGGCGATGCCTTTGGAATACAGCTCGGTGCTGCCGTCGGCATTGATCTCGTGGCGCACTTGGTCTAAGAGCTTGTCGTAGCCCGAGCCGTCGGCCTTAAAGGGCGTGTTGATCGGGTCAAACTTGCTGGCATCCACGCCCGCTGCGGCCAGCGCTGCGGCAAAGGTGGCCACCACTTCTGCCTTAGCCGTTTTGACCTTGGCATCGGTAATATCAGCCGCAGTGAGCGCCGACACACCGGCTGTGCCTGCCACCAAGCTGGCTACTTTGTCGGTAAGCGCCGTGATGTTGATGGTGTTGATCACCCCAGCGGCCAGCGCGTCGGTGCGCAGGGAGTTGTAGATTTTGCCGTTTTGCGCCACGATTTTGACCAAAAGCGGGGCGGTAAAATCGGTGACTTTGGCAAAATAATACCCATTGGCATTGGTTTTGACGCGGGTGACTTTGCCGTTCACGTCGGTGATGACGACTGTGCCGTTGTTAATGGGGCCGCCTTCACCGCCCGTGCCGTCAGCGCCCGAGTCGCCAGAGCCAAAGCCGCCACCGTTGGAGCCGTCAATGCCAAAACCCGATAAATCGTCGCTCGTCAGAGTTTGGCCGTTAGTGCCCACGAGAGCCGCAGCCGCCGCAACCGTTGTACTGCCCCCTCCGCCGCCGCCGCAGCCCGCCACGGTGATTGCAGCACTAAGCAGCAGGCCAAATAAAAGTCGTATGCCTTTTCCACCTTGGGTGGCAGCGGGCGCGCTGGCAGTGTGTTGTTTCATGGTGTCTTCCTGTTGTGTCAAATGTTTGAAAAATGCATGCTGCTAATAAATGCACACTTTTTCTATCCAGATAGAAACAATATCACGAAACCAGCATCTTGCCCATCCCACAAATTAGGGATGAATGGCGCAATTTTATAGAAAAGCATCGATTCATGGTGCATTTATTCGTCAACATATAATATGTGACGAATAAATAAAACATGAATGCGCTTATCCCCCATGAAAACACCCAGCACCCAAGCCAATGCGACCACTGGCGCTGCCAGCCAAGCTCGTTTGCTACGCGCCAAGCAGCTGCGCATGCAGGGGCTGACCAGCACGGCCATGTCTAGGCTGGTGGCCAGCGGGCAATGGGTGCGGGTGGCGCGTGGCTTGTACAGTCCCACGGGCATGGATACAGCGGCGCACATCAGCTTGGCGATTGTGGCCGCGCGGGTGCCGCAGGCGGTGCTGTGTTTGCTAAGCGCCTTGCAGTTTCATGGCCTGACCAGCGAACTGGCGCGGCAGGTATGGATAGCCATGCCGCGTGCAAGCCATGTGCCCAAGCTGGGCTACCCACCTTTAAAAATGGTGCAGTGCTCAGCGCAAGCGCTTGAGGCGGGGGTGGAGGTGCATGCCCATGAGGGGGTGAACATACGGGTGTACAGCGTGGCCAAAACGGTGGCTGACTGCTTCAAACACCGCAATAAAATTGGTTTGGACGTGGCCATAGCCGCACTCAAAGAAGCGCGTGCCAACCAACGAGCCACGGTGGATGAGCTATGGCAATTTGCCAAAATCAACCGCGTCACAGCAGTAATGCGGCCTTATATGGAGGCTATTGAATGAGCAAAGACACGGCTGCATCGATCCGTGCGCGCTTACTCGCGGTAGCAAAAGCTCAAAACACGGATTTTGACCAACTGCTGGTGCGTTTTGCATTGGAGCGCATGCTGTACCGCTTGGGTGTATCGCCCTATGCGCAGCGCTTTTTGCTTAAAGGCGCCTTGCTATTTGCCATGTGGTACGACATGCCGCATCGCCCCACGCGCGATGCTGATTTATTGGGGTTTGGCGCATCAGACCATGCCGCTATCAAGGAGGTGTTTCGCGAGATCGCGTCTATCGCGGTGGATGATGGCATTGTTTTTAGCGCCGAGCATATTGACGTAGCCGAGATTCGCAAATCGGCTGGTTACACGGGCGTGCGCGTGGTGTTTGGCGCGCAATTGTCGGGCGCACGCTGTAAAGTGCAAATTGACATCGGTTTTGGCGATGCCGTGACGCCAGAGCCAGTCGAGGCGGCTTACCCAACGCTGTTGGCCGATTTGCCGACGCCTAAGCTTAGCACCTATCCCGTCTACACGGTGGTGGCCGAAAAACTGCATGCCATCGTGCTGCTAGGCATGGTGAACACGCGACTTAAAGATTACTACGATATCAGCGTGATTTTGCAACGCGAAACACTGAACTACGGCGTATTGGCCATGGCAATTGCAGCGACTTTTGAGCGCCGAGGCACAGCAGTGCCGCAAGACCTGCCCATAGGGCTGAGCGAAGAGTTTGCCAGTGACGCACAAAAGCAATTGCAATGGAAGGCGTTTTTGAGCAAAAATGGACTACCGCTCATGCCGCTTGGCCAATGCGTAGCCAGTTTGGGGGACATGTACGCAAAAATAAATTACTATTATAAAAATAGCAAACTATGACCATATCACCGTGAGATCTGGCAAAATCAGCATATATTTTATGAAGAACACCCCATGACTGACCCAATTCGCCTCAACAAACGCATGGCCGAGCTGGCGCTGTGCTCGCGCCGCGAGGCTGACGATTGGATTGAACGCGGCTGGGTGCGGGTGAACGGCGCGCCTGCGGTGATGGGGGTGAAGGTGCTGCCCAGCGACAAAATTGAGGTAGACAAGCGGGCCCAAGGCGCGCAGGCGCAGCAGGTGACGGTGATTTTGCACAAGCCCGTGGGCTATGTGAGCGGGCAGGCCGAGGACGGCTACGAGCCCGCCATCGTGCTGGTGAACCCGCGTTTTCATTGGATTGGCGACAAAACGGGCATCCATTTTCAGGGCAGCCATCTGAAAAGCTTGGCACCCTCTGGCCGCTTAGACATTGACTCAACGGGCATGTTAGTGCTCACTCAAGACGGGCGTGTGGCGCGCCAGTTGATTGGCGAAGATTCATCGGTTGAAAAAGAGTATTTGGTACGCGTGAGTTACCAAGTTGCGCCCCAACGGGTGACCGAGCTGGGCCAAACCGACCGGATGGGGCGGCCAGAGCCTATTTCGCAAGACGTGCGCGCTGTCTTTCCGCCAGCTCTGCTCTCGCGGCTGCGCCACGGTTTGTCGCTAGACGGGCAGGCACTCAAGCCCGCCGTGGTGGACTGGCAAAACCCTGAGCAGCTGCGCTTTGTGCTGCGTGAGGGCAAAAAGCGGCAAATTCGGCGCATGTGCGAGGCCGTGGGGCTGCATGTGACGGGGCTCAAGCGCGTGCGCATAGGCGGCGTGGCGCTGGGGGCGCTGCCTGTGGGGCAGTGGCGGTATTTGGGGGCGCATGAGCGGTTTTGAAAGTTAATTGCTGGCAGTTGAATACCAAATGCCGAACTTCCGGCCGCGAAGGGCGCGAAAGTTGCGCTAAAGACGCGAAAGAGATACCAAATGCTGTCTTAGACGTTGAGTTTATGGAAAATAGTGGCAATGTCAGCGTAATATGGTCATAGTTTGCTATGAATTATGTAGTATTTTCAAGGCGCGACAAGCCTAGTGCAAAGCGTGGTCTCGGCACAGTCGCGATACAAATCCTCAGCAATTCACGCAGTTGGCAGCCAGCAATTCCTTAAGGCCAAGTTGCACCCCACAAACCAAGCATCCCAAGCGTGCAGCGGGTGGCCTGATTTTTCGTAGCGGTTTTCGCGAAGTACATAAAGTAGCCCAACGACCAAGCGACTTTCTTGCGCAGTCCATCGACCTAGCACCCCGCAGCCCAGAGCGAAAAAGAGCGGAGTAAAAATCAGGCCACCCGCTGCATGCTTAGCTATACACCTCATGTTGGAAAGGTTCAATACGGGGATTTTTTGAACGCAGAGGACGCAAAAGTTTCGCAGAGGGCGCAAAAGGGATGCCGAAAAAATACCGAATGAGAAAATAATCTTGACAAATCCATGCTTTTGCATAAAAATGCAAACATGCGTACCAGTTTAGATTTTCCCGACCCTATGTTTCGCCACCTCAAGGCCAGAGCCGCTATGGAAGGCGTGAGTTTGCGGGATTTGGTGTTGGGCTTGATTACGCGGGGCATGGGTGTGCAGGCTGCGCCTGCTGGCCCAGTCAATCTGCCCAGTGTGAGCCTAGGCGCACCTATGGCGCTAGCAACTTCGCAGCTTAGCAATGCCAATTTGTTTGCCTTGCTCGATGAATCTGCGTAAACGAATCCGAGTAAACCACCGCCATGCCCAGCCCACTCGACGCAGCCTTAGGCGCACCTATAGCTGCCACGATAGCCGCTCCCAGCAACGCCGCGCCGCTGGCCGTGCGCGATGCCAGCGCGCTCACCCGCTGGGGCGCAGCGCCTGGCGACTTGCCAGATGTGAATGTTTGGCTGGCGCTGGCTGTGCGCGAACACCCGCAACACGGCGCGGCCCAGGCCTATTGGGATGCCACGCAGCAAGACATGGCCAGCATGCCCAACACCGCACCGCCAAAAATCTGGTTTTGCCGTGTTACCGCGCTGGGCCTGCTGCGCTTGGTGTGCCAGCCCAAGGTGGCAGGCCAGGGCGCGCTGGCCAGCGACGGCGCTTGGCGGCTGTACCAAAGCTTTCGCGCCCTGCATGTCATTGGCCTACACCCCGAGCCCGACTGCGAAGAAGCGCTGCAAGCCATGGTCAACACCCAGCCGCCCCTGCCGCACCGCCTGTGGACAGACGCGTATTTGGCCGCATTTGCCCACACAGCGGGGCTGCAGCTGGTGACTTTTGACAAAGATTTTTCCCGTTTTGGGCTGCCACGGGTTAAGCTATTGACTACTTAAGGGCAGCGTGCGCGCAGCATCATGTCCCACCGCAGTCCGTACCGCATACCTAGCTGCGAGTTGATGCCAAACTAAGCCATCTTGAATAACTTTTTAAAGTAAAATACTATGAAAAACAGAGCGCACTATGTCCTTTTGACGCTGACATTGGCATTATTTTCTATAAAAACTACCGCGCAGAGTAATGCAGGCACAGTCAACGCCATTTGCAGCACCGACCAAGCCTGGTGCGAGCTGGCGGCAGCCGAATTCACCAAATCCACGGGCGTGAAAGTGCTGCAAACCCGCAAAGCCACGGGCGAAGCGCTGGCGCAGATCCGCGCCGAGGCCAATAACCCGAAGACCGACATTTGGTGGGGCGGCACAGGCGACCCGTTTTTGCAGGCTGCCGAAGTGGGCTTGCTCGATGCTTACCGCCCCAGCTATATCAACGATTTGCACAGCTGGAGCGTGCGCCAATACGCCATGACGGGCAATATGGTGGGCGGTTTTTACACCTCGGCGATTGGCTTTGGCTACAACAGCGAGCTTTTGAAGAAGAAAAAACTCCCCGCCCCTGCCTGCTGGGCCGACATGCTCAAGCCCATTTACAAAGGCGATATCGAGATCAGCCACCCCGCATCCAGCGGCACGGCCTACACCATTTTGGCGGGGCTGGTGCAAATGATGGGCGAGGAAAAAGCCTTTGACTACATGAAAGCGCTGCACAAAAACATCAGCAACTACACCCGCAGCGGCACGGCCCAAGCGCCCAATGTGGCCAAAGGCGAAGTGGCCATTGGCATCAGCTTTATCTTTGGATTTGACGGCTGGAAACTCAACAACTACCCCGTGGTGAGCCTCGCGCCCTGCGAAGGCACGAGCTACGAGGTGGGCGGTATTGCCATGGTCAAAGGCGCGCGCAACAAACCCGCCGCCCAGCGCTACTACGACTGGCTCATGTCCCCGGAAGGCCAAGGCATAGGCGCGCGCGCCAACAGCCTGCAAAGCCCCGCTAACAAAACCTTCAAAGCCGACCCGCGCATCCCCAGCATGGACAATGTGCGTTTGATTAAATACGACTTCGAAAAATACGGCAAATCGGCCGAGCGCCGCCGTTTGCTGGAGCGCTGGACCAAAGAAGTGGAAGCGTTGCCGCGTTGAGTACATCGCTGCACCCCTGGTATTGCGTGCAGCGATTTGTACGCCCCGGCGCTGCGATTGGCTTGAACGACTCCGCGGCCAATACTGTTCGCTTTATGCACTTTACGGTCAATTTGAGCTTGTCGAAGTGTTCTTGCCCAGCTCGGTCACTACAGCGGCCAAGCGAGTGCTGTGCCAACGCGCAAACGGATCGCTGGCCCCTTTCCCCTGATTGTTTGCGCATTGGCACAGCACTCGCTTAGCCGCAGGGCGAGGTGGTTGCTTAGAACGGTGTGCAAACTGCTCTGCTTCAGAGGCTACTGCATGGTTGCGCTCTGTTTCACACTTAGATTTGCTCGTTTAATGAAAAATAGTGGCAATGTCAGCGTAATATGGTCATAGTGCGCTCTTATTTTCATAGTATGAAGCAGTCTAAGAGTGACGTGTCTCAGGTATTAAAACCTCAGCGCGAGCATAGCCCGAGCAGCGTTTTGGCTATCCCGATCGACCGATTTCGGTGTACCCACCGCTGAGAGGGCGCGTCGGGATAGCCAAAGCGCTGCTCGGGCGCAGTGAACCAGTAGTTACAGAGGCTCAAAGCGAACAGTATTGACTCCGCAGCTGTCCCCCGGCCTCGAGGCCTCCTCCTTGATGCCGCTGCGTCGTCCAACCCAATCGCAGCGCCGGACAACCGACTTTCTCTTGCCGATTGCAAACCCAAAATCCCGATTTTTCCGTTGAAAAATTGGCGCTCATGTCTTGAAAACGCCCAGTTAGCACCCAAATCACTTGCTTGTTAAAGCAAGTTTCACCCTATCTTATGACCAAAAAAACCCTTTCTTTCCAAGCCGAAGTCGCCCAACTCTTGCATTTGGTGACGCATTCCCTCTACAGCAACAAAGAAATTTTTGTCCGCGAGCTGGTGTCTAACGCATCGGATGCCTGCGACAAGCTGCGTTTTGAGGCGATCAACACGCCAGCTTTGTACGAAGACGCGCCTAATTTAGAAGTGCGCATCAGCTACGACAAAGACGCCAAAACGCTGACCATTGCCGACAACGGCATCGGCATGTCGGCGCAAGACGCGATTGACAATTTGGGCACAATTGCCAAGAGCGGCACCAAAGACTTCATGAGCAAGCTGGGCGATAGCCAAAAAGCCGATGCCAAAGACCAAGGCGCGCTGATTGGCCAGTTTGGCGTGGGCTTTTATTCGGGCTTCATCGTGGCCGACAAAATCACTGTGGAGTCGCGCCGTGCGGGCTTGCCGCATGCCGAGGGTGTGCGCTGGGTCAGCGGCGGCACAGGCGAGTTTGAGGTGGAAGCCATCACCCGCGCCCAGCGCGGCAGCAGCATTACCCTGCACCTGCGCGAGGACGCGCTGGAGTATGCCAACACCTACAAGCTCAAAAGCATCATCAGCAAATACTCTGACCATATCAGCCTGCCCATTTTGCTAGAAAAAGAAGAGTGGAAAGAGGGAGAACCCATTGACGCGGCTGACCCGAGCAAGGGAACAAGCGGCGGCGGCATGGTGAAAACCGGCGAATGGGAAAAAGCCAATGAAGCCAGCGCCTTGTGGACACGGCCAAAAAAAGACCTGAGCAAAGAGCAATACGACGATTTTTACAAGCAAATCAGCCACGACCAAGACGCGCCCTTGGCACATACCCACAACCGCGTCGAGGGCAGCACCGAATACACCCAGTTGCTCTACCTGCCAAGCACGGCACCCCAAGACCTGTGGAACCGCGAGAAAAAAGCCGGTATCAAGCTGTATGTGAAGCGCGTGTTCATCATGGACGATGCCGAGGCGCTGCTGCCCACCTACCTGCGTTTTGTCAAAGGCGTGGTGGATTCGGCCGATTTGCCGCTGAACGTGAGCCGCGAACTGCTGCAAGAAAGCCGCGACGTGAAAGCCATCCGCGAAGGCTGCACCAAGCGCGTGCTGGGTATGCTGGAAGATTTGGCCAAATACGATGCCGCTCCAGTGGCCGCTACAGAAACTGCCGCTGATGCTGTTACCGACGTGCTCAGCGACGAAGACAAAGCCAAGCAAGGCCAATACAGCAAGTTTTACACCGAATTTGGGGCAGTGCTCAAAGAAGGTTTGGGCGAAGATTTTGCCAACAAAGACCGCTTGGCCAAGCTCCTGCGCTATGCGTCAACCAGCAGCGACACCGCTTCGGTAAGCCTTGCCGACTACAAAGCCCGCATGAAAGAAGGCCAAGAAGCCATTTACTACATCACTGCCGACACGCTGGCCGCGGCTAAAAATAGCCCACACATTGAAGTCTTCAAAAAGAAAGGCATCGAAGTGCTGTGCATGACTGATCGTGTGGACGAGTGGTCGCTTAACTACCTGTTTGAGTTTGACGGCACGCCCTTGCAGTCAGTCGCCAAAGGCGCGGTTGATTTGGGCAAGCTGCAAGACGACACCGAGAAAAAAGCCGCAGAAGAAGCCGCCGAAGGCAGCAAAGAACTGGTCGCCAAGCTCAAAGAAGCCCTCAAAGACAAAGCCCAAGACGTGCGTGTGACCACCCGTTTGGTGGACAGCCCCGCCTGCCTGGTGGTGCAAGACCACGGCATGAGCACCCAACTGGCCCGCATGCTCAAGCAAGCGGGCCAAGCTGCGCCCGAAACCAAGCCCATCTTAGAGGTCAACGCCGAGCACCCGTTGATCAAAAAGCTGGGCAATGGCCTGGGAACAGATGCAGTCCACTTCCATGATTTAGCCCACATTGTGTTCGACCAAGCACTGCTTGCCGAAGGCGGCTTACCTGATGACCCGGCGGCTTATGTCAAGCGGGTCAATGCATTGCTTGTTTAACGCCAATCCTTTTGTGTGACAAAATTTGCTGTTTCAAAACTGGATCTTGAAATAGCAAATTTGCGCTAAGGACGGATAAATTGAGCCCGAGCGCGCTCCACCACGGCGCGGCTGTGGCAGCCTTCTAGGTGGTCGTTGACCACGCCCATGGATTGCATCAGGGCGTACATGGTGGTCGGGCCCACAAAGCTAAAGCCGCGCTTTTTGAGCGCCTTGCTTAATGCCAGCGATTGGGCGGTTTGGCCCAAAGTGCTGGCTACTTCTGGGCTGAGTAGCTTGGGGCGGTCTTTGGGTGCGGGCTCGTGTGCCCAAACCAATTTGGCCAGCGCGCCCTCGCCTTGTTCGTCGATCAATTCGCACACGCGTTGGGCGTTGTTGATGGCGCTGACGATCTTGCCTCGGTGGCGGATGATGCCTGCGTCTTGCACCAAACGCTCTATGTCAGCCTCGGTGAAGCGCGCTACTTTTTCAAAGTCAAAGCCTGCAAACACTTCGCGAAAGTGGGCGCGCTTGCGCAGCACCGTGATCCAACTCAGGCCGGACTGGAAACCTTCTAGCGTGATTTTTTCAAACAGCCTGCGCTCGTTGGACACGGGCATGCCCCACTCGGTGTCGTGGTAGGCCACGTAGTCGGCCTGCGCCTCACCTTGGCCGCACCATGGGCAGCGGTGCAGGCCATCCGCATGCAGATTTAGTTCAAGTGGCATGGATAAAATTTAAAATGTATAGCAATAAATGACCATATGACGTTGACATTGAATGATTTTCTTTAAAAATCGCATCAATTTACATCGCGCGAGGCTTGCACTTTGCCTTGCGGTTTTTTCCCGCCAATGATCATGCCCAGTACCTCGTCCTCGGTGACATCGGCAGTGTTGTAAGTGCCCACCATGCGGCCATTTTTCATCACAGCCAAGCGGTCGCTCAGGGCAAATACATCGTGCATGTCGTGGCTGATCAAAAAGATGCCCACGCCTTCGGCTTTGAGTTGGCGCACCAAGTTGCCCACCATGGCGGTTTCCTCCGGGCCCAGAGCCGCCGTGGGTTCGTCCATGATCAGTATTTTGGCGTTGAAATAAATCGCCCGTGATATAGCCACCACTTGGCGCTGACCGCCTGACAAGCGCCGCACCGGCGTGCGCACATTTGTGAAGTTTTTATTCAGGCGGGCAAACACCTTGCGCGCATCCGCGTCCATGCGGTGGTCGTCCAGCGTGCGCCAGCGCGTGAGAAGCTCGCGGCCCAAAAACAAATTGGCCACAGAGTCAAGGTTGTCGGCCAAAGCCAGTGTTTGGTAGATCGATTCGATGCCCAGTTTTTGCGCATCCAGTGGCGAGCGGATATGCGCTTTTTGGCCACTGATCAGCACCTCGCCGCTGTCTATCGGGTAGGCACCCGCCAGCATTTTCATCAGTGTGGATTTGCCTGCGCCGTTGTGGCCAAGCAGCGCCACCACCTCGCCTGCATACAGGTTAATACTGGCGTCTTGCACGGCATGCACGCCGCCAAAAGCTTTGCTGATGCGCTGCATTTGCACAAGGCATTGCGAGCTGTCTAATGCGCTCATACCGTGTCTCCCGTGAATTTGCGGTAGAGCACGTCAAACACCACGGCTGCTATCAGCACTTGCCCAATGATGACGTAGCGCACACCAATCGACACGTCCAGCAGCAGCATGCCGCTGTCGATAGATTGCATGATGAGTGCACCGAGTACCGAGCCTAAGATTGAGCCGCTGCCCCCGGCCAGCGCAGTGCCACCAATCACCGCCGCCGCTATCACATACAGCTCCATGCTCGTGCCCAGCGAGTTAGTGCCCGCATTCAAGCGCGCTATAGACACAATAGCGGCAACGGTAATCAGCACGCCCATCAGCGCAAACAGCATCAAGGTGACGCGGCGCACTGGTATGCCCACCAAGGCGGCCGCTTCAGGGTTGCCACCCATGGCAAACACATAGCGGCCAAAGCGCGTGCGGTGCACCAAAAACGACAGTACCAAGGCCACCAAAGCCCAAATCAATACAGGAATCGGTATGCCCTGAGGCTGCTCTTTGCTGGGAATTTGGTAGCTGTTCATGGTGGCCGTGAAACCAAGCACAATAGCCACAGGCAGCAGCACAATGGCCGCATCAAGCCACAGCGGGTTATTGGGCACGCCGTAGCGCTCTTTGGCGCGGCGCTTAGAAAGCATGCTCCAGCCCAAGGCGGCACACATCAGGCCAGCTATTGCCCAGCTGGCCGATGTGCCAATCGCGCCGTCAAAACCACCGCCCAAGCGCTGAAAAAATGCATCGTTGACGGGCTGGGTTTTGCCGTCGGCCACTAAAAATGCAGCGCCGCGAAACGACATCAAGCCGCCCAAGGTGACCACAAACGAGGGCACACCCAGCATGGTCGTGAGCGCGCCTTGGTACATGCTCACCGCAATGGCCACCGCCAGCCCGGCCAGCGATGCCTCTTGCCAGCTCCAGCCAGCGGAGTATTGCAAGGTGGCAATCAACACGCCCACAAAACCCATCACCGAGCCCACCGACAAATCAATATGCCGCGCCACAATGACCAGCACCACCACGGTGGACACGATGCCCACCACAGCGGTTTGCTGGGCGATGTTGTAAAGATTTTCGGGCGACAAAAAGATGCCGTCAGACAAGACATTGAAAGTGGCTGCAATTGCTGCCAGCACCACGCCCATGAGGACTAGGCGCCAGTCAATGGCTGCGAGTTTGATGGCGCTGAGGGTGGGATTCATACACTGCAAAACTGTATACAAAGGACAAATAAAAAAAGCGGGCTTCAAGCCCGCTTTTGGTTTGGGCTAAAGGCGGTTTATTTGCAAGCAGCAGGTGCGGCCGCTTTGTCCACGCCTTTGCACAGCACGTCTTTCTTGATCCAGCCAGCTTTCACCACGAGGTCAAGATTGGTTTTGGTAATGGCCACGGGCTTGAGGAACTGGGCTTGCAGCTCGATCTTTTTCTCGCCACCGTTCCACGGTTTAGCACCGGCTACTTTTTTGCCGCCGGCCAGCGACACAGCGGCTGCCGCTGCATCTTTGCCTAAATCGCGCGCGTCTTTCCAGACCGACACAGTTTGCTGACCCATGGCCACGCGGTTGAGCGCAGCATGGTCGCCGTCTTGGCCTGACACTGGCACGCCCTTGATGCCCTTGGCATTCAATGCCGCCACCACGCCGCCAGCCATGCCGTCGTTGGAGGCAATCACTGCGTCAATTTTGCCCGCGTTTTTGGTGATGATTTGCTCCATGTTTTTCTGAGCAACTTCTGGCTTCCAGCCGTCGGTGTATTCTTCGCCCACAATTTTGATGTCGCCTTTTTTCACTGCTGCGTCAATCACCTCTTGCTGGCCACCGCGCAGGAAATTGGCATTGGGGTCAGTAGGTGAACCCTTGATCATCACGTAATTGCCTTTGGGCTTGGCGGCCAAAATGGCGCGTGCTTGCATGCGGCCCACTTCCACGTTGTCAAAGGTGATGTAGAACACGCCGGGCGCTTCAATCAAGCGGTCATAGGCTACCACGGGGATTTTTTGCTGATTGGCTTTGTTGATGGCGGGCAAAATCGCGTCTTTGTCCATGGCCAACACGATCAGGGCTTTGGCGCCTTTGGAGATCAGGCTGTCAATGTCAGCCAATTGCTTCTCGGGTGAGCCGCCAGCGTCGGCGCTGATGTATTTGGCACCGGTTTTGGCCAGCTCGGCTTTGATGGCGGCTTCGTCGGTTTTCCAGCGCTCTTCTTGGAAATTCGACCAGCTCACGCCGACGGTGGTTTGGGCAAAAGCGCCGACTGCGGCCAAGCCAAGGGCCAAGGCGGTGAGGTGGTGTTTGATTTGCATAAAAAATCTCCGAGATTGGCCGCTTGGCCGAGGTTAAACAATAGTTTTCGCAACGAATTAAATGTAGGTTGAAATTGAATTTTCTGCATCAGCATTTACCCTGAATACTGCGCGGTAACTCTTTGTTGCATGCTGTGCCGGTGCAGCCACAGCGCAGCGCGTGCCAGTGCCAAGCTCATGGTTTGAAAGCGAGCTGCAGCACTTTGTCTGCCACGCAGTTGCCTTGCACTTGCCCACCCGTTACGCCAAAGCGAAAGTGAATGCCCGCATACAAACGCGACAGCGAAGCTTCTTGCGCGGCAGCCTCGAAGCTGCTGAAGCTGCGCGGCCCCCAGCCGCGGTCGTTGTGGGTATTGTCCACAAAAGCCGTTTGTGCGCCAAACACATGCGAGAGCACTTTGGCCGCTGCACTGGACTGCACAGAGTGGCCCGAGGGGTATTCAGGAAACGGCGGCGTGTGCATCAGGCTGGGCACCCAGCTGCTGTCAATCGCTTGTTGCACGGTGGTCACTGGGCGCTGCACATTCAGGCTGTATTTGGTTTGCCATGCCGCAACGAAGGCATCTGCCATGGCAATGCCCAGTGGCGCATAGGTTTGTGCGGCCTGCGCCAGCGTGGCCTTGCGTGCCTTGAGTACATCGGTGGCAATGAAAGCCCAGTGGCCAGCGGGCGTGGGGGTTTTGCCCGGGTCATCGGCCCAATAGAGCGCAAATTGGCGCTGCTCGGCGGTGGCTTGTGTGCTGATCTGGTGCACCTCTTGCGCGGCTTTGAAAAATACAGAGTCTGGTGCGTCGGAATACACCGGGGGCTCAGGAGCCGCGCATGCGTCGCTGCTGGCCAAGGCAAAGGGGCGCACCTGCCCCCACCACGGCAGCAGCGGCTGTGCAAACGCGGGCGGCGTGGCCACCCATTTGCCGTCGCCGCTGGGGGGCACGTAGTTTTGCTGGCTGCGCCGCAGCGGGCCCCAGGCTTCGTGGCCGCCGTCGGTGCGTGCCCACGTCATGATGGCCATGGCCATGAGTTTGCCAAAGGTTTGCGAGCGGTTGCGCATTTCTTCGCTCAGCACACTGGGGGCAAAGTCTTGCGCGAGTGTGAGTGGCAGGCTGCGCTCCAAGAGGTCGATGCGTGATTTGTTTTCGGCGCTTGCATTGCTTACCATCATGCGCGTCATGGTGGCCATAGCGGCATTGGCCACAGTGGGCCAATGCAATGGCTCGTCGGGCTGTGGCTGGGGCAGGGAGGCCAGTTCATTGAGCTGGCCAGCCAAGCTTTGGTGCTGCGGCATGCCAGCTGCGGTGGCTTCATAGAGCGTGAGGCCCAAATAGCCCAAGGCGCGCGCGGCCACAGGCGGGCTGAAGCCGGGGGTTTGCTGAACCAAGAGCAGTGCCAATTGCATCCATTCGGTAGCCACGGCCGCGCTGTAGGCGCTGGCAGCTGGGGCGCTTTGGGTGGCGGCTGTGCTGCTTGCGCTTTGCGCCAAAGCAGGCTTGGCCAAGCCAACGGCCCCCAGCAAAGCCAAGGCGCAGATGTGCGCGTAGCGCTGCCCAAGGCGAGTGAGCGCTGGGTTTACAAGAGGCGTTGCAGCTCTTGCCATTTGGTGTGCAGGGATTTTCATGGTACTTTCCACGCCGCAAGGCCAGAGGATTTGTCCAGCGTATAGAACTGGTTGGCAGTGGCGCTTGCCCAATTGCTCCAGCCACCGTGGGGCCACTGCACGCGCACTTTTGCCTGCGCTGCGCTACCAAGGCCAAAATGCATCCAGCCAGAGTGGCCGCTGGCGTGGCCGCCACCCACCGTGAGTTCTTGGCGCACGATGCGGCTGCCTAAATCAACTTCCACCCAAGCGCCCACGGCATCGCGGTTTGCACCGTTTTGCGACAGCCGCAGTTGTAGCCAATTGCCCAGCGGCGCAGGGCTTTGCGCGCTGCCACTGCCGACGTTGCGCCAAAGCTGGGCATTGTCCCAACGGTTCACCACCACAAGGTCTAGCAAGCCATCGCCGTTGAGGTCAACTGCCAAGCCGCCGCGCCCGCGCTTGAAACTGGCCATGCCCGCCAATTGCCCAGACTCAAAAAACGTGCCGTCAGGCCGCTGCAGCAGCAGGTTGTTCGGGTCGAGCGCGGCAAAATCGGGCATATTCGATATATTGCCTTTCACTACAAAGAGGTCAAAAAATCCATCGTTATTTACATCGGCAAACTGCGCATGCCAAGCAGTAGACGGGTGCACATCACCGCCCACATAAGGGCGGTGGGCGGTGATACCGCGCTTATAGGCGGTGTCCACATAGCGCGGTTGGGCAGCGCCCGCCTCCAGCTGCTGCAGCTTGTTGTCAGACATGCTGGTAAGGAATATTTCGGGGTAGCCATCGCCAGTGAGGTCGTGGCTGGCAATGCCCATGCCCCAAATTTGCAGTGGTTTAAAGCCCTGCGCAGCGGTGTAGAGTGCTGGCACTTGGCCGGGCTTGAGGGCGTAGAGCTGCTCTTGGCCATTTTTATAGTATTCGCGGTCATTGCTCACGCGCAGCGCGGCCAGGCCCGAGCGGTTCCAGTCAGAAAACAGCATGGACAAAGCGCAATGCCCGGGCAGTAAAGGTTCAGGTGCTGCAAATTTCTTGGCATTGGGCTGCGGGCGCAGCAGCATGGCAGGCGTGCAGCTGCCCCAAGGAAATTCGGGCTTGCTGCGATCCACATAAGTGCCAATGGCCAGCGTGGGCCAGGCGGCCCCCTTTTCCCAAGTGGCAGAAAAGGCGCTGTGCCAGCCGTTGCTGGTTTGCAGATTCCACGCAGAGTTGGCGCGTTCAAATTTGCAGCCGCCCAGCCCGCGAAACGCCTGCACCTCGCCCACGCGCAGCACCACCAAATCGGTGATGCCATCGCTGTCAATGTCCAGCGGGTAGGCACCAATCGCATTGGTCAGTTCCAGCCCAGAGCGCTCCTCAAGCAGCTTGACCGCGCCGCCGCGTGTGCTTTTGTTGCGGTAAAACTTGGAGCGGTTCACCCCGGCCGTGAAATACAGCTCTGGCAGTCCGTCCCCATCGCAGTCAAACGCCGCTACGCCGCCACCTACAAGGTATTCCACTTCGCCTTCAAAGCGGCTTTGCAGGCCTGCGGCATCGGTTTCTTCGGCGAAGCGTGCTAGCGTGGGGGTGGACAGAACGGGCGAGTTGGCGGGTGATTGTGCGCTTAGAGGAGGCACAGTAGTCAGGAGCAGGGTAAAAACTGTGAAAGCTGCTGTTTTTAAGGAAAATTTAACTAATGTCATCGTCAAATGGTCATAGTGCGCTATTGATTATGTAGCTTATTTGATCTCGAATCTCGAATCTCGAATCACAAACGCGTCAAGTTTCAGTCGCACGTTACGCATCAGTCACGCGTCACGCGTCAATCGCGCGTCACGCGGACCACTTCTTCTAAGCTGGTCACGCCCAGTTTCACTAACCGCTCGCCATCGTCGCGCATCAGTGCCATGCCTTGTGCAAGCGCGGCGGTTTTAATGCTGGCCTCGCTGGCTTTGTTGTGGATCAGGCTGCGGATGTTGTCGTTACTGACCAAGAGCTCAAACACCCCTGTGCGGCCTTGGTAACCGGTTTGGTTGCACTGCGTGCAGCCCTTGCCTGCGCAGTGCGTGCATAGCTTGCGCACCAAGCGCTGGGCGAGCACGCCAAGCAGGGATGAGCTTAGCAAAAACGGCTCTATGCCCATGTCGGTCAGGCGGGTGACGGCGCTGCTTGCGTCGTTGGTGTGCAGGGTGGCCAGCACCAAGTGGCCCGTGAGCGATGCTTGCACGGCGATTTGTGCGGTTTCAAAATCGCGGATTTCGCCGATCATGATCACATCAGGGTCTTGGCGCAAAATGGCGCGCAGGGCTTTGGCAAACGTCAGGTCAATTTTGGCATTCACCTGTGTTTGGCCCACGCCAGCCAGCTCATACTCAATCGGGTCTTCCACCGTCATGATGTTGGTTTGTTGGGTGTCGAGCTTGCCCAGTGCCGCATACAGCGTGGTGGTTTTGCCAGAACCTGTAGGGCCAGTGACCAAGATGATGCCGTGGGGCTGGGCGATTAAATTTTCTAGCCGCGCCAGCGTGTCGCCCTGCATGCCCACCGATTCCAAGCTGAGCTTGCCGCCCGATTTGTCCAAGAGCCGCAGCACAGCGCGCTCGCCGTGGGCGCTGGGCAGGGTGCTCACACGCACGTCTACAGCGCGCGTGCCTATGCGCAGGCTGATGCGGCCGTCTTGCGGCAGGCGCTTTTCGGATATGTCTAGTTCGGCCATGATTTTCAGGCGCGAGATCAGTGCCGCGTGCAGGGCGCGGTTGGGCTGCACCACCTCGCGCAGCGCGCCGTCTACCCGAAAGCGCACGGCGCTGTGGCGCTCGTAGGGCTCGATGTGGATGTCGCTCGCGCCGTCGCGCGCGGCCTGGGTCAAGAGGGCGTTGAGCATGCGGATAATCGGCGCGTCATCGCTGGTCTCTAACAGGTCTTCCACTGCGGGCAGGTCTTGCATCATGCGCGACAAATCCGCGTCAGACTCCACCTCGCTGACCACGGCAGCGGCGTTGGATTCGCCCTGCGCATAGGCGGCGCTGGTGCGCTGGGCTAGGCTGGCCGCGTCGGTGCTTTGGATGCTGGTTAGCACATGCATGCCGTAATGGCGCAGCACCTCGCCCACGGCGCAGGGGTCGGTGGCGGGCTGCAGCCACAGGGTGCGCTGCTCGCCGTCTTCTTCTAACAAAACGCATTGGCTGCGCGCAAAGGCGTAGGGCAGGGGGTAGCGCATGGCTTACTTTGCTGCAGGTGTTGCGCCAGAGCTTGCGGGCACTAGGCTTGCGGGTGCTGAGCTTGCGGGCATAGCGCCGGCAGGCGCGCTCCCAGCCGCCGCAGGAAAGGCCGTCAGCAAGGGCGGCAGCATGGCCGCTTGGTTGATCGGCACCACGCTGCTGGCAGTAGGCTGGGTGTCGCGCTGGCCGCTGCGCATCAATTCGTAGCGGTCCATCGACAGGGCATCGGTGGCGTTGGCATCGCGCACCACCACGGGGCGCAAAAACACCATGAGGTTGGTTTTCTTGCGCGCACGCGCTTCGGTTTTAAACAGGTTGCCAAACAGCGGCAGATCGCCCAAGCCCGGAATTTTTTCTTGGTTACCCGAAAATTCATCTTGCAGCAGGCCACCCAGCACCACCACCGAGCCATCATCGACCAGCACATTCGATTCAATCGAGCGTTTGTTGGTAATCGGCCCGTTAGCCGAATTCACCGACGATGCCTGCACGCTGCTCACTTCTTGAAAAATTTGCAGCTTGACCGTGCCGTTCTCGCTGATGGTGGGCTTTACGCGCAGTGTCAAGCCCACGTCTTTGCGTTCAATGGTTTGAAACGGGTTGACCGTGCCGCCGCCCGCGCTAGCGCCAGTATTGGTGAACTGGCCAGTGACAAAAGGCACATTTTGGCCCACGACGATTTTGGCCTCTTCGTTGTCAAGTGTGAGCAAATTGGGAGTGGACAGCACATTGCCTTCGCCGCTGGATTCTAAAAACCGCGCCAAGAATCCCAAGGTATAAATGCCATTGTTTTGGTTGAGTAAACCAAAATTAAAGCCTTTACCGGGCGCTACGCTGCCCGCGCCAGCCGCCAAACTGATGATGTTGTTGCCGCCCGCGCCAAAATTGCTGCCCAGCACGCCTATGGTGCTGTCGCCTTTTTTGCCTAAAAGCCCTTGCCACTGCACGCCAAACTCAGCCGCGCGGTCCGAGTTCACCTCGGCAATCAGGCTTTCTACAAACACCTGCGCTCGCCGAGCGTCTAGCTTTTCGATCACGGCGCGAATCTGGCGGTATTGCGGCTCGGGCGCGCTGATGATCAGCGAATTGGTAGCAGGGTCGGCCTGAATCTGCCCGCCTGTGCTGGGCGCGCCGCTGGTCTGCGCGGCCGCCGCTGCGCCGCCCGCTGCCGGGGCGCTCACGGCCACCGCTGCGGGGCTGCCCGATATGGCTGCGCGCAGGGTGGCTGCTACCTTCACGGCATCGGCGTTTTTCAGGTGCACCACATAAATATTGCCTGCATCGCCATTGCCCTTGGGCGGCTCGCGGTCGAGCTTGTCAATGAGCGACTTGATCAGTGCGATTTTGCTGAAATTGGAGGCCCGCAAAATGATGGAATTGCTGCGCGGCTCGGCCACGATGGTGGTTTTAAAACTGGTGTCTGACTGCCCCTGCCCGGCAGACGCGCCGCCGCCCGATTCGGCCAAGCGCAAAAGCAGCGGCACCATGTCGTTGGCCAGCGCGTGCTTGAGCGGGATGATTTCTAAATCGGTGGCGTTAGACACATCCAGCGCGGCAATAATGCGCGCCATGCGCTGCAAATTGTCGGCGTAATCGGTGATCACCAGCGAGTTGTTGCCGGGGTTGACATTGATGGTGTTGTTGGGGCTGATCAGTGGCCGCAAAATCGGCACTAAATTGTTAGCAGTTTCAAAGTTGAGTCTGAAAATTTGCGTGACGATTTGGTTGCCCGACACCTTGGCCTCTGAAGTAGTGACCGCGCCGCCTTGCAGCTTGGCATCGGCCTCGGGCACTAATTTTGTGATGCCCGATACCTCTACGATGGCAAAGCCTTGCAGGCGCGCGGTGCTGACAAATTGGTTGTAGGCACCCGCGCTGCTGGTGGGGCGGTCGGTCACCAAGCGCATTGTGCCCTTGACGCGCGGATCCACCACAATGCTTCTGCCCGTCATCACGCCCATGGAGCGCGCCACTTCGGCAATTTCCACGTTGTCAAAGTTGAGCATCACGCCGCCTTCGCTGCGCGTCATTTGGTTGGCTGTGGCTGCTGGCGCAGCTGGTGGCGGTGTTTGTGCAAATAAATAGCCCGATGTCAGCGTCAAAAGGACATAGCTTGCTATGTAAACAGGAGTGACGCAAACAGGAGAAGAGGAGAATGCAGGTTTCATGGTGGTTTGCTGATGCTTCAGCCCAGTGTAATGACAGAGCGCGGGCCGTTGCGCCGCCCGATGATATTTAACAGATTCGACAACGCGTCCAAGCGCTCTGGCGCGGCACTGGCTTCGCCATTAAAGCGCAGGCGCGCGCCCACCCATTGGCCTGCGCCTGAGAGCTCTAGGCCACCTTTGAGGGTTTCTAGCGTGAGTGTGGGCGCATCGCCCCCTAGCAGGGTGAGGCGGTAGTCGCCCAGCGGTGCCAGGGTGGACAGGCGCGACGACATATCGGTTAAGTCCATGGTGGCGCTGCCGCCGATGCGCAAACGCCCTTCGCGCCAAGCCAGTGTGAGCGCTTGGCCTTGCAGCTGCAGTTGGCCCTGCGGCGCAATAGTGTTCCATGGCGTGCCAAGGCCAGCCAGCACCGCTGCGCCCATGCGCATGAGAGGCACAGTCAGGGCTGCATCTGCGCCAGTCAGGCGCGGGGTGATGGTGGCTGCCAGTGGCGCGCTGGTGCAGCAGGGTGCACTGATGTGGGTGCTCAGGCCAGACAGGGCGGGCCGCACTGTCCATGCAATGCCTTGGGGCAGCTCGGTAGCATCCCGGCTGGCCGCGCCACCCGTGAAAATAAAGCGTGACGAACCATTCCAGACCGTGCCGCGCGCGTCTGCCAACACAATTTGCCCACTGCTGGCGCTGTGCACGCCGCGTGCCAGCCAAGCTGCTGGTGCAAACAGCACCAAGGCCACCAGTGCGCCCAGCGCCGCGCCAGCAGCGCCCCAATAAGCGCCTACAGCATCTTTGCTAGTGCCACGGCCTGTTGCACGAGCGGCCAGCATGCGGACGCGTGGCTGACCTGCCTTGGAGGATTGCGCATTAAGCGAGTTAGTAGAGCGTCGGCCAAACATCGCAGGCTCAATTCTTTTGCGGCAAGCTGAGCACCACCATGCCATCCCACGCCATCGTAGTGGTTGTGGCGCTGGTAGATTTGGCTAGCTTGGCCTCTTGCGGCACTGCCCGTGCGTTGGCGCGGGCTTGCGCCAGCCACTGTGCCAGAGCCTCGGGGCTTGCGCCCTTGAGCACCACGGTGGCGCGCTCGCCGCTCACATTGAGCTGGCCGGTGGCGCCCAATGTTTGCTTCACGCCGTTTTCAAGGCTGCGCAGGGATTCGTCAAAACTGATTTTGGGCTGGGCGCGCAGGGCGTTGGCTTGTGCGGCCATGTCGCGCATGGATTGCAGCTGCGCATCCAGCGCGCGGTGCTGGGCAGTGGCCCCGCGCACTGTAGCCAGCGCGGGCGCTATGGCCAGCCACCACAAGAGCGCAGCGGCCACCACCGTGCCAGCAACGGCCACCATGCGCCGCTCGCGCGGGGCAAGCCCAGTCCACCATGCGTTCAGTGCGTTCATTGGCTGCCTCCTTTAGTCTGATGGCTGACCACGAGTTTGTCGCCTTCGCTGCGCAGGCTGTAGCCCTTGGCGGCCAGCGCACTGCTGGCGGTTTGCGCCTCTGCAGCAGACAAACCAGCGCCTTTGAGTGTGAGCTCACCTGCTGTATATTCAATAGCAGACAATGACGATTTGACGCTGACATTGGCCGAAATACTTGAAAGAATGGCTTCTAAGTCGCGCGGCGTGAGCGCACCCGTGGCGGCGCGCATGATGGCCAGCTCGCGCTGCATTTGCACTGGGGCATCTACCACCACTTTTACCTGCGGGTGGGTTTGCGTGAGCAGGGTTTTGATTTGCTCGCGCTTGGCTGAAAGCGCGCTTTGCTCTTTGTAAGCCCAGGCATTGAGCCCCAGCACATTGGCCCCTAGCAGTGCCAGCACGCCCCAGCGCGCTAGCGCCCAGCGCGGTGCGCCGACAAAAGCGCGCAGGCCCTGCGCCAGTTGGCCAGCCAAGCGGCCACGGCCAGAAAGCGTTAAGTCAAACTGCGCCAAACTCCAGCCCGCTGCACTGGCCGCTGCGCTGGCCGCTGCCAAGTCTTGCGCGCTTTGCACAATGTCTATGCGCCGCTGCAGCAGGTCTTCGGCTGCGCCAGCCACGGCGGGCTCGGCTGTCAGGGGGACTGCTTGGTCGGCCAGCAGCCCCATGGCATGGGCGGCGGCCAGTGGCAGGCAGCGCACGCCAGTGGCATCGGCCAAGCTTACCAAGGGCGCATCGGCTGTGCCATGCAGGTGGGCAGCAGGGGGCTGGCTTGCTGCATCCGAAGGAAAGCGCTGGGGCTGCAGGCGCAGCACGCGCTGGCCAGCAGCCTCTAGCGCGGCGATATGGCCAGTGAGCCAAGCTTTGTCGCACACGGCCACCCATGTGCTGGCGCTGCCGTCAGCCGCCAGCATAGGGCCAGGTGCCAAGGCAAAGTGCAGTTGGGCAGGCTCGTCGAGCAAGCGGTCTTCCAACATGCCCTCAAGCACGGTGCGCAGCTTGGCTGTGCCTGCGCCGCGCGGCATTTTGGGCAAATTGAGCTTGTGCCAAGACAGGGCTTGCACATCCACCACGGCCAGCACTTCGTCGCAGCGGGGCAGCAGGGCGGCGCTGGCGTGGCCGTGTTGGCTGACGCTGCCATTGGGCTGCACCACGGCGTAGGCGTAGCGCAACTGCGCATCGCGCACATCGCTATTTGCCTGCGCAGGCGCATTGGGTATCGGCAAAAGGTGGAGGAGTAAGCTGCTCATGCAAAAATAAAGTTAATTCGTGATTGTAGGCACTGCGCCGCCATCTGGGGCAAAACTGCCAGAACCAAAACCACCTAAGGCAGCCCGTTCGCGCCACAAAACTTTCACATCGATGCCATCGCGCTGCACCAAAGAGCGCTCTTGGATGGTGACATCTTGGTTTTTTTGCTCGGCATCGGGCTTTTCTATGCCTAGGCGAATCCGCCCACGCACCTCAAAAAAGCGCGTGGCCACACTATGGCGGCCTTCGTTGAGTTGCGCAGTGGCAGCCGCAGCCAGCGTGCCACCAGCGTTCAAATCTCGAAAATGGGCCTTTTCGCGCTGCGCCACCAGTTTGCGTGCGCCGTCAAGCGCCAGCGCAGGAATGCTGGCATACAAGAGCTCGGCGCTGGCAGTATTGATGTTCAGGGGGGTGCGCGCTGGCAACACGCCCACATAGAGGCGCAGGCGCTCCAGCGTGTCCGCCGAGAAGCCCAGCCACGCCAGTTGCTCAAAGCGCTGGGGCACAAGGGGCGCAAACGCGGCCTGTGCGTTGCCTTCGCTTTGGTCGTTGGCGCGCATGAGCAGGTCGGTGGCACGCAGCAGCTCGCTGGGCTCCAGATCAAGCAGGTCAAACAATTTGGCAAAGGCGCGCAGATCGGGCACAGACACTGTGCCGTTGGCCACCAAGTTGTTGATATTCATCAGGGACTGCATGTCTACAATTTGGCCGGACAGAAAAATCTCGTTGCCCGCTTCAGAATAGGCGTTGCTGTCTGTGCTGGCATTGGCGTTGCTGCTGTTATTGCCAGTGTTATTACCTGCTGGGCTGGGTGTATTGCCTACGCCCGCATTGGCTTGGGTGGTATTGGTTTTGTCGGCGGCAATGAAGCTGGTGAGGCGGGATTCTTGCAATGGCACGGCCCAGGGCTCGGCCAAGTGGTCAGCGCCGCCAGAGCGCGCGTCTTCGCGCAAAATCAGGCGTGCCCAGTCCAGCGCCCCCACCAGTATCCACGCGCTTTGGCTGCGGGTGCGCTCGGCCGCTTCCACCTCCACGGCGCGCCACTGCTGCCACATGGCCGATGCCGCAAAGGTGGCCACAAGGGTGACTGTGAGCATGGCTGCCAGCAGGGCAGCGCCCAGTTGTTTGCTGTAGCCAATCTTTTGTGCAGGTCTGGGCTGGGTTATCGATGCCGCCATGCGCTGGCTTTGCGATGCCGCCATGCGCTGGCTTTGCGATGCCGCCATGAGCTGGCTTAGCGATGCCGCCATGGGTGTGCCCGCCTTCATGATTTGCCGCCCCCCAGCGTGGGCCGCGCCCAGTCGCGCGTGAGCGCACCGGCCATGGGCTGGCCATCGGCCAATGTCAGGCGCAGGCGCAGGCCATCGGGCACAGCGGCCAAGGCGTTGCCTTTCACTGCCGCGCCAGTAGCAGCGCCTGCCACCGCAGTTTGTGCGTCGGCCGACAGTGGGTTAGTCCAGGCATCGTTGCGAAAATAAAAAACCTGCACCTCGTCTACCGGCACTATGTTCACCTCAGCGCCTTGTAAATTATTGGTCGATGCGGCCAGCAGCCTGCCCACCCCTGCCCACTGCTGGGCTTGCAGCCAAGCCGCTTGCAGCTCGCCCCGGTTGCGCAGCGGGGCCGATTGCCAGCGCAGCCAACGCGATTGGCCGTCGATGCTTTTTTTGGCCCAGCCCACCACCCGCAGCGCTGCATCGTTGGCATTGCTGTCTCGGCGGGTGATGCGCAGCACGCGGCCGTCGTAGTCTATGGCGCTGGTGGTGCCGGTTTCCAAGGCCAAATCCAAGTCGGTATTCCACTGCGCCAGCGCGGTTTGCAGGGTGGCAATCTGGTCGGCGCGCTCCTTGGTAAGGGCTTGGGTGCGCGCCATGCCGTCTATGCCGCGCCAGCTCAAAATAGCCAAAAGCGACATGATGCTGATCGCTACCAAGAGCTCTATCAGGGTAAAGCCGCTGCGCCGTGCAGCGCGCTGGCGCAGCACAGGGCGTGTGTGGTTTGGCGCGGCATGCAGCATCAAAACCGCCCCACAATGGTCGAGAGCGACAAAATCGGTGCGCCGCCCTGCTCGGCGCTGTGGCTCACCTGCGCATCGACCCGGCGAAAACTCGGGTTGGGGGTGGGGCGCACCTCCACCCGCACATTCAGCACAGCGCCCGCCTGCTCGCAGCTGATGGTGCTGTCACCCACGCCGGGCATTTGTTTGGACAGGCGGGTCTTGACCAGCTCGTTTTCGGCGCACAGTGTGGCAAGCAGCGTATCGGTTTGGCGCTGGGCGTTGCGCGTGAGGGCATGCGTTGCCTGCACGCCAGCGGCCAGAGCAGTGGCCACAATGGCCAGAGCCACCAAAACCTCAATCAGGGTGAAGCCAAGCTTGTCATTCCTTTTTTTACGCTGCATAGCTTGCAAGTAGCTGCTCACTTGGAGGCCTCGGCAGGCAGTGCGGCCACGGCAAAAGGCCGCAGCCCATCGGTAGCCAGTGTGATGCGCCGCTCGCCCAAACGCAGGGTAATCGACTGCGCTGGAATGATTGGCTCTGGACCCAAAATCAGGCTGTTTGCCCGCTGGTTGGCCTGTGCATTGCCGCCAGCGTCTTCATTGGCTGCCGTGGTGCCCGCTGCCAGCCACGGCGTGAGCCCACCGGCGGCGGCGTTGGCGTTGCGCGAGGCATCTACCCGCTGCCCCTCGCCCAGCACCCGAAAGCCTTCATCGCTGGGCAGCCACACCAGCTGTAGCCCACTGGCGCGCGACTGCGTACGCGCCGCCTCCAACACCGCCCCCACCCGATCAGCCTCACGCTCCAGCGCCGTAGCCGCAGAGTCCCGCAGCGCCAACGTGGCAGCGCCCGTGGCAATGGCAATCAGGCTGACCACGATGAGCAGCTCTAGGAGGGTGAACCCGCGGCTAACACGCTGCGCAGCACACGAAGGGGCAAACGTGGGGGTCATGCCCAAGCGCCGAGCCGCCTCAAGCGCAGGGCGCACCCCCATGGGGGGCAGCGCAGCACACGCAGTGGCAAGCGTGGGGGCTAAATATTCACTGCCAGCTGCCAACATCCGCATTCTTGCCTTCGCCTCCCGCTTGCCCGTCCGCGCCAAAGCTCATCACGTCAATTTCGCCTTTCACGCCGGGGTTGAGGTATTGGTAGGCGCGGCCCCAGGGGTCGTTGGGCAGTTTGTCTAGGTAGGGTTTCCAATTGGCCGGAATTTGCCCCGCCGTGGGCTTGGCCACCAAGGCTTGCAGGCCCTGCTCGGCGCTGGGGTAGCGCTGGTTGTCTAGTTTGTAGAGCTTGAGCGCTTGCACCACGTTGTTGATGTCGGTTTTGGCGGCAGTTGCGCGCGCGTCGTCGGCGCGGTCGAGCACATTGGGCACAATCAGTGCGGCCAGCACGCCAATGATGACCAAGACCACCATCAATTCGATCAGGGTAAAGCCGCGCTGCAAACCTGCACGGACACTGCTTTGCAAACTGCGGGCAGTGGACAAATCAGTGGGCCAATCTTTGCGTGAAGGGGTGGATGTCTGTGCCATAAAGGGTGTTGAGTGGGTTAAAAAACAAGGGCTTTGCAAGCCAGCGCCAAGCTTCAATGATAATCGGTGCATGCAAAGTTTTGTCTGGCAAAAATTAACAGCTTTTATGCTCTGGGGCTTGGCCGCAGGCTGCGCGGTGTTTTGGGGGCTCAAATTCGCCGCCGGACCCACGGCCCAGGTGCCCCTGTCGGGCGCTGGCACGCCGCCTGCGTTGCGGGTTGACACTGCCCAAGTGGCCTTGCTTTTGGGTGCTAAAGCTTCTAATACTGTAGCAAACAATGACAGCGTGGCGCTGACATTGCCCAAAAATCCTTCAAAATACGTACTCACAGGGCTGATATCGGCTGGCCGCTCCAGCGTGGCCCTGATTGCCTTTGACGGCAAGAGTGCCCGCGCCTACCGTGTGGGGGCTAAGGTGGACGATGGCTTGGTGCTGCAAAGCGTGGACAAGCGCGGCGCGCATCTGGGTCCTCAATCAGGAGCGCCCGCTACGCTGACGCTGGAGCTGCCCTCTAAACCAGGGCCTGTGGTGGTGTCTAACTACACGCCTGCATCGCCATCTGCCCCACCAGCGCCCATCATTGTGCCGCCTAATATCAGCAGCATCATGGGTGGGGCTTTGCCTAATATGCAAGATCGATTGAGTGCCGTGGGGGCCGCTGCAGCGCCGCTCAACCAAGCACTTAACCAGCCCCTGACCGAGCAGGGCACATTGCAAAACGCCGCCATTGACCCAAGCCAAGGTTTGCCAAGGGCCAATCGGCTGCGCGGATTGCCCGGCGCCCCTCCTGCGCTTTCTCCCCCGCCAGCGCCTGCTGACGGCGCTGTGCCAGCAGAGCCAGCGCGCAACTAACCCCCGCGTGGGTGATCCATGCGGCGCTGGGTGGTGGGCTTAGTTTAATTGGCTTAGCGTGTAAGCAGGCGCTCACATGCATTGGTTTTTCGGCATCCTCTTGCCACGCATCCAAGGCCGCCTGCACCCGCGCCAGCACCATCGCCACCGATTCGCCGCTGCCGCCTGCGCGGTAGTGCTCAAAACCATCCGTCCACGCCGCCAGCTCAGCGGGGCTGATGTCGTCCCAGCGCTGCATTTCCCACGCGCCAAAATCCATCTCGCTGATGCGTGGCTCGGTTTTAAAGCGTAAATCTGGCCGATGTCGGCGCAGGGCGGTCATGAGCTGCTCACATCTTAGTAGTGGCGACACACCCACTGCCATGCCCAGTGGCAGCGCCTTGGCCAGTTCAACGGCTGCGGCCTCGGTGGCTGCTGGGTCGGCGGCGACATCGCTCACGCCGTAGCACAGGCCCTTGGCCACCAAGGGCTGGGCGTGGCGAATCACCCACAGCTGCTGCGCGTTGGCATCCGCTGCGGTGGCGTCTGTCGCCACGCTGTCTACCAATTGGTCAGCCACCAAACACCGCGCCGCCCGGGCCCCCGGCACCACCCATGGCCACCAGTGCCCCCACATAAAACGCCACCTCACATACCTGCTGCGTAGCGCCCAAACAGTCGCCCGTAAAGCCCTGCAAACGCCGCGCAAACAAGCGCCACATATACAAAAGCGCGAGCAGCATCAATACCAAAGACACTACAAAATAAATAGCGCACTTTAACCATATGACGGTGACAATGAGCGGAAAAATCCAAAAAATACCAACCAACAAGCCTTTGGCGCTGATCTGGTCGGCCAGTGGCTTGGATTTGGACGTGGCGCTGTCCCCCACATGGGGCAGCAGGGCTATCAACACCAGCGGCGCAGCGCGCGAGCACACATGGGCGGCCACAATAGTCAGGCACACCAAGGCCGCATCAAAATGGGCCGCCTCTAAGTTAATTAAGCGCCCCACCTCGCCCAAGCCTGCTAGGGTAGCCGCCTTGCACAGCAGCACCAAGCACAGCGCCATGGCCCCAAAAGCCCCCACCCGCGAGTCCTTCATGATCTCCAGTGCCCGAGCCCGCTCGTAGCTGCCACCCAAGCCATCGGCCACATCGGCCAGCCCGTCTTCATGAAAACCGCCCGTGAGCATCACCGTGGCCACGGTGGACAGCGCCGCAGCAATCAGCGGCGCAAACGTGCCGGGCAACACCTGCAAACACAGCCAAAACACCCCCGCCGCCACCGCGCCCACCAGATACCCCACCCCAGCAAAATGCGCCGCACTGGCCCGCAGCATGGCAGGCGAATACCCCACCCAAGCCGCCAAACGCCCCGTGATGGGAATGCGCGTGAAGAACTGAATAGCCAGCAGAAAGTGTTTGATGGGCAACATGAAAAAATGGATTTGGCGGATTTAATTAGGTTCTGACCCTAATTCTTTTGGTGATTCTGCTGAACAGAGCGGCGAATCAACAACCGCTGCACGTCTTACACCTTGCCCGACACCCCAGCCGACTCAAAACTGGCCATTTCATTCAAAAACTTGGCGGCTGACTGCACCAGCGGCCAGGCCAGCAGCGCGCCTGTGCCTTCGCCTAGGCGCAGGCCGATGTCTAGTAGCGGGGTAGCGCCCATGTCGTGCAGCAGCAGGCGGTGGCCGTGCTCGTTGCTTACGTGGCAAAACACCATGTAATCTTTGGCATGCGGGGCAAGGCGCGTGGCCAGCAGGGCCGCTGCGCTGGCAATGAAGCCGTCCACCAGCACCACGCGGCGCTGGGCGGCGGCTTGCAGCATAGCGCCCACCATCATGGCGATTTCAAAACCGCCAACGGCGGCCAGCACGTCCATGGGCTCGGTGCAGGCGGCGTGGCGTGTATGGGCGCGTTCTAGCTTTTTTATTTTGGCATCTAATTGCGCGTCATTGAGCCCTGTGCCGCGCCCGGCGGCATCGGCTATTGGCACGCCGCACAGCAGCGCAAAAATCAGCGCTGCGCTCGATGTGTTGGCAATGCCCATTTCGCCCAGCGCCAGCACATTGCCCGGCAAAGAAGCGACTAGCTTTGCGCCAGACTCCAAAGCGGCAACCGCTTGGTTGGGCGACATGGCCGTGGTCCACAAGCTGTTGCGTGTGCCAGAAGCCACTTTGCGGTAAATAAGCTGTGGATGCGCGGGCAGTTCGGCTGCCACGCCTGCATCCACCACGGTCAAGGCAAAGCCGTGCTGGCGGGCAAACACATTCACTGCCGCGCCACCCGCCAGCATATTGGCCACCATTTGCTGCGTCACCGCTTGGGGAAAGGCCGACACGCCTTCTTCGGCAATGCCGTGGTCGGCGGCAAACACCAGCATTTGCGGTGATTGAAGCGCCACCACATCGTTGCGCTGGATGCGCCCCAGTTGCAAGGCCAAATCTTCCAGCAGGCCTAGCGCGCCCAGAGGCTTGGTTTTGTGGTCAATTTTGTGGCGCAGCTTGGCTGCAAATTGTGCGTCTGCTTCGGTGCAAGAAAGAGGCGTGATGGGGGTTGTTAAAAAGTGCATGCAAAAAATAAAAATTCGGGTCAAAGCTCTGGCTTATGAGGCTTGGCTATAAAGCCGCTGGTCAGCGCATTAGGACCCATGTTGATCGAGGTGGAGGGCGACATTTCTTGCAGGTTAAGTTGCACATTTTGCGCTGTGCAATCGGCCTTGAGCGCCGCGTACTGCGGCATACGCAGCACGTCTTCCACGGGGCCAGAATACGCCATGTTGACAAAAGGCGCAAGCAGGCCACGCTGCAGCTCACGCCGCGTGATGTTGAAAATATAGTCTTGTGCAGCGGCCACGCCGCGTACCTTGGTCACCGCTTCGGTGTTGTTTTGAAAGCCGCGCAGCACTGGCATGATGCCCAGCACTTTGGCAGCCATGGCGCCCAGCTTGCCCACCGAGTTGTCGCCCTTGGATTTGGCACGTGTCAAAATAAAATCCAAATTGCTGGGCGCTACATACACATAAGATTTTGCCGAAAGCTCTTTCATATGGGCGCGGATAGTGGACACCGAGGTTTCAGAGCCGAATTCACGCAAAGCTTCCATCACCTGCGCCCCATAGCCACCCAGCACATTCATGCTGTCGTAGCACTCCACAAAAAGCGGGCCTTTGATGCCCACTTTGCTGCGCACAGGCATGGAATCGGTGATGCATTGCGACGCTGCTGCCATGGCGTTTTTAAAAATAGGCGAGCGCGAACCCATCACAAAAAGGCCAAATACATGGTCAAACTCACAGGCAATATGGTCTAAAAAGAATTGCCGAATCTGCGCCTCTGTGGGCGGTACCGATTGCGATACCTCGGCCGCCCGCATGTTCAAAAACTGGCTGTTGAAATCCCGCGTGGCCTGGGCATTGCGCGTGTCAGAAAAACTCTGGTCATCGATTTGGATGGTGATCGGCAACAAGCGCACATGGGGGTTGTCCAGCACCGACTGCGGCACTTCGGCGGTAGCGTCTATCAAAATTCCAAGTTTAAGCATAAGGCACTCCTTGAGGAAGTAAGCATCCTACGCTGTTAGAAACATTTGGTAAACAGGGTTGTGGGTCTCTTCCACATAGGGATACCCTAGGTCTTTCAAAAAGGCGGTGAATAGCTTGTCGTCGGTTTTGCTCACCTGCACCCCCACCAAAATGCGCCCGTAGTCTGCGCCTTGGTTACGGTAATGAAACAAGCTGATATTCCAGTCTGGGCGCATGGCATTTAAAAAGCGCAGCAGCGCGCCGGGGCGCTCGGGGAATACAAAGCGCAGCAAACGCTCATCTTTTGCTAGCGCACTGCGTCCACCCACCATGTGACGGATGTGTTCTTTAGCAAGCTCGTCGTGGGTTAAATCCAGCGTTTTGAAGCCGCTTTTGCTCAGCTTATTGGCTATTTTTGCGCTCTCGCCTTTGCCGTGGGTGGTGAGCCCCACAAACACATGGGCATTGGCCGCGTCGCTGATGCGGTAGTTGAATTCGGTGACGCTGCGCACGCCACCGGGCAGCTCGCCCAGCGTGGTGCAAAAGCGCCTGAAACTGCCACGCTCTTCGGGCACAGTCACGGCAAACAGTGCTTCGCGCTCTTCGCCCACCTCGGCGCGCTCGGCCACAAAGCGCAGGCGGTCAAAATTCATATTCGCCCCGCAGAGCACGGCGGCATAGGTTTGGCCCTTGGTTTTGTATGTGGCGGTGTATTGTTTGATAGCCGCCACCGCCAGCGCGCCCGAGGGTTCGACAATGCTGCGCGTGTCCACAAACACGTCTTTGATGGCCGCGCACACCGCGTCGGTGTCCACGGTCATGAATTCGTCCACCAGCCCGCGCGCAATGCGAAAAGTCTCCTCGCCTACCAGCTTGACTGCTGTGCCGTCTGAAAAAAGACCTACATCCGACAAAGTGACGCGCTTTTTTGCCGCCACTGACTGCATCATGGCATCTGAATCGTTCATTTGCACGCCAATGACCTTGATGCTGGGTTTCACGGCTTTGATGTAATTGGCCACGCCCGAGACCAGTCCGCCCCCGCCAATGGCCACAAACACGGCATCAAGCGCGCCAATGTTCATGGCCTGCACTTGGCGCAAAATTTCCATGGCAATCGTGCCTTGGCCCGCTATCACCTCGGGGTCGTCAAAGGGGTGCACAAAGGTCAAGCCCTGCTTGGTTTGCAAGGCCAGCGCATGGTTGTACGCGTCGGTGTAGCTGTCGCCGTGCAACACCACGGTGCCGCCCAGCTGCCGCACGGCATCCACTTTGAGGGACGGCGTGGTGGCGGGCATGACAATCACCGCACGCGTGCCCAGCTTGGCCGCCGACAGCGCCACGCCCTGCGCATGGTTGCCTGCCGATGCGCAAATCACACCTTTTTTGAGCTGCTCTTTGGGCAGATGCGCCATTTTGTTATACGCCCCGCGCAGCTTGAAGCTAAACACCGCCTGCTGGTCTTCGCGCTTGAGCAGCACGGTGTTGCCAAGCCTGCGGCTAAGCGCTTTGGCGTGGTCTAGCGCCGACTCTACGGCCACGTCGTAGACGCGGGCATTGAGGATTTTGGTCAGGTAGTCGGCGGGGGTGAGGGGTTTTGGTTTTTTTTCGGGCATGGGGTGATTATCTATGGACTTAGTTTCTCCCTCTCTCGCCCTTTCGCTCTGAACTTGTCGAAGGGTTCATACTGACCTGACTTGTGTAGCGCCGCGCCCACGCCAGTGCGCTGCCTGCCTGCGCCCGAGTTACCGTCCCACTTCGTGGGAAGCTTTGCGGTACTCAAAATGTGGGGTCTGTTCATAACTCGCCCTTCGGGCTCAAACAGATGAACAGCCTGATCCCATATTTTTCCGTTCCTCAAGCCCGGTCACTCTGATTGGGTGCAGGCAGGCAGCGCACTGGCGCGGTCGCGGGTGAGGTAGTGACTAAGCTGGCGTTTCGTGCCTATTTCTGTACCTTTTACAGAAAATAGTGACAATGTCAGCGTCGTATGGTCATAGCGCGCTCTGTTTTTCGTAGTAAATGCTATGCAAAGTACAACATGCCCCCGCACCCGTTTTAGGCCTCTGACCATCGAAAACTACAAGTCCGAGTGTTCTGGGGAGTTTGGCGCACGACCGATTTCTGGTACTCCAGTATGAGTGAGTGCGACAAACTCCCCAGAACGCTCGGACGCTCCAGATCAACGAGATAGGACACAGAACAACGAACCATACGGGGCAGGAAAAAGAAAAGCCCCAACTCTTGCGAGCTGGGGCTATAAATCTACCTATTTTCTTCAGGGTAGAGGAGACAATCGTAAAATCAGCTGCACAACAATTTGCGCTTGCTAAGAGTTTACCCTTATTTCCGAGGCAATGCAGCATATTCCCACCTGAAAAATAGGGAGATAAGTCAAATGCATCGGCCATTAGCACAAGCACACCACCACTCACATCAAGGAACAACATGGATTGCACAGTCAGTTGGACAGGCGGCAGCGCCGCAAGCAGCGAAGCACCCGGTTGGGTCGGCGGCGCATCGGGCATGGGCTTTGTGGCCCACACCGGCAGCGGCCACACCCTGAATATGGACGGTGCACCGGATGCCGCCAAACCCGAAAACGGCGGCGCCAACCTCGCCCCCCGCCCCATGGAAACCATGCTCGCGGGCGCAGGCGGCTGCACGGCGTATGACGTGGTGCTCATCCTCAAGCGCGGCCGCCACGACGTGCGCGGCTGCACGGTGGCCTTGCATGCCGACCGCGCCGAGGTTGACCCCAAAGTCTTCACCAAAATTACCATGCACTTCACCGTCACCGGCAAAGCCTTGCCAGTCGCCGCCGTAGAAAAAGCCATAGCGCTGTCTCACGACAAATACTGCTCAGGCACTATCATGCTGGGCAAAACGGCGGAGATTGTGACCTCCTTTGAGGTGCTGGAGGTGGGGTGATATAGCGCGCCGGCGATGCAGTTCAGTGGATATTTAGGGATAAATAATTTAAAATAATTTTGTATAATTTAAAATAATCGACTGTACAAAGCCAATCACCATGTCTACGTCTACCCAAGTATCCACCGACAACGCAGACTTTTTTCACCGCAGCGATTTGGCGCAGCTGTACGCGGGGGAGGCGCTGGATACCAGCTTGGGGCGCAGTGGGGGCTTGTTTTTGGCGGCGCCTCGGCGTACTGGCAAATCCACCTTTGTGCGGCAAGATTTGGTGCCAGCGCTTGAGGCAAGTGGCGCGCGGGTGATTTATGTGGATTTATGGGCTGATAAGTCCAAAGACCCTGCCTTGCTGTTGGCCAACGCCGTGCGCGATACCTTGAAAAACGACGAAGGCGCATTGGCCAAGTTTGCCCGCAAGGCAGGTTTAACCAAGCTGAATGTGGGCGCTTTGGGCAATGGCCTGAGCTTTGATTTGTCGCTTTTGGGCTTGGGCGCGGATGCCACGCTGGCTGACGCGCTGGGCGTGCTGTCTCGGGCACATGGGCAAACGGTGGTGGTGGTGATTGACGAGGCGCAGCATGCGCTG
>JAYTMT010000294.1:0-22355 GCA_043728315.1 Polaromonas sp. | reverse complement strand
TCGCCATGGCGCTGCGCACACCCACCAAAGACGCGGAAGACATCAAGGTTGAGAGTGGCTGCGCCAAGCAGCTGCTTGCAGACCCAGATACCCAAGTGGAGGTGCCCGGTTTAGGCGACCGTGGCCCGCGAATGCTGGGTCGGCAGGCATTATCGGGTGTCATTGAGCCACGTGTAGAAGAAATTTACTCTTTGGTCGCGCAAGTCATCAGGGAGTCGGGGTTTGAAGAGGTGCTGTCATCTGGCATTGTGATTTGCGGCGGGAGTGCCGTGATGCCTGGAATGGTGGAGTTAGGCGAAGACATTTTCTTAAAACCAGTGCGTCGTGGCGTACCTAAATACGCCAGTGCATTGAGTGACATGGTGTCACAACCGCGCGCAGCCACTGTGATGGGGCTTTTAGAAGAGGCAAGGATCGCGCGTTTGCGTGGCTACAAAGTGGCGCAAAAAAATGGTTCTGTAAAAACCGCTATTGGTCGCTTCAAAGACTTCATGGTCGGGAATTTTTAACAATGAAATACCGTATCCATTTTGCCCGTGGCAGCCCAATTGGCTGGCTACACCGATGTTTGCTTAGATGGCCATTGCAATGCCCGCACACCAGGCCACCAGTAATACACAGCACCCAATTTACACATTTTTCATATTTATACTAGGAGAGCCAAAATGACAATCGAAATGATGGATACATCGGAATTCAATTCGGAAACTAAGATCAAAGTGATCGGTGTTGGCGGCGGCGGCGGTAACGCTGTGGAGCACATGATTGCCAGCAACGTGCAGGGCGTGGAATTCATCAGTGCCAATACAGACTCACAAGCCTTGGCGCGCAGCAGTGCGCACAAAGTGATTCAACTGGGCAACAACGGTTTAGGCGCGGGCAGCAAGCCAGAAAAAGGCCGCGATGCCGCCAGCATGGCTGAAGATGCAATCCGCGAGGCAATTGCTGGCTCCAACATGCTCTTCATTACCGCTGGTATGGGCGGCGGTACGGGCACAGGAGCCGCACCTGTGATTGCACGTGTTGCCAAAGAGATGGGTATTTTGACGGTCGGCGTGGTTACCAAGCCTTTTGACTGGGAGGGCGGGCGCCGCATGAACAATGCAGATCTCGGTTTGGCTGAATTGGAAGCCAACGTGGATTCATTGATCGTGATTTTGAACGAAAAATTACTGGAAGTGCTTGGCGACGACATCACCCAAGAGCAGGCTTTTTGCCACGCCAATGATGTATTGAAGAACGCCGTAGGTGGCATTGCAGAAATCATCAACGAGTACGGCAATGTCAACGTTGACTTTGAAGATGTCCGCACGGTGATGAGCGAACCTGGTAAAGCCATGATGGGCACTGCCATGGCCAGCGGTGCAGACCGCGCGCGGGTGGCAGCTGAGCAGGCAGTGGCCTGTCCTTTGCTTGAGGGAATTGATCTGTCGGGTGCACGCGGCGTGTTGGTTTTGGTAACTGCATCCAAAGGCTCGCTGAAATTGAGCGAATCCAAACTGGCAATGACCACCATCCAAACCTATGCATCCAAGGATGCACACGTGATTTATGGCGCTGCCTACGATGAAAATCTAGGCGATCAAATTCGCGTGACCGTGATTGCTACGGGCCTGAGCAGTGGCAATGCCAAGCGCGCCGCGCCTGAGCTCAAAGTCTTGCGTACGGGCACTGATAACATGGCTTTTAATTTGCCCACTTCCGCTTTGGGTGCTGCTAGCGCGGCTGCTTCTTCTGGATCTGCCGCAGTGCCGGACTACGGCTCAATGAGCGTACCCAGCGTTTGGCGCACCAACCGCACTACGGCAGCGGCTAAAGTCGATGCACTGTCCTCTGGCGGAATGGACGATTTTGAAATTCCAGCTTTCTTGCGCAAACAAGCAGATTAAGACCAAGTACAGGCCAAGACAAGACCAAAACAGGCCTAAGATTTGCCGCATGCGGGTATGCGCTAGGGAGAAATCCCCTGCTAAGCCGCTTAGAATTACGCTGTGTTACAACAAAGAACCATTCAATCCTTGATACGGGCCACCGGCGTAGGCCTGCACAGCGGTCTGCGTGTGGAGCTTACACTGCGCCCCGCGCAGGTGGGCACCGGAATAGTATTTCGCAGGGTTGATCTGTCTGAGCCTGTAGACATTGCCATGTCTGCCCACGCTGTGACTGATACGCGCTTGGCATCTACAGTGACTGCCAATGGCGTGAAAGTTCAAACGGTTGAGCACCTCATGTCGGCCTGTTGCGGCTTGGGAATTGACAACTTGTATGTCGATATCAACGCAGAAGAGCTGCCCATCATGGATGGTTCTGCGGCATCTTTTGTGTTTTTGCTGCAAAACGCAGGTATTGCGTTGCAAAATGCTCCCAAACGCTTCATTAGAGTGACCAAAGCCGTGGAGGTTCGTGAAGTAGACCGCGACGGCGTGCACGCCAAATGGGCGCGCCTGGCTCCTTACGATGGATTTAAGCTCAGTTTTGAAATTGATTTTGACCATGCGGTTTTGGACTCAACTGGTCAAAAAATGGAGTTTGACTTGGGATCGGGCAACTATGGCAAAGACATAGCGCGGGCCCGTACTTTTTGCTTTAGCAAAGATGTGGAAATGATGCGCTCCAATGGCCTTGCGCTTGGTGGTGGCTTGGACAATGCGCTGGTTATGGATGACTACCGTTTGCTCAATTCCGATGGATTGCGTTATGACGATGAGTTTGTCAAGCACAAAATCCTAGATGCCATGGGTGATTTGTATTGCTTGGGCAATCCATTGCTAGGTGCATACAGTGCACACCGATCTGGCCATGCCCTGAATAACAAATTGCTGCGCGAATTGGTCTTGCGCAAGGATTGTTATGAATTCGTGTCTTTTGAAGACTCTGAGAAAGCCCCCTTTGGTTTGGGGCAACTAGCCCCTGCTTGGTAGCGGCATCCGATGGCGAATTCCAGTACAAATACCAGCACTGCGAAGCGCCGCGACAGGCTGCAATTGCTTGACCCGCGCACGATCGATGAAGACAATTTGCCTAGCTTGCGTGCAAGTTTGAGCCTAGAGTCAAGCCCTACTTCTGATGTGCAAGTCAGAGAGCAGGCGGCAAGAGATTGGCAAGCTTTGCAAGCGCAGCCTGAGGATATTCTTAATGAAAGAAAAGAAACTGCACTGGCCAGAGAGCAGCTGCGCAGCACACTGCAAGAAAACACCGGATTGAAATCGCAACTTTTGGCTGCGCGCAAGCAACTGGAGGCCGAGCGCAGGGAAAGGTTGCAGCATCCTGTGGTGTATGGCTTGGGAGCTGCGCTTGTTGGAATGACAGGCTTGTGGCTGTACCAAAGGCGCAAAACCATTGCCGCTGGCCAGCAACCGATGGCAGACACGCTTGGCTTGCTAGCGAGCAAGCAGCCTGCGCACAGCAAACCCAACCAGCCTAAGCTTACCGCCACCGCATCAGAACAAACGCCTACTCAGGCACGGCCGCAAGCATTGCCAAGTCCTTCGTTTGGTTTAGAAACTGAACCACAATCCTTGCATGCGCCGTGGTACAAAAAATTATTGGGCGCTGATGCTACAAATGCACGCCAACCAAGGGTTGATGCGGACACACCTGCATACAGCCGAGGCAACAGCCACTATCCAGACAGTATGGACACCCATATTGCATCCACACTGACGGGTGATGCAGATGATTCTGAGTTCTCAGATCCAGAATTCGTCAAAGACGAGCTGATAGCGCATTTGGCGTTGACGCCTACTGGAGGACAGAGTGCCATTGGCCACTTGTATGAATTGCGCGCAACGGTTCAAACGCTGAAGATGATTGAACAAGAAGACGCAGCGCGCGATCTTTTATTGCGCCACATCGACGCGCTGCCAAATACCAGCGCTTGGGTCTATCTTGAGTATTTGTCATTGTGCGCGCTGTCCGACAAGCGCGAAGCATTTGAAAGCATGCGCCAACGATTCAGGGTGCAATTTAACCGCCTAGCCCCCTATTGGATGGAGAGTCCCGATTCGCAGCGCGACCTGATGGGGCACGAGCGGGCGGTGTCTGAGATCACCGCCGTTTGGCCTTCGCAGCGTGCCTTGTCTTTGATAGAAAATTGGTTGACTGATACTGCCCAGGAACGTCGTATATTTCACTTGGTTGCCTACGACGACTTGTTTGATTTGTATGACATATTGACCCAACTGGATGAAGTGCAGGACGATTTAGATTTTGCGCCCACAGTAAGCCTGCTAGATTTAGATTTTGAGTTTGCAATGGATCTGAAGCTAGAAGCTGAACCCGAAGGCACTGCACGCGCTGTGCCTACGGTGAAAACGGGCGATTTCGATGTGGACGTGAATATTGCCTTCGCGCAAAGCGTGCCTGCCGCGCTCAATCCAACGCCACAAACATCTGTGCCTGCGCCTGCATCTGCTCCCTCTGCATTGCTTTGACAGCACTTGCAGAGCCGCTATCGGGTGCGACCCGCCTTGTAAGCTGCCCGAAATGAGGCACCGCGCGTCAGCGTAGACGCTGGAACTTGCGCCATCAAGGCCAGTGCGTGGCTGGCATGGGCATGGGTGATGGCCAAGCCCAAGGCATCGGCAGCGTCTTTGCCTGGCAGGCTGGGAAGCTTGAGCAGGCGCATCACCATTTCTTGCACCTGGGGTTTGGCGGCTTTGCCATAGCCCACCACGGCTTGTTTCATTTGCAAAGCAGTGTATTCGGCCACATCCACGCCCTGCGAAACCAAGGCCGTAATGCATGCACCGCGCGCCTGCCCAAGCAGCAGGGTAGACTGTGGATTGACATTGACAAAAACTATTTCCACTGCGGAAATATCTGGTTTGTAGCGCTGCACAACTTCGCCCACGCCGTCAAACAAGACCTTCAAGCGCGCTGGCAAGTTAGCTTTGTCCATGTGGGTGGTGCTGATAGTGCCGCTGGACACATAGCGCAGCGATTGGCCAAGCTTTTCCACCACACCAAAACCTGTGGTTTGCAAACCTGGGTCAATTCCTAAAATAAGCATACTATGAAATAAATAGCATACTATGACCATATGACGCTGACATTGGCATAAAAAACCATAAAAACGCACTAAAGATCAAAATACCAGCGCACCGAATGAAAAAATACCGGTGCTGCAAAACACAGGGCATCTACACGTGCCAAAAGGCCGGTGGCACCCGTCACTGAGGTGGAGTGTTCTGTCCATTGGGGCACGCCACGGTCACGCTTGAGGGCTTTCATTACCAAATGCCCTAATGACCCGGCGGCGCAGGCTATCAAACCCATGGCTAGGCCTTGCGCAGGGCCAAATGGGGTCAATCCTGCCAAAATTCCGCCAAGAAATCCACCCGCAGACACACCAATGGCCCAACTGGCCCAATTGAAACTCTGGCTGATATGGGGAGCGCGCGGGCTAAGGCGAAATTTTCGACTGGCAACGTGCTGCACCACCATGCAGGTTTGCACCACGATCGCTAAAAAGAACACCAAAAACGTATTCTTAGTGTCTGGCCAATTGGGGAAATCGAGCAGCAGCAGTGCTGGCATATGGCTCATGCCATAAACGCAAACCATGATGCCCCATTGGAGTTTGGCGTTGCGCTCTAAGAAACGGTGCGGGTCATCAGCCAGCGCGCTGACCACCGGTATGGCCAGAAAAACATAGACAGGAATAAACACAGTGAATAAATCAAAATGCTCGGTGGCTGTGAGCCAGTATTGCATGGGCAGCACAACGAAAAAAGCCAAAATCAGGCTGCGGTGGTCGCCACGGCGTGTGGGGGACAGGGTGACAAACTCGCGCAGTGCAAAAAACGAAATCAGTGCAAATAAAGCGGTAGCCACTATGGGGCCCGATGCCCAGCCCAGCCAAAAAATACCAGAAATAAGCCAAGAGGTTTTGATCAAAGCGCTCAGGCGCTTGAGCTCTAAGCGGCGCTTGTTGGCCACGTCGGCATCTGCATGCTCGCGCAGGGAGAGCGCAAATGCTGTGATGCTGGCGCACAGCAGCAAGCCAAACACCACAACAAAGAGCAAGCCGACCTGTTGCGACGGGTTGAGATGGCGTAAAAATTGGTTCATGCCTATACCTCGCGCAGGGCAATGACAGCATCACGTGCGCGCACTAAAAAGTCTTTGCGATCTTCCTGTTCGCCCAGTGCTATGGGTGCGCCAAAGGTCACCGAGCACAAAATAGGCACAGGTACTACTTCGCCTTTAGGCATGACACGCTGGATATTGTTGATCCATGCGGGAACCAGCACCACATGCGGAAAGCGCTGCGCCAAGTTATACAGTCCAGCTTTGAAGGGCTGGGGGTCTTCTTCGTGCCCACGCGTGCCCTCTGGAAACAAAATAATTGAATCGCCTTGGCCCAAGGCAGCTATCAAGGGCTCCAAGGGGTCTACACCTTCTTTTTTCTCACGGTCCACGTAAATGGCATGAAAAACGGCGGTGGTGAGCCACTGCTTAAAAGGCGTTTTGGTCCAATAGTCTTTGGCTGCTATCGGGCGGGTGATGCTGCGCAACTCTTGCGGCAGTGCCGCCCAAATCATCACTAGGTCGATATGGCTTTGGTGGTTGGCAAAGTAAATGCGTTGCTCAGCCTTGGGCGGGCAGCCCACCCAACGCGCTTGCGCACCCGTGAGAAAACGCACCAGACCTAATAAAAACCAACCCATTAATTTTGCACGCATAGGCCTATGATAACGTGGGTTAGCGCAAAGCCGTCATGGCAGCTGTGCATCTGCCATGCGGGCGCTGATGGTCTGGGCGCGGCCGTTCAAGTAGGCCGATTGCAGGTTTTTCTCAAAATACTTCGGCCGTGGCAGCATCACGGCCAGCTTGGCTGCTTCTAGGGGGCTCAGCTGGGCGGCATTCTTTTTGAAATAGCGCTGGGCAGCAGCCTGCGCGCCGAACACGCCTTGGCCCCATTCCACATGGTTGAGGTAAATTTCTAAAATGCGGCGCTTGGTTAAAAAAGTCTCCAGCGCCATGCTGAGTACGAATTCTTGGCCTTTGCGCCATAGATGGCGCTCGCCTGAGAGCAGCAAGTTTTTGGCCAGTTGCTGGGTAATGGTCGATCCGCCGACGATTTTGGCTGCTTTGCCTTTAGATTTGCCCGCGCTTTGTACACGCTGTTCGGATTTGGCGTTCTTAGCCCAGGCTTTTTCTATGGCCTCCCATTCCACGCCGTCATGGTAGACAAAATCTCCGTCTTCGCTGGCGATGATGGCGCGCTTGAGGTTGTCGGAGATGCTGTCATACGGTGTCCATGACTGGCGCCACATGGACTCGCCTTGCAAAGCCAAGCGGTAGGCTTCGGAGCGCTCAAAAGCACTGGACTCGGGGTTGATAACCAGCATGGCCGCAATGCGCAGCACAAAAAACAACTGCAAGCACACAAATCCAAGCGCCAGCAATACCAGCCAGCGCCCAACAGAGGACAAAAAGGGGGATATAAAACCAGATTTCGCGCTGGGCATCATTGGTTGGTGAGCTTGGTTTCAAGCGTTTCGTCACGGGTGAACTTAAAGCGCGAAACTACCACGATTTGGTCGGCCCGGGCGCGCATGGCATCGCTGAAACGCCCGAAGGGCCCGGCACTGCGGGCAATTGCTTGGGCGCGCCGGTCCAGCGTGAGGTTGCCCGATGTTTCCACCACCTCGGTGCTGAGCACGCGGCCGTCAAAGTTCACGGTCACAATCATGGTGAGCTCGCCATAAAGCTTGTTGCCTGCTGCTTCTGGGAAGTTTTGTGTGCCTTTGTCTTCAATGCGTCGGCGCAGTCCGTCGTAGTAAATGGCATACACCTCTTCGCGTGTGGCGGGGCTGATGTAGCGTTTTTTAGGTCTGGCGTTTTCTTCGTTGATGCGCCGCTCAATTTCGGCCAGCAGTTTGAGCAGTTGCCTGCGCTTTTCCTCGCGCTGCGCGCTTTCGGCGTTGGGCGTGTTTTGCTTAGGCTCTGTCGCAGGCAAGGCGGCAAGTTGTTTTTTGATTTGCGTGAGCAGCAGGGTTTGCTGGGCCTGCATGGCGTCTACTTTTTTTTGCGCGTCTTCGGTGGAGTCGCCAATTTCAGACAAAGCAGAGGGCGGCAAGGGCGTGGTGGCACGGCCTTTTTCTAGTTCGCCACCGCCAGCCAAAGAGCTCTGCGCTATGGCCTTTGCCACCTCGGGTCGCTCGTTGGATTTGCTGTTGACCAAGATCACTTCCAGCGGCGTGTCTTGGAAAACACGGTTAAAGCGCTCAGGATCCACAAAGCGCACCGTGATCAGAGCCGCATGCACCAGCACCGAAATCCCCAGTGCCCAAGACAATGTGGAAATATTGCGAAGGCTGGGCAGGGTGAAGGTCACGGGCTTATTTTAAAGGGGACTGGGTGGCAAGTGCGGGCAGCGGCTGGGGCTTGGTTTGGGGTGCTGCATTAACTATGCTTGCAGCACCGATTGAGCGCGCATCTCTTGCGGATTGGCTACAGCATCGGCGCTTTTTTCATCTGCGTTTTCGCCAGTGATTTCGCCTGTGTTTTCACCAGTTTTTTCACCCTCAAGGCTTTCAACATCCATGGCGATATTCAGTCCGCTTGCGCCTGTTTCTTCACCGTCGTCGTCACTGGCCTCTTGCATAGAGGCTTCTAAGCTGGCATCCAAGCGTTCAAGCACCGTGCCGGAAATGTCCAGTGCAATGTCGTCAATGGCACCCAGTTTCACACGCAGTTTAGCCCCGCGTGGCAGGTCGCCAGCGCCCAGCACGGGGAACACCAAGGGCAGGTCGTCGGCGCGCACAATCACGGCAGCGCCGTCCGATTTCACCACCGACACCACTAAATCGCTGATGTGGTGTTGGCGCAGGTACTGCAGGGTCCAGTAACGCTCCATTTGGTTTTGAAAGCCGCTGTAGGCGCTGTAGGCCGCGTCAAAACCCGAAATGATGCTGAAAAGCTCGGCATCTTTGGATTTGAATGGCGCAGCCAGCGCGGCAGTTTGGCCGTGTTTGGCGCAGGCAATGATTTGCCATTGGTTGACCAAATCGGTGTAGCGGCGCAGTGGGGAGCTGCTCCAAGCGTAGCTTTTGACCCCAATGCCCGCATGGGGCAGGGCCTTTGTGCCCATGCGCACCTTCACGCCCGGCGCTAGGCTGGCTTGGCTGCGGTAAATGCCCGCTACTCCCAGCGATGCCATCCATTGCCCCCAAGTGCTGTTGGCCATAATCATGGCCTCGGCCACAATCAAATCCAGCGGCGCGCCGCGCATGCGGGTGCTGATTTCTACAGTTTCATGGCCCTTGATGGCAGCGTGCACATCCAGCAGTTTGAAGTTGTAATCAGGGCGGTTAAAAATTTCGGGTTTGCCGCGCACCACTTCGCGTTGCGCTTTAAGGTGCTTGGCAAGTTTGTATAAAAATGATAGCGAACTATGACCATAATACGCTGACACTGTCGTATTTTTTTCAAAATAAGCAGTATCGAGCAAACTTTCTTCGGTCACAATGGCATCGAGCTGGTCATGGCGCAAATTCACCTCTATGGGCACGCGCTCAAGCTTGGTTTCGGTGCTTTTGATCTCTAAAGTGGCCGCGTCGAAGGCCACATACAAAGACACCGCAGGCCGGGCACTGCCCGCACCGAGGGTGTAGGTTTGCACTACGGCATCGGGCAGCATGGTGATTTTGTGGCCAGGCATATAGACCGTGGAGTAGCGCGCGCGCGCCACGGCATCGGCCGCCGAGCCGGGCTTGATAGCCAGCGCAGGCGCAGCAATGTGAACGCCCACGGTAACCGTGTCTGTACCCAAGCCCTGCACCGACAGGGCATCGTCAATTTCAGTGGTGCTGCTGTCGTCTATGGAGAATGCCTGCACCGCAGCCAGCGGCAGCTCGTCGGTGATTTGTGGCGCATCAAGTGCGGGAAAGCCCACGCCTTTGGGGAACACATCGTATAAAAAACGCTGCCAATGGAAGGCATAAGGCGAGGCGATAGCCCCCGCGTTTTTAAGCAGCAGCAGCGGCGCGGTGTGGGTAGCGCGGCTGGCCTCCACCACGGCTTTGTATTCAGGGGCGTTTTTGTCGGGTTTGAACAAAATTTTGTAGAGCTGGTCGGCAATGGGTGCAGGGCAGGTGCCTTGGCTAAGCTGGGCCGTCCAGTCGGCAATCAGCGCAGTGGTTTGTTTTTTCTTTTCGATGGCGGCCAGCGCCTGCGCGATCACCTCGGCACTGGCTTTTTTGAAGCGCCCTTTGCCTGCGCGGCGAAAATAATGCGGCGCTTCATACAGGCGCATCAAGGTGGCAGCCAGCTCCAGTGTGCTGGCCTTAGCACTGAAATACTCATGTGCCAATTCGGGATAACTGAACTCGTCTTGCGGGGCAAACTCCCATGCCAAATCCAGCTCAATGCTTTGCGCAAGGGTTTGGGCCTGGGCGATCAACTCGGCTGGGCTGGGCTTTTCAAAGCGCAGCAGGGCAAGAGCCGCTTTGAGTTTGACGCGTTTGCCAGAATCGAGCTCGACTTGCAGGGAAGCCTCAGCCTCCGACAGGATGCGGCCACCGAGAAACTTGCCGCTTTCTTCAAATAATACATGCATGGGCGGTATTGTCGCAGCAAGGCACGGGCTGCCGGGCGGGGCAGTGTGCAAGTTACAAAGAAATGCAAAAAAAGTAGCAAAAACCGCTGTTTAACGGCCTGTGGCGCTGATGTCGCAATTGACTACAAATTTCAAGGAAGCGCCGGCAGGGAAACTGGGGATGCGTATGCCATTGCTTTGCAGATTGCCAATAGACAATTGCCACAAGGCCACGCCTGCCACTGGGCAAACTGCGCCGCCCACGGCTTCGGCGGGGTCGCAGCTGATGCTGGTGCACACAAGACCCGTGGCCACAGGGTCTTTGACCACGGTGTTGTCGGCAGGGTAGGGCCCAAAATTAGCCATGGTGAGGGTGAAGGCTGTGGTGCCGCCAGCCACTACGCTGCTCACGCCGTTGGTTTTGCTGATGCGCAAATCGGCTGTGGGCTGCACATAGGCCATTTGGGCATTGGCCGTCATCGTGCTGCTGCCTGCATTGGTGCTGGCCAGCACGCTGCTGACATTGGTGTAGGTGCCTGGCGCATTGGCGCTTACCACTACCGATATGCTGCAACTGCTCAGCGGGGCTATTGCACCGTTGTTGTAGCGGATGCCCACATTGCCAACGGCCAATGCCGTGTTGAGGCTGTTGTTGATAATGCCGCCGATGCAGCTGCTGGTGGTGGCGGTATCGGCCAGACTCATCTGCGCTGGGCTGCTGGGAAATACATCGGTAAAGCCGGGATTGCCCAGCGTGAGGGTCACGTTGTTGGGGTTGGTCAAGGTGATGCTGAGGCTGCTGGTGGCGGATAGCTCTAAACTGGTAGTGGTAAATTGCTTGGCAATGCTCGGCGGGGTGAGCACGGTGAGCGTGGCCGAGACGCTGTTTGCGGGCGGTGCGCCAGTTTGCACGGTGGTCACTCCGGTGACTGTATTGGTCCAGGTGCCTGCTGTATTGCCCGTCACATTAAAAATAATGGTGCAGTTGTTTGCGGGCAGGGTCAAGTTGCTGATATTGATCGCGGTGTCGCCGTTGTTCAAAAAATTCGTGCCAGCGTTGAGGCAACTGCCAGCCACAGTTTGTGCGCCTGCGGCTGCCATGCCCACCAGATTGTCGGAGAACGATGCACCTGTGAGGCCACCGGGAAGTGTGGCCGCCAAATTGGGGTTGTTGATGGTGATGGTGACCGCACTCACGCCGCCTATGGCAACAGAGCTGGGCACGAAGGTTTTGCTGGTAACTGTGGGTTTAGCCAGCACCACCAAGGTGTCTGTGGTGCCAGAGCTGTTGGCAATGCCGTTCAATGTGGACACCGAGCCTGCGGGAATGGAGTTGACCCAAGCGCCTGCTGTATTTGAAATAACGGGAACAAATACGGTGCACAAAGTGTTGGGCGGATAAACCCCGCCACTGACCGTGATGGTGCGCGCGCCCACAGCCGCTGTGGCGGTGATGCCTGCGCCCGTGCAGTCGGTGCTCAAAGGGCCAGTCACGGTGATTTGGGCGGGCATGACATCACGAAACATGGGTGCTGAACCTGTGATCAGGTCATTGGTGGTGTTCAAAATCACCAAACTCAGAGTCGATTGCTGGCCCGTGGTGATCTGGTTGGGCGCAAAAGATTTGCCAATATTGAAAGCCAAATTCACAATCAATGACTTAGAAGCAATATTGTCATTGGTAGCGCCCTGCGCGCTGGTGAGCGTGCCCGCGGGTATGACGTTGTTGTGGCTGCCCGCAAAACCGCTGAGCACATTGACCGCAAATGCGCAACTGCCCCCGGCTGGCACCGAGGCATTGAAAAAACTGAAAGTGGTGGAGCCCGGTACGGCGTTGAAAGTGCCTGCTGCACAGCCTACAGATCCTGTGACCGCAGGACTTGGCGCACTGGAAATTGCAAACAAGGGCGTACCGCCGCCTGGGAATACATCGTTCAAATTCACGCCAGTCAAGGCGATTGCGCCCGAGGCGTTGTTATTGACAATGATGCGCAGTCTGGCAACGCCGCCGCCACTGATGGCATCAGGGATGAATTCTTTGTTCAAAACCACATTGGGCGCACCCGCGCCGATGGTCAGCGCTGCACTGGCTGCTACGCGGTTGCTCAAGCCTTGGTCACTGGTGACGCCGCCTATGCCAATGGTATTGGTGACGCTGGCACTCGATTGCACCGAGACCCGCACAATGCAGGTGGTAGCCAGCCCCGTGAGCAAGCCGCCAGACAAGGTGACCGTGCCAGCGCCAGCGTCGGCAGCGGCAGTGCCGCCGCAGTTGTTGGACAGGTTGGGCGGGGTAGCCACAATCATGCCAGTAGGCAGTGTGTCGGTATAGGCCAAGCCCGTGAGGTCTGGCGCGCCAGAGACGCGGTTGCGGATGAGGGTGATGGTCAGCAGGGTGGTGTTGCCCGGTGCGATGGTGCTTGGCAACAGTGTTTTGGCTACCGACAAAGGGTTTTGTACGGTTAGTCTACCTGCGAAAGCGAAAGCGTTTGAACCTACGCCCGAGGTCACAGAACCGGCGAGTATGGTGTTGTCGTAGTTGCCTGCAACTGTTGCTGTGCCAATGGCGATAGGTACTGTGATTTGGCAATTGGCCAGCCCGTTGATGCCGCCTCCGGTGAGCGTGAAGCTGGTGCTGCCCACTGCTGTGGTTACTGTGCCGCCGCAGTTGCTGCTGATGTTGCCCGGTGCGGCTACCGTGAACGAACCTGAGGCAGACATGCTGGTTAAGCGGTCAGTAAAGGCCACGCTGTTGGCAAAGGCTGCGCTGTAGTTGGTAAGGGTGACCACAAGGCTGGTGGTGCCGCCAGACACGCGCGTGTTAGGCGCGAATGCTTTGCTGCCAAAGATATCGGCAATGCCTTGCAAAGTCGCATTTGCAGCTGCGAAAAATGGCAGCCCGGGCCCGTAGCGACCAGCTGGAATGGAGTTGTTATACACCAGCTCATTGGTAATTTGCACGGGCACGTTGAAGCTGCAATTGCCCGTAGCGCCATTGGCGTTTGCAGCGGCTGGAATGTCAAAATTATTCATCCGCACCGATGCAGAGCCAATCACCACGGGCGCACCACCCGATGTGGTGAAATTCACCAAACCACCACAGCTTGGACTAGCTACGGGCAGGCCTGCCACTGTCATGCCAGCAGGAAAAGTATCGGTGAGGGTGGCATTGCTTACTGTGGCTAAATTGCGGTTGAAAGCGGTGACTGTGAGCAAACTCGTGCCAGGAATCGTAACCACATTGGGGCCAAACGACTTGCTGATTGCGCCACCACTTTGCAAACTGATATTGACTGCGCTTGCAAGGCTAAGCAAACCCAGTGCGTTGGAAATATTGGCTGGCACGGTGTTGGCCACATTGCCGTTAGCCGCTGCGCTGTCGTTCCAAGCCAGCACTTGAAAACTCAGCGTACAGGGGGTATTGGGGTTGAGTTGGCCACCGTTTAAACGGATACCCGAGTTGCCGTCTACCAAGGCCGTGTTGAGGTTATTTTCTACCGTACCGCCGCAGGAGTTGGTGACCGCTGCGGCATTGGTAATCGACAGATTCGCAGGCAGGCTGTCAACGAACGAAACAGCGGTGGCGGTGATCAAATTAGGATTGGTCAGCCGTATGGTGTAGGTGGCCGTGCCACCACCGTGGATGAAGGCGGGGGCTACCGTTTTGGCCACAGTGATGCGCGATAGCGGGTTGGTGTTGAGTGTGGCGCTGGCTGGCAAAGCATTGTCTCCAAGGCTGGTGCTCACAGAGCCGGCACCGATCGAGTTCACGCGTGATTCGTTGGCAACAAGGTTGGTAACCACGAAAGATATGGAGCAGGTAACAGGTGCGCCCGGTGCACCCGCAGGCACTACTCCATTGGCCAAACGAACTTTAGTGCCGCCAATGGCCAAGGGATTGCCCAACTCATCGGTTAAATTGCCCATGCAGGAGTTGCTTGCCACCGCACTGGCCAGCTGCAAATTGGTAGGAAAATTGTCTGCCATGCTTGCGTTGAGCGCTGGCGCGGCCACGTCGTTGGACAAAATAATGGTCAAGGTGCTCGTGCCGTAGGCATTGATGGTGACGGGGCTAAAGTTTTTGTTGGCCTGAATGGTGGCCCATGCGGGCACCGCCAGCAGCAGGCACAGCCAAAGCACGCAGCACGCTAGCCATCGCATGGCGTTGACTGGTGGCGTTCCCTTGGGTTTCACTCGTGTTTGAGCTTGCATGGGCGGGCTGTGTTGTCCAGCACAGTTTACGTGCTGCGGTAATTGTTTATATTTTACAGGCGCGCAAGCGAAAATCAGCAGGGTTCACGCGCTCTTTCCGGTATCCTAGACTCCATTGATTCCCATGCCGCACTACGAAAGCACTTTTTATGCAAGCACCATTCCCAACTCCCGTTCAAAAACCTTGGCGTGTGCTGGTGGTGGAGGACGATGTTTTGATGCGGGAGTTTTTTGCCAGCAGCGTGCGCGCTTGTGCGCAGCTGGAGCTGCTGGCCGATGTGGGCAGCGTGGCGCAGGCGCGGCAGTGGCTGGGCGATGCCGTGCACGCTGCGCGACTGGATGTGCTGCTGACAGATTTGGGTTTGCCCGATGGCAGTGGCCTAGAGGTGATAGCGCTGGCCATGCAGGTGCAGCCGCAGTGCGAAACGCTGGTGATTTCGATGTTTGGCGACGAAGAAAATGTGCTGGCCAGTATTGAGGCGGGCGCTGCGGGCTATATCCACAAAGACGCTGCGCCAGACGACGTGGCACAGGCGATTTTGGACTTGAAAGCGGGCGTAGCGCCCATATCGCCCATGATTGCAAGGCGGGTTTTGGCCAAATACCGCTCCATGGTGCGCCCACCAGCCGTGCCAACGCTTGAAATCATTAAAAATACAGAAAATTTGGCCAATGTCAGCGTCATAACGTCATATAGTGCTACAAATAAAGAAGCGGATGCGGTGGATGCAGAAGAAGCACGCCCGATGCTCTCTGTGCGCGAGCAGGAGGTGTTGGAGCTGGTTTCGCGGGGTTTTTCATACCAAGAAATTGCCAAGCTGCAAATCGTGAGCGTGTACACCGTGCAAACGCACATCAAGCACCTGTATGCCAAGCTGGCAGTGCACAGCAGGTCGGAGGCGGTGTACGAGGCGCATCGGCTGGGCTTGCTGGCGATGCCCAGCAAGTAGGACGGCATCCAATTTAGCCACTGCCATGTCCAGACTGGATTTGCCCCTGCCGTGGAGTATGCCTTTTCATATGCTGCGCATTAGGCTCTTGCCCGTTTTTCTGCACTGGGCGCTGCTGCTGGGTCTACTGCTGGCCAGCAGCGCTGGCACTGCTGCGGTGGTGCAGTTGCGCGACGCGCAGGCGCAGGTGTCGCAGGGGGGCAGCAGTGAGCGCTACCCGGTGCAGTTGCCCTACCGCTGGGATGCGCTCAATGCCACTGCGCAGGGCACGGCGGAGTTTGAATTGGCCTTTGATTTGGAGCAAACCCACAGCGAGGCATTTGCCGTGTATTTAGCGCGCTCGGGCAATGCCTACGAGGTGTGGCTTAATGGCCAGCTGCTGGCCCGCAGCGGCGATTTGGAGCAGTTCAATGGCAGTGATTTTGCCAAAACGCCCCAACTGTTCACTGTACCTTCAGGGCTGCTGGGCGCGCAGAATTTGTTTCGTATCCATATTCGGGCAGACGCGGGTCGGCGTGCGGGCTTGTCGGCCGTGCTGATTGGTCCGGAGCGCGAGGTGCGGCCAATGTATGAAGCCGCCTATGCGCAGCAGGTTACCAGTGCGCAGGTGGTGGCTATGGTTTGTTTTTTTACGGCACTGCTGGCCGCCGCGTTGTGGGTGCTGCAGCCGCGCAGCGCTTGGGCAGCGGCAATGCCTATTCTTCCCAATGCTCCAAACCCACCAAACCCACCAAACCCACAGGGGCAACACTTGTATGGCTGGGCCACTTTGTCCTTGCTGGGCTGGGCGCTCAGGGTGCTGTCCGAATCCATAGAGACGCCGCCACTGCTTTGGCCCTGGTGGGGCTTTGTGGTGGCGGCGGCCGATGGCTGCAATATGGCCTGTCTGGTGGTGTTTTGCCAGCGGCTTTTGGGCAGCCCTTTTCCAGCAGTGGGCGCGCCCGCTGTGGGGCTGGCAGCCGCTTGCGTGGTTTTTGAAACTGGCAGTGCGGTTTTAGCGTATTTTTTAAAAATGCCCTTGCTGTGGCAGGCCAGTATTGCCGCTATCAAGCTGGGTTTTGTGCTGTATGCGCTGTATTTCATATGGGCCGCGTGGCGCAGCCGCTGGCGTGCGGCCAAGCTTTTTGCCTTGGCCATGGCGGCCAGCGTGTTGCTGGTGGTGGCAGGGCGTGTGTATTCGCATGTTTTGGGCGAGCTGTATGGCAATGCCGCGTTCACGCGCTATGCCAGTTTTTTATTTTGTGCAGCGCTGGCCGCTTTGGTGGTGCAGCGCTTTCGCAGCATGCGCATGCAAGCCAGCGCGCTGGCGCAGAGCCTGCGCAGCCAAATTGCCGCCAAAGAAAGCCAGTTGGCCGCCAGTTTTGTGCAAATAGAGCAGGCCGCTCGGGCGCAGGCGCGCAGCAGCGAACGCAGCCGCATTTTGCGTGACATGCACGACGGCGTGGGAGCGCATTTGGCAACTGCCATTGGGCAATTGCAAATGCCAAGCGTGGCGCAGCAAAGCAAAAACGCTGTTGCAAATGCAAATGCAGATGCAGCCGCAGATGCAGCCGCAGACGCAGACGCAGATGCAGATGCAGATGCAGATGCAGATGCAGATGCAGACCGCACCGCCGCCTTGCTGCCCATTTTGCAAGAGTCGCTGGACCACCTCAAGCTCTCGGTAGACGCACTGGATTTGCCCGCAGGCGACTTGGCTGCCCTGCTGGCCGCACTGCGCTACCGGCTCGAGCCCCGCCTGCGCGCAGCAGGCATTGAATTGCTCTGGGATGTGGACAAACTGCCCCTTTTGCCCAGCTTGCAGCGCCCAGCCATGCAGCAGCTGCAGTTTGTGGTGTACGAGCTGTTGTCTAACGCCATGCAACACGCCAAGGCCAAGCAGGTGATGGTGCACGCCCGCTGCGGCGCAGTGCTCACGCTCACCCTGAGCGACAACGGTCAAGGCCTGCCCGCTGGTTTTGACTGGAATACGCCCCAGCGCGCAGGGCAGGGGCTGCGCAGCATGGGGGCGCGTGCGCAGGCAATCGGTGCGCAGTGGCAGGTGCATGCCAGCGGCAGCAGCTTGGCCAGCGGCTGCGCATTGCAAGGTGCTTGTGTGCAGCTCAGATGGCATATTTTATGAAAAATATGCACAATGTCAGCGTCATATGGTCATAGTGTGCTATTTAAAGTATAGTGTATGAAAACCTGCTTATACTCCGCTACCGCGCTTTTTGCCGCATGCATGTGGCTCGCGCTGCCCTGTGCGGCCTATGCACAGGTGCAGGAGTTGACCCAAGCCATCGTCCGCGCATCGCCCCACGCTGGCCCCGCCCACCAAGCCATGCCGGTTGACCTGCCCTACAAATGGGATGCCCAGCACCCTGGCAGCAGCGGCGAGGCGGTGTTTGAAATAGCCTTTGCGCTCAGCCCTGAGCCACAGCCCAGCAGTAGCAGTAGCCCCGCCTTTGCAGGCCAAAGCCTGCTCCCCTATGCCCTGTTTGTGGCCCGCGTAGGCACGGTTTACGAGGTGTGGCTTAACGGCAGCTTGCTGTCTGCCCAAGGCAATATGCAAGGCAATGTGCACGGCCGCGCCCAAAGCAATATGCGCACAGAGCCTCAGCCCAGCGATTACGCCAAAGCCCCGCGCCTGCTGCCCATACCTGCCCAGCTCTTGCAGGCCAATAATCTGCTGCGCATTGTGCTGCACGCTGACGCAGGCCGCGGCGGCGGGCTGTCGGCCGTGGTGGTAGGACCGCAGGGCGAAGTAGCCGCGCACTACCTCAGTGCGCAGCGCTGGCGCGTGTGGGGGGTGTTGGCGGTACTGGTGTTCAGCGTCTGCGTGGGGCTTTTGTCGGCCCTGTTGTGGCTTACCCAGCCGCCGCCAGACTTGCTGGCCCGCAGCAAGCGCGACCACCTCACCCTGTGGGCGGCACTGGGCGAAGGCGCGTGGGCACTGGTGCTGGCCGATTTGCTGCTAGAGAGCCCGTGGCTGGCTTGGCCGCAGTGGGCAGTTCTGGTGCAACTGGCCTTGCTGGTTGCAGTAGCCATGGCTGTTGTGTTTTTATGCAGCATAGCCGTGTCACCGCTGCGCGCGTGCTGGAAGGCCAGCAGTGCAGCCGAGCCAGCAGGTGCTACAGGGCAAAGTGCATGGCACTGGGCATGTCCCGTGTTGGCCATGCTGGCCTGCGCCAGCGCCGCGCTTTGGCAGGCTTGGCACAGCAGCCAATGGAGCGCCCACTGGCCAAGCACGCCTTGGTGGGCCTACGCCTCTACGCTGTTTGGCGTGGCGGTGGCGGCCATCACGCTGGCGCGGTTCAGGGCCGACACCGCGCAGGTGCAAGATTTAATGGCCACCTTGGCCCAGCGCGTAACCGACAAAGAGCAGGCCTTGCAGCGCAACTACGCCCAATTAGAAGCCACCGCCCGCGCGCAAGAAAGCAGCGCAGAGCGCGCCCGCGTGCTGCGCGACATGAACGACAGCGTGGGCAGCCACATAGGCCTGGCCCTGCGCCAAATCAGCGCCAAACACAGTGCCCCAGAAGTACTGCACACCCTGCGCAGTTGCCTAGACCAGCTCAAGCTGTCTATTGACGCACTGCAACTGCCAGCTGGCGACGTGGCCGCTTTGCTTGCCAACTTGCGCTACCGCTTGTCACCGCGCTTGGCCAGCGCAGGCATTGCACTGCAGTGGCAGGTGGACCTGCTGCCCGTGCTTGCGCGCCATGGACCCGATGCCATGCGCCAGCTCCAGCAGCTGCTGTTTGAGGCCATCACCGCCGCTGTGGCCCAAAGCGCTGGCGCCAGCCTGCGCGTGCAGGCCAGCGCCAGCAGCCAAGTCCTGTGCATTGGCTTGGTTTGCTCAGAGCCGGCTTTTGCGCATGACATACCCAGCGCATGGCAGCTGCGCGCCAGCGCCGTGGGTGCACGCCTTACAAGCGCCAGCACTGGCCTGAACACGAATGCCGCAGCAAGCGTTGCCAGAACAGCGTCCACCAGCGCAGCCACCACTGCGCAAAATGGCGCAACCTGGCCCGCTAAGCTGCCCTCGTTTGGGCTGACCATCCACATAGCCTGCCAAGATTTCCATGCAGATTCCCCCACAGCGCCAAGCACGCAAGCCTAACAGGCGATAATTACGAGCCACAGGCGCGCACCAAGCGGGCCCGTTACACAGCATCCCCACCCTCACCATGCCCGCCGTATTTGACACCCCCAGCCTCTGGCAGCGCAGCACGCCCCTGTTTCGCGGATTTGATGCCTTGTTGGCATTTGCCGTCATTTTGTTGGCCTGCGCCGGTTTGGTCACCATGTATTCCACGGGTTTTGACCACGGCAGCCGCTTCATAGACCATTCCCGCAACATGCTGATTGCCGCCGCCGTGATGTTTGTTGTGGCGCAAATCCCGCCCCAGCGGCTCATGCGCTTTGCCGTGCCGCTCTACACCATCGGTGTCATCCTGCTGGTCGCCGTGGCGGTATTTGGCATCACCAAAAAAGGCGCGCGCCGCTGGGTGAATGTAGGCATAGTCATCCAGCCCAGCGAAATCCTCAAAATTGCCATGCCCCTGATGCTCGCTTGGTGGTTTCAAAAGCGCGAAGGCCAACTGCGCCCGCTGGACTATTTGGTGGCCGCTTGCTTGCTGGCTGTGCCGGTGGGCTTGATTGTCAAACAGCCCGATTTAGGCACGGCAATTTTGGTGTTATCGGCAGGTCTATTCGTCATATTTTTCGCAGGATTGAGCTGGAAGCTCATCTTTCCACCCGTATTGTTAGGCCTTATAGGCATCTTTTTACTGGTGTTTTTTGAGCCCCGCCTGTGCGCCGACGGCGTGCGCTGGAGCGTGCTGCATGACTACCAGCAGCAGCGCATTTGCACCCTGCTCGACCCCGGCCGTGACCCACTGGGCAAAGGATTTCACATCATCCAAGGCATGATTGCCATCGGCTCTGGGGGCCTTTTTGGCAAAGGCTTCATGCAGGGCACGCAAACCCATCTAGAGTTCATTCCCGAGCGCACCACCGACTTTATTTTTGCCGCTTACTCCGAAGAATTCGGGCTCTTGGGCAATCTGTTCCTGATTGCTAGCTTTGTGTTTTTAGTGCTGCGTGGGCTGGCTATAGCGCTAGAGGCACCCACCCTGTTCTCGCGCCTGCTCGCTGGCGCTGTGAGCCTCATATTTTTCATGTACGCCTTTGTCAACATGGGCATGGTCAGCGGTATTCTGCCCGTCGTCGGCGTGCCACTTCCTTTTGTCAGCTACGGCGGCACAGCCATGGTCACGCTGGGCATGGGCATTGGCATTTTGATGTCGATTGCCAAGGCGCGGCGCTTGGTGCAATCGTAATGATTTCATGTTGAAATACACAGCTTAAAAAGCATGGACGCAACAGCCCCTCCTACTGCACAGGCCAAGGCAGCAGGCACCGGCGCAGCCTTAGGTGCACGGGCTGGCAACGCAGTCGCCATCATCGGTGTGGGCAATATGGGCGGTGCCATGGCACTCAATTTGTTGGCCCGGGGCTGGCCCGTCACTGTGTGTGACATTGACCCAGTTAAAACCCAGTATTTTGCAGAAAAAAATGCCAATGTCAGCGCCATGCCGTCATACTGCGCTATTGAAAACAGAGTATTTATCATCTGCGTGGTAGACGCAATCCAAACCCAAGCGGTGCTGTTTGGCCTCCAAGGTTTGGCCAACAGCGCCCGCGCGGGCGATGTGGTCTTGCTCTGCCCCACCTTAAGCCCCGCCAGTGTGGAGCAGGTTGCCCAGCAGCTGGCCGCCATAGGTGTGCACACCATCGACGCTCCCATGTCGGGAGGACCTGCACGTGCCGCTGACGGCTCTATGAGCCTTATGCTGGCCTGCCCAGCGCATGTGTTTGAGGGGCAGCGCCAGCTAATAGAGGCTTTGTCCAGCAAGGTTTTTCGCATCAGCACCCGTGTGGGCGATGCGGCGCGCACCAAGCTGGTGAATAACTTGTTGGCTGGCATCAATTTGGTGGGCGCAGCAGAAGCGCTGGCACTGGCCCAAAAGATGGGGCTAAACCTTGCCACTACGCTGGCCGTGATCGAGCAATCCAGCGGCCAAAGCTGGATAGGCTCAGACCGCATGCAGCGCGCCTTGCAAGGCGACTACGCCCCCCGCGCCCACATGACGCTGCTAGAAAAAGACACCCGCTTGGCCATAGAGGCGGCCAGTTCAGTGGGCTACACGGCTCCATTAGGGCTGGCGGCCAGCGCCGCATTTGCCCAAGCCGCAGCGGCTGGTCTGGCAGACCTAGACGACAGCGCCATGTTCCAACATTTGGGCGGATTGCCCGCCACGTTTGGCTGAAATATTTTCCACCCGTTTCGCCGCAGGGCGACGTTTTGTGAGGCATGGGTGAGAACCACGCAGCTTGGTCACTATTTTTCCGTTCGCCCTGAGCTTGTCGAAGGGTTCATGCCCAGCTTGGTCAGTGCTGCGGCTAAGCGAGCGCTGTGCCAACGCGCAAACGGATCGCTGGCCCCTTCGGGGGAGCTTATTTTTTTGAACAAATGGGGGGAATGTTCATAACTCGCCCTACGGGCTCAGACAGATGAACATTCTTGTATCTTCAATCTCATGGACATTTCCACCAATCCTGTCATAGTACATACTGCCGTGAGGTTGGGCTGTTGGGGG
>JAYTMT010000293.1:0-5216 GCA_043728315.1 Polaromonas sp. | reverse complement strand
TGGATATTTCACGGGATCAGCTCGGCGGCGCACTCAACTCCGCGGCTGTCCTCCGCCCTTCGGGCTCCCCCTTTATGCCGCTGCGCCGTCCCATCCAATTGCAGCGCCGTGGCAGCCTAGGTGGATAGTTTTTCAATCACTCTATTTTTTATAGTGGCATATGACCACATGGCGGTGACATTGCACCAATTTCTTATAAATATCAAGTCACTGCATGTGTGCGCAGCCAGTCCTTCAGTGCTGCATTCATCTTAGTTTGCCAGCCTGCTCCGCTGGCCTTGAATGCATTGAGCACGTCGCGGTCAATGCGCAGGGTTGTAGAGTCTTTGGCGCTGCCTACAGGGCGGCCTCGGCGTTTCAGGTTGGCGGCCATGCCAGCGCGCATGCCATCAGCAGAGAGCGGGCGCTCGTCTTCGTCCAATCCGTCCCACACATAGGGCGCACTGGCCTTTGCAGCGGCAAAGTCGCTTTGCGTGCGCCCAGCTAGGCTGGCGCTGCGGGCTTGTTCAATAGCCATTGAAGTCATGTTCGAGCCATTCATGGTAAGTCTGCCTTTCTTCGTCGCTTGCGGGTCTAAAACTGATCACGCGCTGTATATCGCCTCGCGCCGTGTGAACCACGGTCAAAACTGCCAGCACATCGAACACATAGGCAAACGAGAGTATTCGCAATTCGCCTTTGCTCTGCCTGTCCACATCCAGACGGTAGGCGCTGCCCAGCACCAGCACTGCGTCTATGAAATCAAGCTGGTGTTTGCCCAAATTGGCCAAACGCTTGTTGTCATCCCATTCGAGCATTATTGTCATGGTGCTTTATTGTAGTAACAAAAATTAGTTTGTCAAGTTATTTGAACGATGCGAGATTCGCATCATCTCCTTCATCAAGCACGGCATCGAGATTCAGTAAATCCTAGTTCAAATCGGATGTCATAAAGGCACAGCGCACTTCGACCCCACCGCCTGCAGCACATTCCCCTGTGCATCCTCCAGCCAGCCCACCACGGCTAGGCGCTCGGGTTTTGCGCCTTCGGGCACACTCAAGGGGCGGGAGTCGAAGAAGATTTGTTCACCTTCTCGCTCCTTTTTATAGAGCATGGTTTGACCATTTAACGCTGACATTTGGTAGTTTCTTACTAAATTTCGGGGCATGACGCTGCCTTCGGCGCCTGCGGGCAGATTTTCTACCAAGGCGATATGGGCTGTTAAGCCTTGGGGCCAGTTTTTGAGCGCTTGCGTACTGTTGGCGCTGCTGTATAGGCCGATTGATGTGCCGATGTAGCCGTTGAAACCTAGGCCGTGGGCTACGCGCAGGCGCACGCTGGGCATTTTGGGTATATTTAGCCCTCTGGCTTGGGGCTTTGAGTGGGTTTGCGCGATGGCTTTGTTGCGCTCCAGCGTTTGGCCCGCAGGCGGCTTGGCGTTGCCCAAGCGGGTGAGGCTGTCGCGCACGGCGGCGGCTGACAAAGCTGCGTCGTCGTTATTGGTTGGCACTATCCAGTCAAGCAAAATAGCACGAGTGGCGGCTTGGCCGGGCGATTTTGCCAAAGCTTTGTCCGATGCAAGAGCGGATGGCGATTGCGCAGGGGCTTGCCCCCAACAATCACCGCAATCAGCCATCAAAAATCGCTCTATAAGCACCGTGGCGGGCGGCTGTTTGTCGCTCGAACACGATGATTGCGCTTGTGCAGTGCTTGCAAGGCTTGCCAAACCGAGCGCCAGCAGCGCCACAGAAGATTGCGCAGTAAGAAACTTGGATGGAAACTTGGAAAGAAACTTGGCAATAAGTCGCGGCATGGCTGGGGGCTTTCTACAATCGGGGCATATGTTTAATGAAGTTTCCCACAAATCTGGTGTTCTTTCGGGTCTGCCTTCGGGCGCGCCTGCTAGTTCAGTCCAGCCCTCGGCTCTGCCTTTGGTCGCGCCCACGCCCCAGCTCTTACACCAGCTCAATACGGAGCAGCTGGCTGCCGTGGTGCTGCCCAATGACCATGCGCTGATTTTGGCGGGCGCGGGATCGGGCAAAACGCGGGTGCTCACCACGCGCATTGCCTGGCTGCTGCAAAACGGCCACGTGTCGCCCGGCGGGCTGATGGCGGTGACGTTTACCAACAAAGCGGCCAAAGAAATGGTCACGCGGCTGGGTGCTATGCTGCCTGTGAACGTGCGCGGCATGTGGATTGGCACCTTTCATGGGCTGTGCAACCGATTTTTGCGGGCGCATTACAAGCTGGCGGGCCTGCCGCAAAGCTTTCAAATTTTGGACACGCAAGACCAGCTCTCGGCGATTAAGCGGCTGTACAAACAATTCAACATCGACGACGAGCGCTACCCGCCTAAGAAAACGCAGTATTTCATATCAGGCGCTAAAGACAGTGGCGACCGCCCCAAAGACATCAAGGCCGCTGACGAAGAAACCCGTAAAAAAGTGGAGCTGTACGAGATCTATGACGCGCAATGCGCCAAAGAAGGCGTGGTGGATTTTGCCGAGCTGATGCTGCGCAGCTACGAGCTCTTGCGCGACAATGCGCCCCTGCGCGAGCACTACAACCGCCGCTTTCGGCATATTTTGGTGGATGAGTTTCAGGATACCAATAAGCTGCAATATGCGTGGTTGAAAATGTTTGCAGGTTTTGGGTCTGCTGCGCAAAGTGTAGCGAACGCATCAAGCCTGAGCAGCGTATTCGCCGTGGGCGATGATGACCAAAGCATTTACGCCTTTCGCGGTGCGCGGGTGGGCAACATGGCAGATTTTGTGCGCGAATTCAATGTGCGCCACCAGATCAAGCTAGAGGAAAACTACCGCAGCTACAGCAACATACTAGACAGCGCCAACCAGCTGATCAGCCACAACACCAAGCGATTGGGCAAAAACCTGCGCACCTCGCAGGGCGCGGGCGAGCCCGTGCGGGTGATGGAAAACAACAGCGATTTTGCCGAAGCGCAGTGGCTGGTGGACGAGGTGCGTCATTTGTCGCGTGAGCAGGGCACGCAAGCCGCCACGCCGCGCAAAGAAATTGCGGTGCTCTACCGCAGCAATGCGCAAAGCCGCGTAATAGAAACCGCGCTGTTCACGGCGGGTGTGCCGTATCGCGTGTATGGCGGGCTGCGATTTTTTGAGCGCGCCGAGGTGAAAAGCGCGCTGGCGTATCTGCGCCTACTAGAGAACCCCAACGACGACACCAGCTTTAGCCGCGTGGTGAACTTCCCCCCGCGCGGCATTGGCGCGCGCAGCTTGGAGCAGCTGCAAGACGCAGCGCGCGCCAGCGGCTGCTCGCTGCACGACGCGGTGAGCATTGTGCAGGGCAAGGCGGGTGCAAGTCTGGGCGCATTTGTGGCCAAGCTGGATGTGCTGCGCGAGCAAACGGCCGGGCTCACCCTGCGCGAGATCATCGATTTGGTGTTGCAACACAGCGGTTTGCTAGAGCACTACAAAGCCGACAAAGAAGGCGCTGACCGCGTAGAAAACTTGGAAGAGCTGGTGAACGCAGCCGAGAGCTTTGTCACCCAAGAAGGCTTTGGCCGCGACGCGGTGGCACTGCCTGTGGACGAAGTGGCTAATTCGCCTATGATGAATGCGCCGATGGTGACTGCGCCCAAGCTGAACGCAGGCGGCTTGAGCCAAAGCCCTGCCAGCCAAGGTGTGGATGCCAGTTTGGAAGCCAATTCACCCAGCACAGGCGAGAAAATCAGCGAAATATTCGACGAAGACACAGGGGAGACCATGTCACCACTGGCTGCCTTTTTAACCCACGCAGCCTTGGAGTCGGGCGACAACCAAGCGCTGGCGGGGCAAGATGCAGTGCAAATGATGTCGGTGCATTCGTCCAAAGGCTTAGAGTTTGACTGCGTGTTCATCACGGGGCTAGAGGAGGGCTTGTTCCCGCATGAGAACTCCATGAGCGACCACGAAGGCCTAGAAGAAGAGCGCCGCCTGATGTACGTGGCCATCACCCGAGCCCGCAAGCGCCTGTACCTGAGCTTTAGCCAAACCCGCATGCTGCACGGCCAAACCCGCTACAACCTCAAGAGCCGCTTTTTTGAAGAACTGCCCGAAGACTGTCTCAAATGGCTAAGCCCCAAAAACGCCGGATTCGGCTCAGGATTTAACGCCAGCGCTGGATTTGGCACTGGCTATGGACAATATGGCAGAACCTCCAACGCGTCGAATAACGCTTCTAATTCAGTAGCAAAGTATGACAGTGGGACGCTGACATCGGGCAATTTTTCTGCAAATATCGTGCAAAAGAACCCACCTGCGGCTACGCACGGCATTCGCGCGGACATGCAGGTTTTTCACAACAAATTTGGCGAAGGCGCGGTGATTACCATCGACGGCGCAGGCGACGATGCACGCGCGCAGGTCAAGTTTGCGCGGCATGGCATCAAATGGTTGGCGCTGTCGGTGGCCAAGCTCACGCCGGTGTGAGCTTGGTTCAATGCTGCTTGAGCTTGACTCAGAACAAGAACAAGACCTAAACCTAGCTTGGCTTGGCTTGGCTGAACTTTTCTGCCTACAAGCACTCGAAATAATTTTTAAGGACAAATATCTATGCACCGCTTCACTGCCATCGCTTTGTTGCTCAGCTTGGGCGCTGCCCACGCCGCAGACACCCCGCCTGCGGCGCAAGCCGCGCCCACCACTACCGAGCGCTTGCAAGCCGCGCGTGATTCCATCAAGGCAAAAAATTGGCGCTTTGCCTTGGCTGAGCTTAATTTGGCAGCCAAAGAAGACCCGAAAAACGCCGATGTGCACAACCTGCTTGGCTACAGCTACCGCAAACAAGCATCCCCCAATTTGCCCAAAGCCTTTGAGCACTACAAAACTGCGCTCACGCTTGACCCTAAGCATTTGGGCGCGCACGAGTACATTGGCGAGGCCTATTTGATGGATAAAAAGCCTGCTGACGCCGAAAAGCATTTGGCGCAATTGGCCAGCTTGTGCGGCAACAAAACCTGCGAAGAATATGTGGATTTGGCCAAGTCGATTGCGTTGTACAAGGCTAAGAAATAAGGCGCTGGTTCGATCTGAGCTTATCTAAGGGTTCTTGGCCTAGCTTGGCAACTTTTTTTCCGTTCGTCCTGAGCTTGTCGAAGGGTTCTTGCCCAGCTTGGTCACATCTGCGGCCAAGCGAGCGCTGTGCCAACGCGCAAACGGATCGCTGGCCCCTTCGGGGGAGCTGGTTTTTTCGAACAAATGGAGGGAAACGGCCTAACTCG
>JAYTMT010000292.1:0-3484 GCA_043728315.1 Polaromonas sp. | reverse complement strand
GACCGACCGATTTCGGTGTACCCACCGCATGAGGGCGCGTCGGGATAGCCAAAACGCTGCTCGGGCGCGCAAATCAGCGGGATAACCAAAACGCTGCTCGGGCGCGCAACCCAGCAACTCAGAGGCTCCAAGCGAGCAGTATTGGCCGCGAAGTCGTCCAATTGCAGCGCCGAGGCGTACATGCGCTTGTCCTCATACTGTTGTTATTTGGGTTAAAATTTACCTGTACAGTCCCTCAGCGGTGTCATTCAGTTGGCTCTGGCTTAGGGCGTAAAAGCCACCACGAGGTGGCTTTTTCATTTTTTGAGTTTGATTTCTAAAAAACCACTTTCTGCTATTCATGCCGCCAATGAAAGCGCCTTCTCAAAGCGCCTAATTCAAGGCGTGGCCAAATATCTGAGTATGTGCTAACTTAAACCACCATGACCACCCGCTTCATCCTCATCGACACCTCCCACGCAGGCAATGTGGGCGCGGCGGCGCGTGCCATGAAAGTCATGGGCTTTGACGACATGGTGTTGGTAGCGCCGCGCTGGGACAATGTGCTGCGCCGGGAGGAGACGATTCAGCGCTCTAGCGGGGCGCTGGACGTGCTGGCCAAGGCGCGGATTGTGGGCACGCTGGACGAGGCGCTGGATGGTTTGACGCATTTGTGTGCCACAGCCATGACGGCGCGCGATTTTGGGCCGCCCACACGCTCGCCCCGTGCACATTTTGAATTGCTCCTAAATAAAGAGCGCGATATGACCATATCACGCCGATATTTGGCTGAAAATTCTCAAAATATCGGTTTTATGTTTGGCTCAGAACGCTATGGCATGAAAAACGAAGACGTGTACCGCTGCCATGTGGCTTTGCAGATTCCTACCAATCCCAAGTTCGGCTCGCTCAATTTGGGGGCCGCGGTGCAGCTCATTGCCTATGAGTGGCGGCTCGCGCTAGGCGGGTTTGCTGGCATGGACGGTGCAATTGCAGCGGCCAGCGCTGCGCTTGTGCCCTCAGACAGCAAGCCAACAGGCGCAAGCGACCCATCAGCTGGCAAACAAGTTGAAAAGCTGGCCGATGCCCGCGCCGTGGCAGGTATGCTGGCGCACCTAGAGGAGGCGCTGGTGCATCTGAAGTACCTTGACCCAGCAGCGCCGAAAAAACTCATGCCACGCTTGAACACGCTGTTTAACCGTGCAGACTTGCGCGAGGAGGAGGTTCACATCCTGCGCGGCATTGCCAAAGCCGCACTTCAGTCAAGCCCTAAACCGCGCAGTGGGCAGATACCTGACTAAATTGCTACACTATCAGCCATGTTCAGTCGAATCCGCTCCGATATCCAATGCATCCTTGACCGTGATCCTGCCGCGCGCAGTGCTTGGGAGGTGTTGACCTGTTATCCGGGCTTGCACGCCGTGGTGCTGCACCGAAGAGCCCATTGGTTTTGGAACCACGGCTTCAAATGGCTGGCGCGCTTTACCTCGCAATTCACGCGCTTGTTCACCGGCATTGAAATCCACCCTGCCGCCAAAATAGGCCAATGCGTGTTTTTTGACCATGCCATGGGCGTGGTGGTGGGCGAAACCGCCGAAATTGGCGATGGCTGCACGATTTACCAAGGCGTAACTTTAGGCGGCACAGCGCTTTACAAAGGCGCTAAACGCCACCCCACCTTGGGCAAAAATGTAGTGATAGGTGCAGGTGCCAAAGTGCTGGGCGGCTTCACCGTGGGCGACAACGCCAAGGTGGGCTCGAATGCGGTGGTCACCAAACCTGTGCCCGCAGGCGCTACCGCAGTGGGTAACCCTGCGCGAATTATCCAAGCTGAAACCGATGCCAAGCGCGAAGAAGTGGCCTCCAAAATGGGCTTTTCAGCCTACGGTGTGACGCAAAACGACGACCCGTTGAGCCAAGCCCTGCGCGGCCTGATTGACAGCGCAGCCAGCCAAGAAGAGCAAATTACCCTGCTGTGGCAAACCATACAAAGCTTGGCCAAGCAGCAAAAGTCTGACTGCGTGCCCACAGACGCAGCCACTACGCAGCGCTTTGAGGCACAGCGCATGCAAGAGCTGGTGGGCAAATAGCCTCAAGCCTTCGCACAAAAAAATCTGCGCTGCAAAGCCCCCCATGACTTTGAGCACGCTGATTCACGCAGGGCTTACCCGCCCCACACACCCTTTGACTGCGCTGGTGCTGATGGGTGGTGGCGCACGCACGGCCTACCAAGCGGGCGCTTTGCAAGCCATTGGCGCCATGCTGGGTTTGCAAACCCATGCTGCTGGCAATGCGCAAAGCCATGCATTTCCGTTCCAAATTTTGGTGGGCACATCGGCTGGCGCGCTGAACGCCAGCTTTTTGGCGGGAAGGGCGCTCACTGGATTGGAAGCATTCGACAGCTTGCACGCGTTTTGGGGCAAACTGCGCTCCGAGCATGTCTACCGTTTGGATGTGTCGCCGTGGGTGCGCATCAGCAAAGTGGCAGCAGCTTGGAGCTTGCACCAGCGCACCCGCAAGCATGGCGCGGTGCTAGACACCATGCCCATGGTGGATACGCTGCACCGCGCCATACCCTTAGAGGGCGTGGAGGCCGCTTTGGCTGCTGGTGCGCTGCATGCGCTGGCGGTGACGGCATCGAGCTACAGCAGTGGCATCCATTGGACTTTTTGCCACACCAAAAACGATGCCCGCAGCACGCCTTGGCAGCGCCCCGGTCGGCGCGCCGTGTTTGAGCCCATCACCATTGAGCACCTGATGGCCTCTAGCGCGATTCCCCTGCTTTTTCCTGCCACGCCATTGTGGGTAGACGCACACCGCGAATTCTTTGGCGATGGCTCGATGCGGCAAATATCACCCTTGTCACCCGCACTGCATTTGGGCGCGCACAAAGTACTGGTGATTGGCGTGGGCCAGCCAGAGCGCGCAGGTTTTGCTGGCGCTGTGGGCCAAGACGCGCAGCCCCAAGAGGCCCAGAGCCCCAGCTTGGGCGGCATCATGGGGCATGCCATGGCCAGTGTGTTCCATGACACTTTGCAAAGCGATGTGGAGCAGGCCAAGCGCATGAATGACACGCTGGGCCAACTGCCGCGCGAAGTGGCAGGCGTGCTGCCGTATCGCAGCGTGCAAGTGATGGCCATGCACCCCAGCGAATCGCTTGATGCGCTGGCGCAGACCTATGCCCACACCCTGCCCAGCGCCACGCGCAACACCTTGGCAGGCTTGGGTGCCATGGGGCAAAAACCGGGAGAGGTCGGTGGCGCATCGCTGGCCAGTTATTTGCTGTTTGAGCCGGGCTTTACCCAAGCCCTGATGGAGCTGGGGCAGCGCGATGCCTATGCCAAGAAGAGCGAGCTGCTGGCGTTTTTTAGCATTTGAAACGGGCCTGGTTTTAAGGCTTGCTTATTTGCATGCCCAGCATGGCTTCGCGCACGGTGGAGCGCCAATTGGCAGGCGCTTCTAAGTTGTATGCAACACTTTGGCCTTGTGGCGTGAAAAATCGCAA
>JAYTMT010000291.1:0-1778 GCA_043728315.1 Polaromonas sp. | reverse complement strand
AGCCAAGATCAGCGCATCACAGCGCAAGTGCTCCATGCTGCCATCGGGCCGCTGGTAGCCCACGCCGGTCACGCGCTGCGCGCTGTCCACATAAATCTGTCGCACCGTCGCTTGGGTCACGATGTCCGCCCCCGCACTCACCGCCGCCCGTTCCAGCTGCGCCACCAAAGCCGCCCCGGTTTTTTGCGGCACCGCATGCATGCGCCGCACGCTGTGGCCAGGATACAGGAAGCCATCCAGCACTATAAATTCAATACCGTGCCGCGCAGACAACACGTCCAGTACTGCCCCAATCCGCTCAGAAAATGCCAACACCAAATGCGCCGCCGCTGTGCCATGCGCTTTGGCCTGAATGTCTTGCGCAAACAGCGCCGCGCTGTCGACAATTCCCGCTGCCCGCTGCACAGCCGACCCCGCAGCTGGAATAAACCCCGACGATAACGCCGTAGACCCCGAAGGCTGCGCATCCCGCTCCAACAGCACACAGTCCACACCCGCGTCGCGCAGCGTGATGGCCGCGACCAAGCCGCATGCGCCTGCGCCGATGATGGCTACGGGGATGTGGGGGGCGTCAGAGGGTGGATGGCCTTGAATGACAGTAGGATTCATAATTGTGCGCTCTAAAGTTTTCTAGCTCGAAGCGTCACGCGCTGCATCAGCTTGAAAAAATATATGAAAAAACCGGCAGCAATGCTGAAAGTGACAAAAAAACCAACGGTGTGCGCAAAAGGAAATTCGTTGCTGAGTACCGCATTGGAAACATCGTTTTTGTCGTACCAGACCTCGTGCGGCTGCTGGATCTTTGGCAGGTTCTGGCGTGCATAAGGTTCACTTCCCCGATCACATTTACTGCTGACCCGATTTACGGATTCCTGAATTGTCCTGTATGACTTGTCAAGAACGGTGTATTCAACGTTTACGATCCAGCATTTCGTCCGAGATATTGAAGCGCCATCAGTTCCTGCTCCCGTGGGAAATTCCATTTCACTCTGAGAAACACCTACAACAATGCCTTCTATTTTTGTCCAACTTGGGGCGATTACTTTTGATAAAAACACTGCACTAAGGGAAATGGAAAGAGCAAATGCTAGCAACGCTAGCCACTCAGCAAATACCAAACGAAGCAGTGATTTTAAAAATGTCATCGCCATACCATTTCGATAAAAGGACTATGTCGAATCAAACTACCGCCTTGAGTGTCGCTATCGGCAAATACAAGCATAGAGGATCGTCCAATGTAGCCTTAAATCCCAACGCTGTGTAAAACGCTTTGGCTTGCTCGTGCTTCGCATCAACGACCACTGCATACAAGCCCACCTTGTGCGAGAACTCCAGCGACAGCTGCAAAGCAAACGCCATCAGCTGCTGCCCAACGCCTTGGCCTTGCGCTGTGCGGTCTACGGCCAGGCGGCCTATGCGCAGCACCGGGGCGGGGTAGCGCGGGAGTTTTGCACCGCTGGGCAAATGAACGGTTTCTACCTGGCCCACGCTGAGGGTGACAAACCCGAGGACGGTGATGCCGTCCGCCGCCAGCGCCACATAGGTTTTGCCATAACCTTTGCGCGCCAGTTGGCCGGACTGGCGTTGCAGAAAATCATTGAGTGCGCTATCGCCGCAGTCAAAGCCGCCGCGCACATGCTGGGCGGCTAGCAGCGTGATAGGGATGGGGATGGGCATGGGCCTGGCGCTTAACGCAAGGCCATAAGTTTACGCAGGGCGGCTGTGGGCTTGGGCGGCTTTTCGCAGGTGGCTACAAAGGCTTCAAACGCGGCTTGTGA
>JAYTMT010000290.1:0-4447 GCA_043728315.1 Polaromonas sp. | reverse complement strand
TAGATCGTTGTTTTTATTGAGTATTTATTTTTTATAGGTTGAAAATCGCGGAAGTCGGGAGCGTTTTGGCTATCCCGACGCGCCCTCTCAGCGGTGGGTACACCGAAATCGGTCGGTCGGGATAGCCAAAACGCTGCTCGGGCTATGCTCGCTGTGAGGTTTTAATACCGCAGGCGCATCACTCGCAGAGCGTCAGTTACTATAAAATACGTAGCGTAGTATGACCATATGGCGATGACATTGCCACTATTTTTCATGGAAAGTGCAAATCTAAGCGTGAAACAGAGGTAAGCAAGCTTTTGACGATGAAGCTGAGCAGTTTTCCAACCGTGCTAAGCAAAAACCTCGCCCTGCGGCACAGCGCTCGCTTAGCCGCAGCAGTGACCAAGTTGGGCAAGAACACAGAGTTGACACAGCGCTCGCCAAAGCGCAGCAGTGACCAACTCGGCCGAGAACCCTTGGACAAGCTCAAATCAAACATAGACTGCTCAAAGCGAGCAGTATTGGCCGCGCAGCTGAAGTAGCACCGCCGACCTGAGCCCGATCATGAAGCAGGTGAGTGCCAGTCAGGCCTCAGTGAATCCTCAGCTAATCCCCAGCAAATCACCAATTATCCGAGCGTACCAAGCTTTCCCACTTGCCAGCGCGCACCGCATAAACGCTCACTACGCCGTATTTCAGCTCGCCTTTGTCTGTCCACTTGATATTGCCCGTCACGGGGCCAAATCCGTCTATTTTGCGCAGGGTTTCGGTGATTTTCTTCGGATCGGCTGACTCGGCGCGCTTAATCGCTGCGGCTATCACATGGGTGGCGTCGTAGGTGTAATGGCCGCCGTAGGTGGGTGGTGCTTTGTAGGCTGCTGTGTAGGCGGCCAAAAATGCCGCGCCTGTGGGGAATTCTGAGGGCTCGAGCACGGGAGATGTGGCAAACATGCCGCCCACGCGCTCGGCTTGTTTCACCATGTCGCCCGTTTTCAGGGTGTCAGTGCCCAAAATAGTGATTTGTTTGGCGTAGTCGATTTTGGTTAAAGCGTCGATCAGCGCAATCACCTGAAAGTCATTGAGTGTGCTGAGCACCACTTCGATGCCCTCGGTTTTGATTTTGTCGGCCAAAGCGGCGAAATCCTTGGTTTTGTCGTCAAACGATTGGCGCAGAGTAATGGTTTTGCCTTGAAGCTTTTTGGATGCTGTTTCAGCCAAGCCCTTGCCGTAGGGCGTGCCATCGTCGACAACGGCAAACTTGGTGCCATTGATGCTGCTGGCGGCATAGCTGCCCACGGCTGCGGCCTGCAGGTCGTCATTGGCCACTAGGCGAAAGGTGGTGTCAAAGCCCAGCGCGGTGTATTTGGGGTTGGTGGAAATAGCCAGTTGGGCTATGCCTTTTTCGGCATAAATTGGGGCGGCGGCTATGCTCACGCCCGAGTTCAGGTGGCCAATGACGGCTACCACCCCAGCTTCTACCAGCTGGGCGGCCACTTTTTTGCCTTCGTCGGCGCTGGCTTTGTCATCTAATGCCAACACCTCCAGTTTCACCACTTGGCCTTTGACCTTGAATCCGCCTTTGTTGAGCTCATCAACTGCTAGCTGCACGCCGTTGAGCATGTCTTTGCCAAGGCCAGCCAGCCCGCCCGAGAGCGGCTGTGCCACGCCAATTTTGATGGTGTCGGGTACGCGGCTGCAGCCGGCTAGGCTTAGCAAGCTGCTGGCGGCAAACAAAGCCACGGCTGCGCTGATGGCGCTGCGGCGGCTGCTCGGTTGTGTCGGGTGGGACATGTGGATACTCCGGGAGGTTGGGAAAAGTGCCTATGCTTGATTGTGAGCCCAATTAATTTCGAAAGCGCTTTTGAAAAATGCTTGGCTTATGCGGGCTTGTACCTAGTTTGTGTCGTATTTGAAACGCATTAGTTTGGCTAATAAGTTTCATTTGACCGTATTCAGCTGGTAGATGCTATGAAAATAAAAGCAAGCTATGACCATATGACGCTGACATTTGTCTAAATTTTTTTGAGATAGCTATTTTTTGCATTTATGCTGACAATTGCGGTAGCACAATGGCGCGGCCGCAGTTGCTGGCCAGATGCGAGGTAGGCAAAGGGTAGGTGCTTGTATTTGTATATTTTTGAAAAAAATTGGCAATGTCATCGTCATATGGTCATACTTTGCTATTTAATTTGTAGTAACTTGGTTGTCAGACGACACTGGCTGACATGGCGCTTGCTATCAGTCGTTGATTAAGCGCAGCCAAGTTACTTTCTACTAAAAATCAAAAAAGCGACAAATATCTTAAATACAACCAAAATACACGACAAAATATTGAGATAACTACAAAAAACGCGACAATGGAGAGATGCCTATTCCTACAAGTGTCCAATTACCACTCAAAAACGCGACAGTCGATGACGCGCTGGTGCTTTACACAGAGCTCGACGCTGCGCAAATTCGCGCCACGCAGCGCAAGCTCAAGGCTGGTTTGTTGCATTCCATCGTCAAAGGCGTGGTCTCGAGTTGGCCCCAGCCGCAGTGGCCAGCGCTGATTGCGATGCAGCGCATCCGCGTGCTGGCTGCGCTTTTTCCTGACACCGTGCTCAGCCATAGCAGCGCATTTTTGGGTGGCATGCCCCAAGACGGCGTGATCCACCTCACGGGCAGCTATCGGCGCACGGTGCAGCTGCCCGGTCTGCGCGTGGAGATTTGGCGCGGTGCGCCGCCACAGTCTGCTGACATGCCCATGCAAGGCAAGCGGCTGTTCTTCCCCTCAGAGGCGCGTTTGCTGCTTGATAACCTAGCCCCAAGCCGCGGCGCAGCACGCAAAACAGCGGGGCGCGAAGCGGTGGAGCAGCGCTTGCTGGCCATCAACGATGCGCGTGGTGAAGCCGCTTTGGTGCGCCTGCGGCAAGCGGCGCGGGAGTTAGCTACGGTGCTGGATGCGCAAACCCAATACGGCGTACTCGATGCTTTGGTGGGCAGCATCCTTAGCTCCCGCCCCTCGCAGCTAAGCACTGCACAGGGCAAAGCCTTGGCCGCAGGTGTGCCCTATGACGCGCCGCGTCTGGCATTGTTTGAAACGCTGGCCGCCAAGCTGCGCTCGCAGCCCTTACCACAGCCGCCCACGGTGGCTAGCACAGAGCCTGCCCGCACACATTTTGCATTTTTGGAAGCCTATTTTTCCAATTTCATCGAAGGCACAGAATTTGACGTGCAAGAAGCGCGCAGCTTTGTGCTGCAAGGCCAGCCCATAACAGCGCGGCCTAAGGATTCGCACGATATTCTGGGCGTGTTTCGACAAGCGCTCAGCCCCGCATGGGCGGCGCAGGTGCTAGCGCATGGTGTCAGTGTGTTGGTGCAATTGCGCACGCGCCATGCCGATCAAATGGGCGAGCGCCCCGAGGTCAATCCGGGCGATTTCAAAGTGCAGGCCAACCGCGCAGGCAACACCGAATTTGTATCGCCCCAGCTTGTGCGCGGCACCTTGATTGAGGGCACAAAAATGCTCGCATCGGTGCCGCCGGGCACAGCCCGCGCTCTACTGGCCATGTTTTTAGTGGCCGAAACTCACCCTTTCACCGATGGCAATGGCCGCTTGGCTCGCTTGGTGATGAATGCCGAGCTAGCGGCAGCCGGCGCATGCCGCATCATCGTGCCCACACTGTTTCGGGAAGAATACCTAGACTGCCTGCGCGTGCTCTCGCGCGATGCCGACCCCGCCCCCTTCATCAGCGCCATGCAGCGCATGCACCACTGGAGCGCCGCCTTCGCATACGACGACCTAGACCAAGTTATTGCCCAGATGGTAGCCTGCCATGCGTTTGAAAGATCAAGAGTGCAATACAAATTGCTCTGGCCTTGAGCCAGTACAGAGGGTTTTCTAATATTTCCGTTAATGTCATCGTCATATGGTCATACTTTGCTATTTAATTTGTAGTAAATTGGTTGTTAGACGACACTGGCTGACATGGCGCTGCGCTGTCAACGCTATTACCTGCGAGGTAATTGCGTCGATTCAAAGCGACGCGTAAGCTAGCGGCACTTTCAAAGGAAAACCCATGAACAAAGCCTTGTTAACCGCCGTGCTCACCGTATTTGGTGCGCTCACCGCCTATAGCATTTACAGCGTGGGCAGCGTGCTGGAGCTGGTGCTGGTGCATCTGCGCCATCCCGCTGGGTGGCAGATTTTTGCAGACCTGCTGATCTCGCTGTGCCTGCTCCTGGTATTCATAAAACGCGATGCGCAGGCCAGCGGCCGCCCATTTTGGCCTTGGGCTGTGTTTTCCATCACCTGTGGCTCGTTTGGGCCGCTGCTGTATTTCATCACCGCTAGGAAGAAGGTATGAATACCCCTCAAATCCTTACGCAGCTCATGCTGGCCACGCTTTTTACGCATGAGCTCGATGCGGTGGCGCAATCGGAATGGCGCTTGCTCTACCAGCTGCGCAGCTTGGACGATGCG
>JAYTMT010000289.1:0-1838 GCA_043728315.1 Polaromonas sp. | reverse complement strand
AGCGATTTGCACATTGGGCGCACTCTCGCGTTCGCCCGCAAACCAAAAAGCCAGCATCTGCGCGGGGCTGGCAGCGGGCATGGCCAGCAGGCTGCTGGCATGTGCAGCAGGTGTGTTGGTCGGCATGGGAATAGTTCCGCTGGCGGTTTCTGCAAATGCGCTGGCAGCTTTAGCTTGCGGCTTTGCAGCTGTAGCACTTGTCAAATTGGCAAAGTTTGTGAAACTTACAACGCCAAGCGCCGCCTGGGCAGGCGCATCCGAGCGCTGGCCAGCCACGCGCCAGACCATATCTGCGCCCAGCGCCAACACGCAAAGCAAGGCCGCGCCCAGCAGTCTGTAGCGGCTGGGGCGTAAGCGAAGTAAGATGCGATCTTGCATGCGCCAATGGTAGCCTGTAGCGCCGCCTGTTTTGCTCGGGTATTCAAGCAAATAGCCAATCATTGGCCACCTATGCATCACAGAAAGTCGCGTCCACCAGTTCACCGTTCACCGTTCACCGTCCATGCCCCACCATTTAGCCGTTCATTTTTAACCTTTAGTTTTCACCATGCTGCTCGAAGCCTCCCAATCCCAACTCGTCCTCGTTGACTACCAAGCCCGCCTATTGCCCGCCATGCTGGAGGGCCAGGCCATCTTGGCCAATGCGCTGCGTCTGACCCAAGCCGCCCGCCTGATGGCTGTGCCGGTGTGGGGCACAGAGCAAAACCCGTCAGGCCTGGGCGAGACCGAGCCGCAGCTGCGCGCACTGTGCAAAGACGTATTGGCCAAGATGCATTTCAGCGGCGTGGAAGAAGGCCTGTCGGACTGGCTGCGCCCCGAGCCACCAGTGCAGAACCCACAAAGGGGCAATGCCCGCAGCCTGCCCAAGCATTTGCAAAAAGCCGTGCCACAAGCGGCGCAAACGCCGCAGCGCAACATGGTGGTCATAGGCGGCTGCGAGGCGCATATTTGCCTGCTGCAAACTGCGTTGGATTTGATAGAGGAAGAGTTTGAAGTATGGGTGGTGACCGATGCCTGCAGCGCGCGCACCGAGCGCAACCGCGATGCCGCCTTTGACCGCCTAGCCGGGGTGGGCGCAGAGCTGGTGACCACCGAAATGGTGCTGTTTGAGTGGCTGCGCACTGCAGAGCACCCACAATTCAAAGCGCTGCATGCTTTGGTGAAGTAAGGGTCTTTGCGGCTTATACATATTTTCCCGTTCGCCCTGAGCTTGTCGAAGGGTTCATACCCAGCTTGGTCACGGCTGCGGCTTCAGGGAGCTGTGCTAGCGCGTGTTTCGGTCTTAGATGGTCACTGCTGCGGCTAAGCGAGCGCTGTGCCAACGTATGTTTCGCTCTAAGGCGGTCACGGCTGCGGCCAAGCGAGCGCTGTGCCAACGCGCAAACGGATCGCTGGCCCCTTCGGGGTAGCTTGTTTTTTTGAGCAAATGGGGGGAATGTTCATAACTCGGGCTAAAGCCCTCAGACAGATGAACATTCTGATCCCCCATTTGCCCGAAAAAACCAGCCCAGCGCCCTGATTGTTTGCGCATTGGCACAGCACTCGCTTAGCCGCAGGGCGTGGTGGTGGATCGGAACGGTTGGAAAACTGCTTGGCTTCCCGGTCAACAGCATGCTAGCGTGCTATTTCATGCGCAGATTCGCACTTTTTATGAAAAATAGTGACAATGTCAGCGTCATATGGTCATACTTCGCTACTATTTATATAGTATTTAGCAAACAACGTGTGACGTGCCTGCTGTATTAAAAACCTCAAAGCGAGCATAGCCCGAGCAGCGTTTTGGCTATCCCGACCGACCGATTTCGGGTACTCCCGCATGAGGGCGCGTCGGGATAGCC
>JAYTMT010000288.1:0-51584 GCA_043728315.1 Polaromonas sp. | reverse complement strand
GGTCATGTCAAACAGCTGCTGAAAACTGTCGATGACGAAGTAGGTTTGCTGGTAGCTGTCGATCCTGTAGCGGGTGCGCATGGTGCGCAGCAGGTTGAGGGCGATGCGGTTCGGCACGGCGCTTTTAACTGAGTGAACCAGTTCGCCGGACGAACTCAAAATGCCGGCGCCGTAGGCACGCAGGCCGTCTGCTTGTTTGATCAGGCCGAACTCGATGGTGTACCAGTACAAACGCGACAGTTGCTCGCAGGCGCCCAGCGCGTGCGCCTTCAGCCCGCCAGCGCCGTAGGCCTGCATGTGGTCGGCGAACACCGGGTTGAACAGCAGCGGCACGTGGCCGAACAAATCATGGAACACGTCGGGCTCGACGATGTAGTCGAACTCTTCGGGTATGCGTATCCAGTCGGGGACCGGGAACTTGCGGTTGGCCAGCAAGGTGAAAAACGGCACTTCCGGAATCAAGCCAGGAACGGCGACGACTTCCCAGCCGGTGGCCGGGGTGAGTTTTTCGTTGATTTCTTCAAAGCGCGGGATGCGGTTTTTAGCGCCCAGCGACGGCAGCGCGGCAATGAATTCATCACACGCCAGGCCGGGCAGCAGCGCGGTTTGTCGCTCGTATAGGCGGCGGAAGGTGTCGTGATCGGCTGGCGTGTAGGCGGCGTGGTTTTGCGGGCAGGTGTAGTCGGCGGCTACCTGGCCGCCGCGCGCGTAGTCGCCGCGTGGCGGGCGTTCTGATTGGCCGTACACCGCGGGGGCCGGAGCGCCATTGCTGGCGACATTCAGCGCGCCGGCATCAGTCAACCCTTCGACAGGCTCAGGGCGAACGGAGGAGGGAGTCATGTCATCCCGGCCCTCATGCTTTTTCAAGCACGCCACGCCGCATCTGGTCCAGCTCAATGCTTTCAAACAGCGCCTTGAAATTGCCTTCGCCAAAGCCTTCGTTGCCTTTGCGTTGGATGAACTCAAAAAAGATCGGGCCAAGCTGGTTTTCGCTGAAAATTTGCAGCAGCAGTTCGTCCTTTGTGCCGTCCATCAAAATATTGCGGCTTTGCAGCGCGGCCACATCTTCGCCGTGGCCCGGAATGCGCGCGTCCAGCAGTTCGTAGTAAGTCTCGCCCGTGCTCAGCAGCTTGATGCCACCCATTTGCAGCGCGTCCACGCTGCCCAGCAAATTGCTTGAACCCAGCGCAATGTGCTGAATCCCTTCGCCGTGGTAGCGGTCTAGGTACTCTTGGATTTGCCCCGCTTTTTCGTTGCCTTCTTCGTTAATGGGAATGCGAATCTGCCCACAGGGGCTGGTCATGGCCTTGCTTTTCACACCTGTGGCTTGGCCTTCAAAATCAAAATACCGCACTTCCCGAAAATTAAACAATCGCTCATAAAAACCCGCCCATTCGTCCATGCGACCACGGTGCACGTTGTGCGTCAGGTGGTCAATATAGGTCAGGCCATGGCCAATGGGGTTGAGGTCTTGTGCTGTGATGCCCGGTAAGGGCGCAAAATCCACATCAAAAAAGCTGATATTGCCCAAGTCGCCGTCAGCAGCGCCATTTTTGCCGCGCCATTTGTCCACCAAGTAAATCAAGGAGTCGCCAATGCCTTTGATGGCCGGAATGTTCAACTCCCCAGGTCCCGCCTGCTCGGCATAGCCCCAAGCGCCCAAGGATTGCGCCCGCGCATAGGCGGTGCGGGCATCGTCTACTCTGAAAGCTATAGCGCAAATGCTTGGCCCGTGCAGGCGCGCAAAGCGCTGGGCAAAGCTATCGGGCTCAGCGTTGACAATAAAGTTGATGCCGCCTTGGCGGTAGAGCGTGACGTTTTTGTGCCGATGCTTGGCAATTGGTTTGAAACCCATGCGCTCAAACAAAGCGCCCATGGCCGCCGGATCGGGCGCGGCGTATTCAATGAACTCAAAACCAGCGGTTCCCATCGGGTTGTCCCAGTTTGCCATAGGTGTCCTTTAAGTGTGAACGAAACAGAGCCTGACTTTAAGAGCCGCAGAGGTCAATTTTTAGGCGAAATATGGCAAAATTCCTATACAAAAAGCAGCTAAATTGCGTATTTGTTAAGATGAACGAATGAAAACTGTAAAAGCATGCACGCCGCCATAGACAAACTCGATGCCGCTATTTTGCGCATTCTGCAAACCGATGGTCAGCGCACTTATGAGGCCATAGGCGCTGAAATTGGCCTGTCAGCCAGCGCCGTGCTGCGCCGCGTCAAAGCCATGGAGGCCTCTGGCACCATCACCCGCTATGTAGCCTTGGTCAACCCCGAAAAAGTCGGCCTAGGCCTCACGGCCTACCTCAATGTGCGCCTAGAAAAACACACCGAAAGCCACAAACGCAATCCCATGGACGTCTTCAAAGCCAGCGTGCAAGCATGGCCCGAAGTAGTGGAATGCGCAGCCTTAACTGGCGAGATGGACTACCTCCTGCGCCTAGAAGTGCCCGACATGCGCGCCTACAGCCGTTTCATCATGGACACCCTACTCAAACACCCCAGCGTAGAAGACTGCAAAACCAGTTTTGTGCTCGATCGCGTGAAGTCGACGACGGCGGTGCCGGTGTGAGGTAAAGCGCTTAAACAGGGCTAAGCATTGCAAAAATAAACAAATTGTTTATAATGCGTGATGATTGAAAGCTTTGCAGATGCTGAAACTGAACGCCTGTTTTCTTCGGGTAAATCGAGGCGCTTGCCCCCAGATATACTGCGGCGCGCCGCCCTGCGCATGGCGCAGCTCGACGCAGCTAACCATATAGAAGACTTGCGCCAACCACCCTCTAACAAACTTGAGGCTTTGCGTGGCAAGCGGCTCAATCAATGGAGTATCCGCATCAACGACCAATGGCGTATTTGCTTTGGCTTTGAAAACGGGCAAGCAGTAAACGTAGAAATTGTGGATTACCACTAACAACACGAGGTGAATGATGAAACGCACGACAAACGGCCTTCCCGCCATCCATCCGGGCGAATTCTTAAGCGAAACGCTAGGAGAGCTGGGCCTCACACAAGCAGCGTTCGCCAGCGCCATCGGCATCTCGCCCATGCGCGTGTCCTATTTGCTCAAAGGACTGCGCCCAGTTACGGCAGAATTGGCCTTGCTTTTAGGCAAAGCCCTAGACCAAACCCCCCAGTATTGGCTGAACCTACAAACCACCTACGACTTGAAAATCGCCCAGCGCGAGATGAAAAAAACCTTGTCTAAAGTACGTAGTTTGGCTATGGCATGAAACTGCTTTGAAAGCTCCAGGCTTAAGCAAAACGACCATTGCATCCAAGCAGTTGAGCCGTTTGCACGGCGCTGTGCATGATGCGGCGCAAGGCTTACATAAGCTTGGTGTTTTCGGCAAGCGGCATATGAAGGGCTATGACGCGCTTTGCTTGACTGGCAAGGCACCAGAGTCTTAAACCAAGCCTAGAAAGCTGGATAAAGCGGTTTTATCCCGTCTTGATTCCAAATAATTTAGATCTAAGTTGCAAAATAATCTAGGTGCGTATAAAATTAAGCACCTAGATTATTTGCAGGCAAAAATGATTACCTCAACAGAAGCGCTGATACTTAGTTTGCTGGGCTTGCAGCGGGGAGGCGCATTTGGTTCGCAGCTGATGCATTTGTCCGAAGGCAAGCTCAAGCGCGGTTCGGTCTATGCGCTTTTAGGGCGCTTGGAAAATGCGGGTTATGTGCGCTCAGCTGAAGAGTCTCCGACAGAAGAATATGCCCTACCACGAACGCGGTATGCGATTACGGCAATGGGAGTTCGGGCTAGAAGCGAGTTTGCCGAATGGCATGGGTTTGTTGCGCCATCATTTTCGTTGGAGGTGACATGAGATTTTTAGTAAAAAGACGTAAGTGCTCGAATAAAACTAATAAACGACTACGCTGGACTTTGCTTTTCTCTACTTTTTTTGTCCTTTTGGCCTTTATTACTCTTTATTTCAGCTTAGTTCGACCACCATTTGAATGGACAAATTACATTAGTCTGCTTGATATTGCATGGATATGCACTCTTGTCGCGGGTGGTTCAGTTTCGTCCGCAGCTGCACAAGTGTTCGAATTTAAGGTGGCTGCGATTCTTCGGAAGGATAACGAACATCCCAGCTTAGCTAAACTAATTTGTATCGCAGATTTTCTGCCTACAGCGCTGCGCAAAAAAGTCAGGGCAATGGTCTGTGATTACGATGAACAGATCAGAACCTTGTTCAAAAAGAAACGTTACAAAGCAGCCCGATGGAATCAATGGATGGCTTGGGGATTCGCGATTTGGTATGTGTTGCGAGGTCCTACAGATGCCGTGTTCTCATGGGCTATCGGATTGCTCAAGACCCATTAATTTTTTGCGCTGCATTGCAGCTGCGTTTTGCTAAAGCGACATGGCGCATTGCCAGCAGCAACGCTTCGCGGTCGCCTTCTTGCAGCGCAGCTTCCAAATACGCCGCCGTTTCGGCTGGGTATTTGAGATCCTCAACCAATTGCGAAATGTAGTCATCTGCGCCGATATTGCTGTTCGTGGCAGTGTATTCGAAGGCTGAAATCGGCAAAATATTTGTTTTCTCGCGCATCTGCACACTTTAAGCACCAAAACCCACAAAATTAGGGAAGTCCCTCTTCAAAAACCACGGGAAAACCCTTAAATTGACTGCATGGTTGAAACTAAAGCGCTGATTACTGCCACTCTGGATGCGGGATTGGAGTTTTTTCGTGCGCCGCATGGGGATTTGAACGATGCGCAGAAGGCCGAGGCCGAGGTCGAGCGCAGGGCGCATCCTCCTGTGCTGGTGCCGATTCGCTCGCTGGCCGAGTCGCACCGCGAGCGGATTGCGCAGCATTTGTTGGCCCTCGATGGACAAGACCGCTACCTGCGCTTTGGCTATGCAGCGCAGGAGGCGCAGATTCGTGCGTATACCGACAAGCTCGATTTTGAGCGCGATGAGATTTATGGCATTTACAACCGCAAGCTCGAATTGATTGCCATGGCGCATTTGGCCTTTGCCAGCAATGCCGAGTGCAAAAGCTGCGCCGAGTTTGGCTGTTCGGTGCTCAAAGGCGTGCGCGGGCGGGGCTACGGGGCGCGCTTGTTTGACCGCGCTGTGATGCACGCGCGCAACGAAGGCGTGGATCTGATGTTCATCCACGCGCTGAGCGAAAACACGGCCATGCTCAACATTGCGCGCAAGGCAGGCGCACTGGTCGAGCGCGATGGCAGCGAGTCAGAGGCGTATTTGAAATTAACTGAAGCCACGATAGATTCCCGGGTGACGGAAATGGTCGAAACGCAAATGGCAGAGGTAGATTTTCAGCTCAAGCTACAAGCCAAGCGCTTTTGGGAATTTTTGGCCGATGTGCAGTCTATTCGTGAAGGGGTGCGACTTGGACGGCACAAATCGGCTGAATAATGCTGGCTTTGCAGGTGCACGCGCGCCTGTCACAGCTGCGCTTGGATTTGCGCTATGCTAGTGCTCTGTTTAACTCTTGCAAGCCATTGTGTCAGACCCCCATTCGCGCTCGGGCGCTTCCCCCGCTAAGCACCCGCCCCAGCACCCCATGCAGAGCTCCAAAAACGGCTCTAAAAACAGCCCTAAATACGGCGCGAAGCACGAAGACAAGCGCGGTGTGCTGCAAAAAATTGCCGAATTTTTGCATCCCGGGCCCGACTCCAAAGACGAGTTGATTGAAACCTTGGCTGAGGCGCAAGACAACCACATCATCAATGCCGAGAGCCGCGTCATGCTCGAAGGCGTGATTCGTTTGGCTGAGCTGTGCGCGGGTGATGTGATGGTGGCCGCGCCACGCATGGATTTGGTCAACATCGACGCGCCATTTGACGAGCTGCTGCATGCGGTGATTGACACCGCGCACTCGCGTTTTCCTGTGTATGAAGACGATGGCACGGGTGGCAAAGAAAACATCATTGGCATTTTGATGGCCAAAGATTTGCTCAAACTGCAGCGCGCGCCTGAGCTCAATATTCGCGCCCTGCTGCGCCCTGCGGTGTTTATTCCTGAGAGCAAGGGGCTTAATGATTTGCTGCGCGAATTCAGGGGCAACCGCAACCATTTGGCCATTGTGGTCGATGAGTTTGGCCGCACGGCGGGGCTGGTCACCATTGAAGACGTGCTCGAGCAAATTGTGGGCGAAATTGAAGACGAGTTTGACGAAGACGAGGACGCTGGCGACATCTATGCGCTGGCCGATAAGACCTACAGGGTCAGCGGCGACACCGAGATTGGCCGCGTCAACGAGTCATTTGGCGTGACGCTGGCCGCACGCGACCCTGCAGACAGCTTTGAAACCATAGGTGGCCTGATCGCCCACGAAATGGGCCACGTGCCCAAGCGCGGCGAGCATTTCACGCTCGCTGGCCTGCGCTTTGTGGTGCTGCATACGCGGGGCGGGGCAGTGAAATGGTTCAAAGTGTCGCCGCAAGTGCTGTGAATGCATTTTGCGCACGCAAGGCAGCTTGCCTGTGAAACCGCGCACAGAGCACCGATGAAGCTTGCCCTTACGCTCCCACTGGGCTTGGTTGCTGGTCTGGCACAGGCCTGCGCTATTGCCACGCCTTGGGGCGGGCAACCACTGTGGTGGCTGCAAATGCTTGCAATGGCTGCCTTGCTGATGCTGGTGCATACTGCGGGCACGGTGCGCCGCGCGGGGCTGGTGGGCTGGGTGTTTGCCACGGCTTGGCTGGTGGGCTGCACATGGTGGCTATACATTTCCATGCACTCTTATGGCGGCTTGGCCGCACCGCTGGCTGCGTTGGCAGTGTTGGCGCTGTCTGCCTTTTTAGCCAGCTACTATGGAGCAGCTTGTGCGGCCTATTTTTGGATATTTAAGGCCAATGTCAGCGCCATATCGTCATACTGTGCTGTTTATTTAGGAATTGTATTTGCCGCGCTGTGGACACTGGCTGAGCTGGCGCGCAACGATTGGTTCACAGGGTTTCCTTGGGGCGCCGTGGGGTATGCGCATGTGGATGGGCCACTGGCCCCGTGGGCAGCGTACTCGGGCGTGTATGGCATAGGGGTGGCGGCGGGTGTGCTGGCGGCTTGGCTGGTATGGTGTGCTGCGGGCTTGCTGGGGCTGTTATGGTCTAAGCCCGCAAGCTCACAGCCCGCAAGCTCACAGCCCGTAAGCTCACAGTCCGTAAGCTCGCAGCCGGTAAACGCCAAGCCCGTAAACTCTGGCGCTACCGCTGCGCACAAGGGTTTCACCGCCTATGTGGGGCCTTGGTTGCTGGTGTTGGTCGGTGCGTTGGTAATTTTTGCCGCACCACAGGCTTTGGACAGAATAGCTCCTAGAGACAGCCAGGCAAGTGCCAAAACCAAGGTGGCCCTGCTGCAAGGCAACATTCCACAAGGCGAAAAATTCGATAATTCCAAGGGCGTGCCTTTCGCTTTGGAGTGGTATTCCACCCAGCTGCGCGCCAGCACGGCTACGCTTACCGTAGCGCCTGAAACGGCGATTCCAGTGCTGCCCAAGCAGCTGCCGCCTGCGTACTGGGACGCAATTTCAGACAAGTTCGCCATTGGCAAGCAGGCGGCATTGGTGGGCGTGCCCATGGGCAGCTACGAGGAAGGCTACACCAACTCGGTGCTGGGCTTGCAGCCCAAGGCCGTGCCCTATGTCTATGCCAAACACCACCTCGTGCCATTTGGCGAGTTCATTCCGCCGCTGTTCAAGTGGTTTACCCAGCTGATGAATATCCCGCTGGGTGACTTTAACCGTGGTGCGGTGGGGCAGGGCAGTTTCAGCTTTGCGGGGCAGCGTTTTGCGCCTAATATTTGCTACGAGGATTTGTTTGGCGACGAGCTGGCTGCCCGCTTTATTGACCCTGCCACTGCGCCCACGGTGCTAGTGAACATGGGCAATATCGGCTGGTTTGGCAACAGCATAGCCATTGACCAGCACCTGCACATCAGCCGCATGCGCGCCCTAGAGTTTGCCCGCCCCATGCTGCGCGCCACCAATACTGGGCCGACCGTCATCATCGACCACCAAGGCCGCGTCACCGCCAGCTTGCCACGCCACACGCGCGGCGTATTGCACGGCGAGGTGGAAGGCCGCACAGGCATGACACCCTTTGCGTGGTGGGCATCGCGCTATGGCTTGATGCCGCTTTGGGGTTTGTGCTTTGTTATACTTTTAATAGCGATATATGACCGTAGGGCGCTGACATTGGGTCGAAAATCTATAAATTGATAGTTGCGATGGCAATTATTTGTTCTGCGTCTGCTCATTGGCTAGTTTGTCGATTTCCGGCGGTGTTTTGACTCTCCAGTTACTGCATTGTTTCTGGGTGTTGTTCCTTGTTCTGTCGCGTCCGATCAGCGTTTTGGCTATCCCGCCACTCCTTCATCCGGGGGCATCCCAATACTGTTCGCTTTGGGCATATGTAGCTGCTTTTTTGCGCGCTCTCCGAGTTTTAGTGCGCCCGAGCAGCGGTTTTGCTATCCCGACGCGCCCTCATGCGGTGGGTACACCGAAATCGGTCGGTCGGGATAGCCAAACCGCTGCTCGGGCTATGCTCGCATTGAGGTTTTAATACCGCAGGCACGTAACGCGCAGTGCACTTTATACTATATAAATAATAGCGAACTATGACAATATGAAGCTGGCATTGCCACTATTTTTCATGAAAAGTGCAAATCGGAGCGTGAAATAGCGCGCCAGCATGCCTTCACCTTTCAGGCTTAGCCGCAGCGTTACCAAGTATGACAAAAAATCAGCACTCACTTAGCCGCAGTGCGACCAAGCAGGGCAAAAAAACAGCGTTCACCTAGGCAAGCCGCACCAAACGCCCCGGCCGTGCAGCGGTAATCACGCCATTGCGCTGCACGCACTGCCCCGCCACCCATGTGCCCACATAGCCACTGGCGGTTTGCAAAAAACGCTTCCCACCCGCTGGCAAATCGCGCAGCAGCTGGGGCTTGGGCAGGGCGAGCTGGGCGGGGTCGATCAGGTTCATATCTGCTTTCATGCCCACTGCTAGCACGCCCCTATCGGACAAGCCCAGATACTGCGCTTGGCGCTGGGTGAGCATGTGAACCGCGTGCTCGGCTGTCACCACGCCATTGGCCACCCAGTGGGTCAGCATGAAGGTGCTGAAACTGGCGTCGCAGACCGTGCCCACATGTGCACCCGCGTCTGACAAACCCAGCAGGGCGCGGGGATGCTCCAGCATGGATTGCACGGCATCCAAGTTGCCTTCGTTGTAATTGAAGATAGGAAAATAAATCAGATTGCTCCCATCGCCTTCAGAAAAGTAGTCGTACAAAGCTTCTAGCGCCGTACAGCCGCGTTGCTTGGCGCGGGCGTAGATGCTGGTTTGTACGCTGGGGGCGTAGTCGGGCGCATCTAGCAGGGGGAACATGCGGGCAGAAATTTGCTCGATGCGGGCGAGCAAGATGTCGACCAAGGGCGGCACCGACGAGCCGTCGCCAGCCATGCGTTCGGATTTTTCGGCCAAAATGCTGGCCCTGCGCGCAGGCTCGCGCATGGCGGCGGCGCGCTGGGCTTGCGGCAGGTGGGCAATGGCTTTGTAGCTGGGGAAACCGATAAACGCATGAAAGCTCGCGTCCAGCCCCGTGATCACGCCTATGCCGCGCGCGGCGGTTTGCAAATACAGCGGCAGCCCACGCGCCACTGCAGCCTCCACGCGCTGGGCCACCGCAAGGTATTGCGCGCCGCCCGGGTCGCGCTGTAGCCACGTCATCGACAATGGCCTGCCGCTGGCGCGCGCTAGCTGTTCCACCACGTCAAACTCGGCGTTGAACTGCGCGGCCTGCTGCTCGGGGCCCAGGGCCAGTCCGCGCATCAGGTCAAAATCGCTTACCACCTGCACCACGCCGTGATGCAAACCATGAAAGGCCTGCGCTATGCCTGCGAGCTCGGCGCTGCTGGCCTCAGATGCAGGGGTTTCTTGGCCAAGGCTGGTGCGGTGGTTGTCGCTGCGGCCGGTTGAAAAGCCGATGGCGCCGGCCTGCAAGGCCTCGCGCAGCAAACCGCGCATTGCGGCGATGTCTTGCGCTGTGGCCGCCTCGCGGGCGCGCTCGCCCATCACCAGCATGCGCAGCGGGTCGTGCGGCACCAAGCAGGCAAAGTCCAGCGTGTGGGGCAAGGCATCCAGCGCGGCCATGAACTCGGGAAAGCTTTGCCAATTGAATTTCACGCCCTCGGCCAGCGCCGCGCCGGGAATGTCTTCCACGCCCTCCATCAGCTCAATGAGCTTGGCCTGCTGGCCGCGCACCAGCGGTGCAAAGCCCACGCCGCAATTGCCCATCACCACGGTGGTCACGCCGTGGTGGATGCTGGGGCTGAAGGTTTCGTCCCAGCTGGCTTGGCCATCGTAATGGGTGTGTATGTCGATAAAACCCGGCGTGAGCCACGCGCCGTGGGCAGCGATGGTTTCTTTGGCGGGGGCGCTGACGCTGCCAATCTCGGTGATGCGGCCGCCAGTTATGGCGACATCGGCTACGCGCGGCGCAGCGCCAGTGCCGTCAAGTACCGTAGCCCCTGAAATCAGTAAATCATGCATTTTTTTACTCCTAGTTGTTGCGCGCGTCTTGCCTGCGCCAGAAAAACGCGCAGCCCAAGCCGCTCACAATATGCCAAATGCCCCACAGCCCAGCAATAGTCACCATGCCAACATCGCTGCCAAATTGCAGCGCAATGATGCCCAGCGCCAGCCCTGAGTTTTGCATGCCGCCCTCGATCATGATGGCGCGCCGGTCACGCGCTGCCACGCCCATGGCCACACTGGTGACCCAACCAAAAAACAAGCCACAGGCGTTGTGCAGCACGACGATGAGCAATATCGGCAGCAGCGCAAGATTGAGGGTCTGGCGCTCTTTGAGCAAGCCCAGCACGATGAAGGCAAACAAGGCAAACAAAGAAAAATTCGCTAAAGGTTTTTGGATTTTGGCGGTGAGCGCTGCAAATTTGTGCGCCACCAGCAAGCCCAATGCCATGGGAATGGCCAGCATCAAAAGCAGGCTAAGCCAAATGCCAGATGCATCGATTGACAGGGTTTTAAGCCAACTGGCTGTGGCCGGATTGCTAGCCACCATCCAACTGAAATTGAGCGGAGTAAGCACCAGTGCAAGCATAGCCGCCACCGCCGACACGCTCACGCTGAGCGCCGTGTTGTCCCGCCCATAATGGGTGATCACATTAGACAGCGAGCCGCCCGGACAGGCCGCCACCAAGATCATGGCTGCCTCAATGTTGGGCGGTAAATCAAGCACCAGTGTGGCCGCCCAAGTGCCCACAGGCAGCAAAATGAACTGCGGAATCAGCCCGGCAATCACCGCCTTGGAGGTTTGCGCCACCCGTTGAAAATCGGCAATTTTCAGCTCTAGCGCCACTGAAAAAACCATGGTGGCAAGCACCAGGGTAAGGATGAGTTGTTGTGCATTCATGGCCTTGTCTCAGGTATGGGTGTAGGTAACGCCCAGATGATAGTCCCGCAGCGGCATAAGCGACAGCCCTGCGGTGGGCTATGCGCAGCCCATTTAAACGCCAATAGACTGGCTCGGTTACAAGCAAACGTGCATTAAGTCGCAATTTAATGCTAAAGTTACATACATTTTAAAATAACTGTAAACGTAACACCATGGCAAAAATAGTAGTTCTTGAGGACGACGCATCCACCCGACTGGTGATTTGCGGCGTGCTGAAAAAAAGCGGACACGAAGTATTGGGCGTAGACAACGGCGCTGAAGGCCTGTTGATTATTTTGGCCGAACAACCAGATTTGGTGATCAGCGATGTGCAAATGCCCAAGCTCTCTGGCCTAGAGGTGCTGGCGCAAATGCGCCAAAACGAGGATTTAAGCGACACGCCCTTGATTTTGCTGTCAGCACTGGATTCCAGGGCTGACATGCGCGCGGGCATGAGCCAAGGCGCTAGCGATTACATCAGCAAGCCATTTGAGCCACAAGAACTAATAGAAAGCGTGAATGCCCAATTGGCGCAATTGGAGCAGCGCAAAAGCAAAATGGACACGCGCGCGCAAGAGTTGGCGGCAAGCAAAGTTGCACAGCTGCGCCAAGGCCAATCGCAAGGCAATGGCCCACAAGACGCGCCTGCGACCACCCTTAGCGGCGTGGCTTCACCGCCTGCGCCCTTGGTGCAAGTGCCTTTGGTGTGGATTGTGCATGTGGCGGTGCACAACCCAGCCATGCTGATCAAGCGCATGGACCCTAAGGATTGGCGGCTTTTGCTGCGCAACCTCTACAGCCCACGCGGGGCAGAGTCTGCACTTAGAACCGCAAGCCATGTTGATTTTTCAGGCAACAACCTCACCGTGGTTTTTGCCGACACCGTGGGCCAAGCCGAATCTGCCGCAGTGCGCGCTGCCCGCGCCGTGGCCGACATGGTGGCCGCCGCAGGCACATGCAAACGCTGGATGGCCACCCATTTTGCAGGGCAAGACATGCCAGCTTTCAAGGCGATGGTAAATCTGCATGCAGGCCCGGTAAGCATAGCCAAAGTGCCGCTTGGCGCAGGCATTGCGGGCACCAAAGACCAAGTGGTAGGCGTAAATATCGACATGGCTTGCAACCTGCGCAACGCAGAGCCGCCCGTGATGTGGGCGGTACTGGCCACCGAAGCAGCCCTGAGCTGTGCCCCCGAAATTTACCGCGCGGGTGCACACCAAAACGTGGCGCTGGGCGTGCAAGAAACCCGAGTGCATGCGCTCTTGGGGCTAGATACACGCTTGGTCTCGCACGAGCTCAGCCCTGCCGATTGGCTGTAAGCCGCGCAGGGCCTAAGGTCTGAAGTTAAAGCAGCGCAGCCGCGCTATGGGCAAAAGCCCGCCTAAAATAGCGGGCTATGCTAAGTTTTCAACAAATCATCCTCACCCTGCAAAACTACTGGTCCGACAAAGGTTGCGCGCTTTTGCAGCCCTACGATATGGAAGTCGGTGCAGGTACGTCGCATACCGCTACATTTTTAAGAGCGCTTGGCCCCGAGCCTTGGAAGGCCGCCTACGTGCAGCCCAGCCGCCGCCCCAAAGACGGCCGCTACGGCGAAAACCCCAACCGCCTGCAGCACTACTACCAATACCAAGTGGTGCTCAAGCCCGCGCCATCGAATATTTTGGAGCTCTACCTTGGCTCGCTAGAAGCCTTGGGCTTTGACCTCAAGAAAAACGACATCCGCTTTGTGGAAGACGATTGGGAAAACCCCACGCTGGGCGCTTGGGGCTTGGGCTGGGAGGTCTGGCTCAATGGCATGGAAGTCACCCAATTCACCTATTTCCAGCAGGTTGGCGGCATTGACTGCAAACCGATTACGGGGGAGATTACCTATGGCTTAGAGCGCTTGGCCATGTATTTGCAAGGCGTGGACAATGTCTACAACTTGGAGTGGACTAAAGGCCTGAGCTACGGCGATGTGTACAAGCAAAACGAAGTGGAGCAATCGACCTACAACTTTGAGCACTCCGATGCCGACTTTTTGTTCACCGCCTTTACCGCGCACGAAAAGCAAGCCAAATACCTGATGGAGCAGCAGCTGGCCCTGCCCGCCTACGAGCAGGTGCTCAAAGCCGCCCACAGCTTCAATTTGCTCGACGCACGCGGCGCGATTAGTGTGACCGAGCGGGCAGCCTACATCGGCCGCATCCGCAATATATCGCGCAGCGTGGCGCAAAGTTACTACGACTCGCGCGAGCGATTGGGTTTCCCGATGGCGCCTCGGGAATGGGTGGCGCAGATGGCTAAGAAGGCGGCTTAAGCATGACCACTAAAAATTTACTCGTTGAACTCTTCGTAGAAGAACTTCCGCCCAAAGCCTTGAAAAAACTCGGCGATGCTTTCGCCCTTGTGCTGCATGAGCAGCTCAAGGCGCAGGGCATGTGCGCTGCTGATTCTGTGGCGCTGGCGTTTGCCTCGCCGCGCCGCTTGGCGGCGCACATCACGCGCGTGGCGGCGCAGGCTCCTGACAAGGCGGTGTCGCAAAAGCTGATGCCCGTGGCAGTGGGGCTGGATGCGGCTGGGCATGCCACGCCAGCGCTACTCAAAAAGCTGCAAGCTTTGGGGGCTGATGTATCAGATGCGGCCGCTGCTGTGGCGGGGCTCAAGCGCGTGGTGGATGGCAAAGCTGAGGCGTTGTTTTACGAGTCAAATCAAACAGGCGCTACGCTTACTGTAGCGCTTAATAACGCTCTGACAGTGACATTGGGCAAATTGCCCATACCTAAGATGATGAGTTACCAGCTCGAGCAGGGCTGCGAGCTGCCCGGCTGGAGCTCGGTGAGTTTTGTGCGGCCAGCGCATGGGTTGCTGGCATTGCATGGCTCTGAGCTGGTGCCGATTGAGGCGCTGGGGCTCAAGGCGGGCAACAGCACGCAGGGGCACCGTTTTGAAGCCAAGCTGTCGCCCGTGGTGATAGCACATGCCGATGCGTATGCGGACACGCTGCGCGAGCAGGGCGCAGTGATTGCCAGCTTTGAAGAACGCAAAGCCGACATTGCGCAACAGCTGGCGGCGGCAGCGGCCAAAATAGGTGGCGGTGTGGTCGCCATTGAAGACGAGGCCTTGCTTGACGAAGTGACTGCTTTGGTGGAGCGCCCGAATGTGCTGGTTTGCAGCTTTGAGACCGAGTTTTTGGCTGTGCCGCAAGAGTGCTTGATTTTGACCATGAAGGCCAATCAAAAATACTTCCCGCTCTTGGACGCGGGCGGCAAGCTGACCCACCAATTCCTTGTGGTGAGCAATATCAGCCCAGCAGATGCAAGCGCTGTAATCGAAGGCAATGAGCGCGTGGTGCGCCCGCGCTTGGCGGATGCCAAATTTTTCTTTGACCAAGACCGCAAAAAATCACTCGAATCGCGCGTGGACAGCTTGGCCAAAGTGGTTTACCACAACAAGCTGGGTACGCAAGGCGAGCGCACCGAGCGGGTGCGTGCCATTGCCCGATCCATTGGGCAACAGCTGGGCGGCGACTTGCTGGCCAAGCAGGCCGACACGGCAGCGCGTTTGGCCAAAACTGATTTGCTCACCGACATGGTGGGCGAATTCCCCGAGCTGCAAGGCACCATGGGCGGCTACTACGCCCGCCACGATGGCCTAAGCGATGACGTGGCCCAAGCCATCGAAGACCACTACAAACCGCGCTTTGCCGGAGACAGCTTGCCGCGCAACCAAGTGGGTGTGGTGGTGGCGCTGGCCGACAAGCTGGAGACTCTGGTGGGCATGTTTGGCATTGGCAATTTGCCCACGGGCGATAAAGACCCTTTTGCGCTGCGCCGCCATGCGTTGGGCGTGGTGCGCATGCTGGTTGAAAAAGACCTGCCGCTTGATGCCAGAGAGCTGGCGGACGCTGCCTACACCGCCTTTGGCGACAAGCTGCCCGCCGAGCGCGCCCAGCCCTTGCAAGCCCTGATTAGCTTCATCTACGAGCGTTTAGCAGGTGGCTTGCGCGAGCAGGGCTACAGCGCACAAGAAGTGGATGCCGTGGTGTCGCTACGCCCCGTGCACTTGGGCGATGTGGGCAAGCGCTTGGCTGCAGTGCGCGCATTTGCCGGTTTGCCGCAAGCGCCCGCGCTGGCGGCTGCCAATAAGCGGGTGGGCAATATTTTGAAGAAAGTGGACGGCGTGGTCCAGGCCGCAGTGAACCCCTCATTGCTCACCGAGCCAGCAGAAATAGCACTGCAAAACGCTATTGACTCCATAGCTGCTCAACACGCAGCGACGCTGACATCAGGCAATTACACTGAAAATTTGCAGTTATTGGCCAGTTTGAAAACTCCGGTGGATAATTTCTTCGAGCATGTGATGGTCAACGCCGAAGACCCGCTCATTCGCGCCAACCGCTTGGGGCTTTTGGCTACGCTGCATCAGGCGATGAACCGCGTAGCGGATTTGTCTAAATTGGCGGCGTAAACTACGCTATGAATCGGCAGCAGCAAATCGAGCATTTTGTGGCGCAAGCACACGCGCTGGCTATGCAGCGTTTGCATGCGTCGCCCGAGCGCATGGTAGAGGTGCAAGCGCAGCTGGAGCGCAAGCGCCAGCAAGCCCCAGGTGCGCGAGCGCAGCACTATTGGCGTGAGTGGGAGCAATTGCTGCAAGCCGGCGTATCTGAGTTGGCTGCGCAAGTTTGCGCCGATACCGACCATGGCGCAGCGCTGCGCAGTGTGTCGCCTATGTCGGTATTGATCACGCAGGCCGAGCGGGCCAATTTTATTCGCCAAGCGAGGCAACTGGCATGAAGCGCTCGGAGCTGGAGCATGTGCTGCGCGCAGCAGCGGCTATTTCGCAAGAAAACAGTTTTGTAGTGGTAGGAAGTCAGGCTATATTATTGGCGTATCCGCATGCCCCAGCTGAATTGCTAGTATCGCGTGAAATTGATTTGTACCCTGCATTGCATCCTGAAAAGGCAGATTTAATTGACGGTGCTATTGGGGCGATGTCCAGCTTCGACGAGACTTTTGGATACTACGCCGACGGTGTCGGACCAGAAACTGCGGTGATGCCCCACGACTGGCATGACCGCGAACAGCTGTATTACTTTGGCGAGATTACCGTGATCTGCCCCGAGGTGCATGACCTAGCCGTATCCAAGTGCGTAGCAGGCCGCGACAAAGACGCGGATTTTGTGCGCGCGCTGTTTAAGCACAGCATGATTTCACTGTCCACCATGATCGAGCGCATAGCCTTGCTCGATGGCGCACAATACCCGCTGGCATACATCACCCAATGGACACAGCGCCGCGCGCAGGAGGCCAATCAATGGACTTGAAATTCACTTGGCGGGCTTGGAAAACGCGCCTGCGTGACCAGCGCTGTGAATTGGCGGCGCTCAAGTTAGCCCTTGCCAATGGTGGCGTGGCCTTAGATGTGGGTGCTAACAAAGGAAGTTATTTGTATTGGCTGGCCAAGTGGTCGGGCGGTGCGCAGGTGGTGGCTTTTGAGCCGCAAAAAAAGCTGGCTGATTATTTGACTGGTGCTTTGCAGCGCGCTGGCATGGCGCACGCCCATGTGGAACACTTGGCGCTGAGTGACCAAACGGGCGAGATCACCCTGTATATACCCGGTGACTCTGATTCGCCCGGTGCATCGCTTGAGCGCAGCGTCAGCACCAAAATGGATTGCCATGAAGAACGGGTGCGCATGACCACGCTGGATGCCTACGCAGCTGCGCATTTGAAATCCCCCGTGAAAGCCCTGAAAATCGACGTAGAAGGCCACGAGTGGGCGGTGCTCAAGGGCGCGGCTAACACGCTGGCCACCGACAAACCCGTGCTGGTAGTGGAGTGTGAAGAGCGCCACCTCAGCGGCGGCGCCACGGTGCGAGAGGTGATTGACTGGGTGGAAAAGCTGGGCTACAAAGCCAGCGTAGCCACTCCACTGGGCCAAGAATTTGATGCAGCACAATACAAGGCAGCACTGCACCAAAAGCAAAGCGGTGCGCGCTTTTGGGATGCCAAGGATTACTGCAATAACTTCATTTTTCGCCCCCTGCCTTGACGCAGCCCAGTGAGCCACACCATGAAACTCATCATCCTAGACCGCGACGGCACAATTAACTATGACCGTGACGACTATGTGAAATCTGCCGACGAGTGGATACCGCTTCCCGGCGCGCTACAGGCCGTTGCGCGGCTCAACCATGCGGGCTGGCATGTGGTGGTTGCTACCAACCAATCGGCGCTGGGGCGTGGCTTGTTTGATGTAGCGCATTTGAATGCCATGCACCACAAAATGCACAAGCTGCTGGCTGCGCATGGCGGCAAGATTGATGCTGTCTTTTACTGCCCACACGCGCCAGCAGAGGCTTGCCGCTGCCGCAAACCCATGCCCGGTCTGTTTGAGCAAATCGCTGAGCGCTATGGCGTGGATATGGCGCAGGTGCCCACGGTGGGCGATACGCTGCGCGATTTGCAAGCGGGAGCAGCTGCGGGCTGTGCGCCGCATTTGGTTTTAACTGGCAAAGGCGTGAAATTCATAGATGCTCCTTTGACCGACGATTTCCCCCAAGGCACGCTGGTGCATGCTGACTTGGCCGCATTTGCAGAGCATTTGCTTGGCAACAGTTGAGCCGGCGCTCACTACAATAACGAGAATAACAATGGCCTACACACTTGCATTTTTTCGCTCTGCACTGCACATGCTGTGGATGGTGGTTACCGTGATTCCTTGGGGCACGGCGGTGTTGCTTGCCTCGCTTTTTCTGGGCTCTACGCGCATATATTGGATGTGTGCAGGCTGGCTCAGTTGCGCCATGTGGGGGCTGACTAAAATTTGTGGTGTGCATTACCGTGTAACTGGCATGGAGAATCTGCCCCAAGGTGACAAATCAGGCGCTGTGCTACTGGTCAAGCACCAATCCACGCTGGAGACTTTTTTAATGCCCACCCTGATGCCGCATCCGCTGGCCTATGTGTTTAAAAAAGAGCTCTTGTACGTGCCTTTCTTTGGCTGGGCCATGGGCCGCATGGACATGATCCACATTGACCGCAGCAAGCGCAACGAGGCATTTGCCAAAGTGGTGCAGCAGGGCAAGCGCGTGATGGCAGATGGCGTGTGGGTCATCATGTTCCCTGAGGGCACACGCATCCCGCGTGGCCAAACAGGCAACTATAAAAGCGGTGGCACACGCTTGGCCTGCGAAACAGGCCGCCCCGTGGTACCCATAGCCGTGAATGCCGCCACCCGCTGGCCACGCAAAGGCTTTGTCAAAACGCCTGGCATTGTAGACGTGGTGATTGGTCCGGCCATACCGTCAGAGGGCAGGCAGGCCGATGAGCTCATGCTAGAGGTGCAAACGTGGATTGAGGCCAAAATGCGAGAGATTGACCCCAGCGCTTACGCCGCCTCCAAGGCCTAAAGCACGCCACTATGCGCAGCCTGCTCCAGTTCACACTTGATCTGTTCAGCGATGCGCCTGCGCCGCTTCGGGGGGCTCCTAATCAGGCGGTAAAGCCAACCCACAAGTCGCCCCACAAGCTGCCGCGCAAACAGCCCAAAGTAAAAAAATTGCCGCAAGCACTTAATCACCTAGATTTTATAGAAAATACACCCAATGTCAGCGTCATAAGGTCATATGATGCTATTGATAATATAGTTTATCCGGCTGCATCATCCCTTGCCCAAGTGATGCGCCCTGTCGCTTTTGCGCATCCGCATGCCAACCGCGAAGCGCATTTAGAAGGCTCGGTGGTGGGCTACCATTTCAAGCGTGGCAAGCGGCGCACCATAGGTTTTGTGGTGGGCGCAGACGGCTTGACCGTGAGCGCGCCGCGCTGGGTGCCGCTCTATGAGGTAGACAAAGCCGTGCAAGAAAAATCGGCGTGGATAGTGAAAAAACTGCACGAGCAGCGCGAGCGCCAGGGCCAGCTAGAGTCCAACCGTATCGTCTGGCGAGATGGCACGCTAGTGCCCTTCATGGGCGAGCAGGTGATCGTGGTGGTAGACCCGCGCCACGCCTACGCTTCCAGCAAAGACGGCGCAGCCCAGTTGCACACCGACGAAGCCGCAGAAACGGCCAGCTTGCCCGGCGTGCCGCGCCTGACCCTGCACATTGGACTGCCCCACGATGCCACGCCCGAGCGCATACGCGATGCCGTGCAGGCGTGGCTGATGCGCCAAGCTAAGCGGATTTTTGAAGAGCGGCTTAATTTGTATGCACCCCAGCTGGGTGTACAGTGGCGCAAAATGAGCCTGAGTAGCGCAGGCACGCGCTGGGGCAGTGCCACCAGCGACGGCTCAATCCGCCTCAATTGGCGGCTGATTCACCTGTCGATGCGCACCATCGACTACGTGGTGGTGCATGAGCTGTCCCATCTGCGGGTGATGGATCACAGCCCGCGTTTTTGGAGCACCGTGGAATCCATCATGCCCGATTATGCTGCGCTGCGCGGGCAGCTAAAGAGCAATTCGTTGGCTGCTTGGTAGTGGCATTGATCAGATTTTCTGCTAATAAATTTATAGCAGAATATGACCATATGACGCTGACATTGGTCTGAAAAGCTATAAAATACGAAAGCGCAGCACTTTGTCAGCATCGCTTTGACGCAGCAGCTTGCCAGCATGCCACAGCGCATGCAGATGCGCCACGGCCTCGCCCATGGCGAAGGTCATTTGGTGCAAATCCAACTGCCGTTTGAACATGATGGGCACAATGTCAAAGGCGCTGTGTGGCTTGGCGGTGCAGGCTTCTAGCACTTCGGCCAAGCGCTCGGCGTGGTGGCTGTGCAGCTGGTCAATGCGGGTGTGCAGGCCGGTGAATGGCTTGCCGTGGGATGGCAGCACCAGCGTGTCCGCAGGCAGTGGTTTGAATTTATCAATCGACTCTAAAAACTGCGTGAGCGAATCGCCCTCTGGCTCGGTTTCATACACGCTCACATTGGTGGAGATGCGCGGCAAAATCATGTCGCCGCTGATCAAGGTGTTGAGCGCGGCGCAGTGCAGGGCGATGTGTTCGGGTGCATGGCCGTAGCCGCTGATGCAGTGCCACGCCCTGCCACCAATCATCACCTGCATGCCGTCCATCAGGCGGCGGTAGTTGGCGGGCACGGCGGGCACTAAGGCGGGGTAGTAACCAGTGCGCTCTTTGATTTGCGCCACCGATTCTGGATCTACCAAGCCATGCAAAGCAAAAAACGCCGCTGCCGCCTCACCGCCAAATGCCGTGGTGCTCTGGCTGGCCAGCTTGGCTACATGAAAATCGGTGGCGCTGATCCACAGCGGCGCATGCCACTGCGCGCAAATCCAATGCGCTAGGCCAATATGGTCGGGGTGCATGTGGGTGCAAATCACGCGCAGGATCGGCATGCCTTGCAGCTGGGTATCGAATATGTGCTGCCATTGGGCACGGCTCTCGGGCTTGTCGATGCAGCAGTCCACCACAGTCCAACCCTCTTGACCGTTGAACTGGTCACGCAGCAGCCACAGGTTGATATGGTTGAGCGCAAAGGGCAGCGCCATGCGAATCCAATAGACACCGCTGGCCACCTCCATCAAGTGGCCGGGTTCGGGCATGGCATCGGCCCATGGGTAGGTCAGTTGGTTTTCGAGTGCATTCATGGCGTGGACTTGGCTGATAGGCTGGCTTTTGCGCCATAATCAGCGCCTCGGTTGACGTTGACGTAAACGTCAACTAAACTCTATTGTAGAACCCCCACCACGCCAAGGCTGTCACCTCGGTTTTAAAGGCCAAGCACATGGGCATGCGTTATAGCATCAGCGATTTAGCCAAAGAATTTGACCTCACTACACGCGCCATGCGCTTTTATGAGGACATGGGCCTGCTCACGCCCGAGCGCACGGGCCCGGGAGGGCGCAGCCGCAGCTACAGCGGGCGTGACCGCACGCGCCTCAAGCTCACCCTGCGTGCCAAGCGCCTTGGCCTGAGTCTGACCGAGGCCAAAGAGCTGATCGACATGTACGACAGCCCACGCGACACCGTGCCGCAGCTGAAAAAATTCCTCACCGTGCTCACAGTGCACCGCGCAGAACTCGAAGGCCAGCTGGCTGAAATGCAGGCCAACCTAGATGAAGTCAGGGCACACGAGAAAGAAGCCCGGGCTTTGCTGCTAAAAAATGAAAAGAAGGTGTTGGCATGAGCGATACGGCCAGCGGTTCAAACGGCGTTACAGCGATGCATGAGCGCGTGCACAGCAGCTTTGTACGCCAAGGCATGATGCAGCACCTGGGCGCGCAGCTGCTGCGCGTGGCCTCTGGCGAAGTGGAGTTTCTGCTGCCCATGGGTGACAAAGTAACCCAGCAGCAGGGCGCATTCCACGGCGGTGCGCTGGGCGCGCTGGCCGACATCAGCTGCGGCTATGCGGCGCTCACGGTAGCGCCCGAAGGCATGGAAGTCACTACGGTGGAATATAAAATTAATTTTGTCTCTGCGGCTACTGGCAGTGAGGTGGTGTGCGTGGGCAAAGTGGTGAAAGCGGGTCGCACCCTGATCATCACCAGTGCTGAGCTGTTTGATGTGAAAAACGGCGTGCGCAAACTGTGCGGCCTGATGCAGGCCACGCTGATTGCCGTGGCTAAAAAATACTAATATTGGAGTAACTATGAATCTACCAGGCCTGAATTTTCAACTCGGCGAGGACATTGATGCACTGCGCGATGCGGTGCGTGAATTTGCCCAAACAGAGATTGCCCCACGCGCAGCCGAGATTGATAAAAACGACCAATTCCCCATGGATTTGTGGCGAAAAATGGGCCATCTGGGCGTGCTGGGCATCACAGTGAGCGAAGAATACGGCGGCGCAGGCATGGGCTATTTGGCGCACATGATCGCCATGGAAGAAATCTCCCGCGCATCTGCCTCGGTGGGTTTGAGTTACGGCGCGCACAGCAATTTGTGTGTGAACCAGCTCAAGCGCAACGGCTCTGACGAGCAGCGCAAGCGCTTCTTGCCCAAGCTGATCAGCGGCGAGCATGTGGGCGCATTGGCCATGAGCGAGCCCGGTGCAGGCTCCGACGTGATCAGCATGAAGCTCAAGGCGCAAGACAAAGGCGGCTACTACCTGCTCAACGGCACCAAAATGTGGATCACCAATGGGCCTGATGCCGACACCATGGTGGTCTATGCCAAAACCGAACCAGAGTTGGGTGCGCGCGGTGTCACCGCATTCATCGTTGAAAAAGGCATGAAAGGCTTCAGCACCGCGCAAAAACTAGACAAACTAGGCATGCGCGGTAGCCACACGGGCGAGATGGTGTTCAACAACGTAGAAGTGCCCATGAACAATATTTTGGGCAACCTCAACGGCGGCGCCAAAGTGCTCATGAGCGGTCTAGACTATGAGCGCGCCGTGCTTGCCGCAGGGCCCATTGGCATCATGCAAGCGGTGATGGACAATGTCATTCCCTATACGCACGACCGCAAGCAGTTTGGCCAAAGCATCGGTGAATTCCAGCTCATTCAAGGCAAAGTGGCCGACATGTACACCGTGCTGCAAGCAGGCCGCGCCTTTTGCTACACCGTGGGTAAAAATCTAGACATGCTGGGCACAGAACACGTGCGCCAAGTGCGCAAAGACTGCGCCAGCGTCATCCTCTGGTGCGCCGAAAAAGCCACGTGGATGGCAGGCGAAGGCATCCAAATATTTGGTGGCAACGGCTATATCAACGAATACCCGCTAGGCCGCCTGTGGCGCGATGCCAAGCTCTATGAAATCGGCGCGGGCACGAGCGAGATTCGGCGCATGTTGATTGGGCGTGAGCTCTTTGCGGAAACGGCGTAAAATAAGCACATTGTAATTACATGGACATGCTATGCAGGCGCAAATTGTACAAATAGGAAATTCACTGGGGCTGCGTTTGCCCAAAGCCATACTGGCCACTATGCAGCTGGAGCGTGCGTCGTTTTTAAGTATCCAAACACGCGGTGACAGTATCGTGCTCAAGGCGATTAAGAAGCCACGCAGCACGTGGGCGGCAGCCTTTGTGGCCGAGCCTGACCAGAAAGCTGAAAACCTGTGGGGCGACCTGCCGCTAACAGAAGCGTGGGATACATAAGCCATGGCCACGCAAAAAAGCCCCAAGCAGGGCGATATTTGGTGGGTGAATCTTGACTCCACAATGGGCAAAGAAATCAGCAAAAAGCGGCCCTGCCTGATCGTCTCGCCTGACGATATGAACGAGCACTTGGCTACAGTGCTTGCAGCACCCATCACTAGCACATTGCGCCATTGGCCCACGCGCGTCACGATCACACTGGCGCGTAAAAAAAGCTCGGTAGCGTTAGACCAAATTCGTGCGCTAGATACTGCGCGATTAGTAAAAAAAATGACAAGCATCGACGCAGAGCCTGCGCTCGCGGTGCTGCGTGAAATGTTTGAAAAGAATTGATGCCATGCCACTGACAAATCTCCTCACCCACAACCGCGAATGGGCCGCGCAAATGGTGCGCGAACGCCCGGGCTTTTTCACCGGCCTGTCGCAGCAGCAAAATCCACGCTACATGTGGATTGGCTGCTCCGACTCGCGCGTGCCTGCTAACCAAATCACGGGGCTGGAGCCGGGCGAAGTGTTTGTGCACCGCAATGTGGCCAATGTGATGGTGCATACCGACTTGAACGCGCTGAGTGCGGTGCAATACGCGGTGGATATGCTCAAGGTGGAGCATGTGATTGTGTGTGGGCACTACGGCTGTGGCGGTGTGCAAGCAGCGCTGGACAATGCGCGCATAGGCTTGGCCGACAACTGGATACGCCACGTGCAAGATGTGCGCGACAAGCACCGCGTGGCGCTGGCCGCTGCGCCATTTGAAAAACGCGTTGGCATGCTCTGTGAGCTCAATGTGATTGAGCAGGTCATGAATGTGTGCCACAGCACAGTTATTAAGGACGCATGGCACCGAGGCCACCGCATCATGGTGCATGGCTTGATCTACGGCATACACGATGGCGTGTTGCATGACCTGAAAATGGGCATAGCAGAGCCTGCCAGTATTGAGGCGCACTACGCAGAAGCTGTGAATGCGGTTTTTAAGAAAAATTAAGCCAATGTCAGCGTCAAATGGTCATAGTTCGCTATTAAATTCAGAGTTATTGCAGTTAAATATTGTGCAACAGCGCCAACTGCTTGGCATGACGGTGGCCATGCTTGTGTTCACCGCTGCCTTGGCCTTAGGCTTTGCGCGCTTGGACGGCGATGCTGCTGTGTATGCGCTGCTGGCCAAGCACATGGTGCAAAACAATGACTGGATCACGCTGTATTTTCAAGGCGCTGACTGGCTAGACAAGCCCCATTTTCCTTTTTGGGCCGTGGCTGCTTCTTTCAAGCTCTTTGGCATGTCGGCCATTGCCTATGCCCTTCCCGGATTGTTGTTTTATGTGCTCGGGGCTTGGCTGTGCTATTTGCTCGCCCTGCATTTGTTTGACCGCAGCGTGGCTGCGCTCAGCTGCGTGCTCTACAGTGCCACACTAGGCATGCTGCTGGGGGCCGCAGACCAAAAAGCCGAGGTGTACTTGGCGACTTTGATGCTGGGAGCGAGCTACGCTTGGCTGCGCTTTGCAGACGCCGCCAGCTGGCGCTGGTGGCTGTTGGGATCGGTGTGCACGGCATCTGCCCTGATGACTAAGGGCTTGTTCGTGGTGTTTTTGCTCGGTGCAGGCTTGGTGGCCAAATGGGCGGCTCAGCGCGATTGGCGCGCACTTTTCCAGCCCAAGTGGCTGCTCGCTACGCTGGGCGTTGCCATGTTTACTGCGCCTGAGTTGTTGGCGCTCTATCTTCAATTCGACGCGCAGCCTGAAAAAATAGTCTTTGAACGCCAAGGCGTGTCTGGCCTGCGTTTCTTTTTTTGGGACAGCCAGTTTGGCCGTTTTTTCAATATAGGACCGATTAAAAATGCAGACGGAACTCTGTGGTTTTATTTTCACAACATGCTGTGGACATTCTTGCCGTGGCTGGTTTTGCTAATCTGCACATTGCTCTACACACTGCGGCACGCGCCATATCTGTGGGGTGCACGCAAGGGCGACGTGCAGGGTGCGTTGGCGTTTGCATGGGCAATGTTCTTAGCCAGTTTCTTGTTATTCAGCGCTACTAGCTACAAAATGGACTACTACCTGAGCATCGTGTTTCCGTATTTGCTGATAATTTGCGCATGGTGGTGGCTTCATGCAGCACAGACACAGACACAGAAGCAGACACCGCGAAAAGTGCCTGCACTGGCGCGTTGGCAGCAGGCGCAGGAGCTTTTGTCCATGCTGGTATTGGCCATTAGCCTTGCTTTGTTTGTGGTGTATTTCTCGCAGCAGCGCTGGCTCTGGGGCGCAGCTGCAGCGGCTGCACTGGTGTTGCTGTATTGGGCGATGCGCCGCGCTAGCGTGTGGCTGCGCACGCTGGCTTGGCCACTTATGGCCGTGTCGGCACTCTTTGCTTTTAGCCACCTTTTGAGCCATGACATTTACCAGCGCTACGAAATTGGCAAGCAAATTGCGCTGTGGATGGCGGATAAACCGAATCACCCAGTCTTTGTTTATGGCAGGGCGCTTAAAAATCTGGATTTTTTTGGAGCTAGCCCCGCATTGCCGGTGTACAGCGCAGCGCCTATTGCTGCGAGCTTGGCCAGCAGCGCAGGCGCGCGCGGCGTGTACCTGGTGCTGGCGCAAGACAAAGCGCAGCAGCAGATCAGCGCCATCTCACAGGAGCTGGCGCAAAGAAATACAGACGCATCACGTCAAATACGGCTGCAATCGCAAGAGTTGCAGCGCTTTGAAGAAACTATTTTGCCGCCGCAATTCGTGCTCAAAATAGCAACCCCACAGGCGCAGTTCCAGCGCCAATCTGTCTCCCTGTTTTTTTTAACCATTGCAAATTGATAAGAAGGAATTGATGATGACACCTACTGACTCCATCGTGATCGTGGGCGCTGCCCGCACCCCCATGGGCGCGTTTCAAGGCGACTTTGCCAGCCTGTCGGCACATGATCTGGGCGGCGTAGCCATCAAGGCGGCTATTGCGCGCGCAGGCATTGCGCCTGATTTGGTCAATGAACTGTTGTTTGGCAACTGCCTCATGGCAGGACAAGGCCAAGCGCCTGCGCGGCAAGCGGGGTTTAAGGGTGGGTTGCCCAACAGTGCGGGCGCTGTAACGCTGTCCAAAATGTGCGGCAGCGGCATGCGCGCTGCCATGTTTGCGCACGACATGCTGGCCGCTGGCAGTGCCGACGTGGTGGTGGCTGGCGGCATGGAAAGCATGACCAATGCGCCACACCTGCTGCTCAAAGGCCGCAGCGGTATCCGCATTGGGCATGACCGCGTCTATGACCACATGATGCTCGATGGCCTAGAAGACGCCTACGAGCCCGGCCGCGCCATGGGCACGTTTGGCGAAGAGTGTGCCGATAAATACCAATTTAGCCGCGAAGCGCAAGACAATTTCGCCATTGCCAGCGTGAAACGGGCGCAGGGTGCTACTACTAGCGGAGCATTTGCAGCCGAAATAGCACCCGTAACGGTGAAAACCCGTGCGGGCGATGTGGTGGTGGGCATTGACGAAGGGCCGGCCAAAGCGCGCCTAGACAAAATTGCATCGCTCAAGCCCGCATTCAAAAAAGACGGCACTATTACCGCAGCCAGCAGCTCGTCAATTAACGATGGCGCTGCGGCCTTGGTGATGATGCGGGCATCCACGGCTGCCAAGCTAGGCTGCAAGCCGCTGGCGCGCATAGTGAGCCACGCCCTGCATGCGCAAGCGCCCAACTGGTTCACCACCGCCCCTGTGGGCGCTACGCAAAAGGCGCTGGCCAAGGCGGGCTGGAGCGTGGGCGATGTGGATTTATGGGAAGTGAACGAAGCTTTTGCCGTGGTACCGATGGCGCTGATGCAGGAGCTTCATGTGTCGCACGAGATTGTGAACGTGAACGGCGGCGCATGCGCGCTGGGTCACCCGATTGGCGCAAGCGGCGCGCGCATCATGGTCACGCTCATGCATGCGCTTAAAGCGCGTGGCTTGAAAAAAGGCGTGGCAACCTTGTGCATCGGCGGCGGCGAAGGCACGGCGGTGGCTTTGGAAATGCTATAAACCTTAAAAACTGGATAATTTATGAAAAAAAGAGACAATGTCAGCGTCAAATGGTCATTATTAGCTATTTTATTGATAGTAAATAGTGCGTTCGCGCAAGCCCGTGACGAGGCGCTGCTACAGGCCGCCACAGCTAGCCAAGCGGCCACCGTGAAGACGCTGGAGCGCTTGGTCAACATCGAAACAGGCACAGGCAATGCAGAGGGCTTGGCAGCTATGGCGCGCCTGCTTGAGGATGCGCTCAAAGCTGTGGGCGCCGTGGTAGAGCGGCACAAAGCCACCGAACCAGCGGTGGGTGACAACATCGTGGCCACGCTGCAAGGCAAGGGCGGCAAAAACATCATGCTGATGGCGCACATGGACACCGTGTATGTGGCAGGTACGCTGGCCAAAGCGCCGTTTCGCGTAGACGGCGTGCGCGCTTTTGGCCCCGGTATTGCGGACGACAAAGGCGGCATTGCTGTGATTTTGCACACGCTCCAATTGCTTAAAGCGCGTGGTTTTGAGGGGTTTGGCAAAATCACCGTGCTGTTTAATACCGACGAAGAGCGCGGCTCGATTGGCTCGCGTTTGCTGATTCGCAGCTTGGCGCGCCAGCATGATTTTGTGATGTCTTTTGAGCCCACCATTGCCATCAAAGAAATACTGGTTTTGGGTACATCGGGCACAGCGGGTGTGGATGTCACTATCAAAGGCAAAGCATCGCACGCAGGCGCAGCGCCCGAGCTGGGTGTGAATGCGCTCACTGAGGCGGCCGATTTGATCATGCGCACCCAGCACATCGACGACAAAGCCAATGGCCTGCGCTTTAACTGGACCGTGGCCAAGTCTGGCGGCGTGACCAATATCATTCCCGACCAAGCCCAGCTCACTGCCGACTTTCGCTTTGTAACCAAGGCCGACTACGATGCCGCACTGGCCAAGCTGCAAGTGGCGGTAGACAAAAAGCGCTTGGCCGACAGCAGCATTGAAATCAGCGTGCGCCAAGGCATGCCCGCATTCAATGCAGGCGTGGAAGGCCGCAAGCTGGTGGACAAAGCGGTGGCCATATACAAAGAAGTGGGCGCAGAGCTGACGATTTTGCCGCGTACGGGCGGTGGCACGGATGCGGCCTGGGCCGCGCAAGACGGCACGCCCGTGATTGAAGGCATGGGCTTACCCGGCTTTGGCTACCACAGCAACAATGCCGAATACGTGATGATTGACGCTATCCCGCGCCGCTTGTATTTGGCCGCGCGCATGCTGATGGATTTGGCGCAAGGCAAGTAAACCGATTTTTCCAAGGCCAAGCCATGCTACTCAGTGAAGACCATATTGCCGTGCAAGACGCGGTGCGTGCCTATGTGCAAGCCGAGATTGCGCCGCATGCCGCTGCGTGGGATAAATCCCACCACTTCCCCAAAGCGCAGCTGCGCGGCTTGGCCGATTTGGGCTGCTACGGCGTGGCCGTGCCCGAGGCCTATGGTGGCGCGGGTTTGGATTATTTGAGCCTTGCGCTGATTTTGGAAGAAATCGCAGCGGGCGATGGTGCCACGTCTACCATCGTAAGCGTGAACAACTGCCCAGTGTGCTCGATTTTGATGGCATGGGGGTCTGAGGCGCACAAGCAGCAGTATCTCAAGCCGCTAGCGCGCGGCGACATGCTGGGCGCGTTTTGCCTGACTGAACCGCATGTGGGCTCGGAGGCGGGCGGCCTCAAAACCATGGCGGTGCGCGATGGTGACTATTACGTGTTAAATGGTGTCAAGCAGTTCATCACCAGCGGCAAAAACGGCGACGTGGCCATTGTGATGGCCGTGACCGACAAAGACGCAGGCAAGAAAGGCATCAGCGCCTTCATCGTGGAGACCCAAACGGCGGGCTACGAGGTAGCGCGCATTGAGGACAAACTGGGCCAACACGCCAGCGACACGGCGCAGATTCGCTTTGACAATTGCCGCGTGCCAGCGACTAACCGCCTAGGCGAGGAAGGTCAAGGTTTGAAAATAGCGCTTAGCGGCTTGGAGGGCGGGCGCATTGGCATCGCGTCGCAGTGCATTGGCATGGCCCGTGCAGCGTTTGAAGCAGCATTGCAATACAGCAAAGACCGTGTGAGCTTTGGGCAACCTATATTTCAGCACCAAGCCGTGCAGTTCAAGCTGGCCGACATGGCCACGCAGATTGAAGCGGCGCGCCAGCTCATCCACCACGCGGCAGCGCTCAAAGATGCAGGCAAGCCCAGCCTCAAGGAAGCCGCCATGGCCAAACTCTTTGCCAGCGAAATGGCCGAGCGCGTCTGCTCCGATGCGATCCAAGTGCATGGCGGCTACGGCTATGTGAGTGACTTCCCAGTAGAGCGCATTTACCGCGATGTGCGCGTCTGCCAAATTTATGAAGGCACCAGCGATGTGCAAAAGATTTTGATTGGGCGTGCGCTCGCATGATTTCTGATTGCTATTGAACTGCCGCAAGCGCACTAAAAACCACGTTTTTGCTTTTTAGTCACAACTGTCAGACACGTAAAGCGTGGAATCAAAGGGTTTTTACGTAGAGTTTTACCCAGCGATTGCGTAAATACTTAGTGGGCTTACTTAATTCAGTTAACTAACGGAGACCCTATGTCCAAGACTAGCCCAAATAATGTTCCTGCACGCCGCAGCTTTCTTAAAAACGCATCAGCTACAGCTGTTGGTGGTGCCGCCATGGCCGCCCCCATGATTGCTACTGCGCAAACCACCACAACGCTGCGCTTTCAATCCACATGGCCTGCTAAAGACATTTTTCATGAATACGCCAACGACTTTGCAAGCAAAGTCAACGCCATGGCCAGCGGCAAACTCAAAATCGAAGTACTGCCCAGCGGCTCTGTCGTTCCCGCCTTTCAACTGCTCGATGCAGTCAATAAAGGCACACTAGATGGTGGCCATGGTGTATTGGCCTACCATTACGGCAAGCAGGCCGCTCTGGCATTGTGGGGCTCAGGCCCTGCTTTCGGCATGGATCCTAACATGGTGCTCTCTTGGCACAACCACGGCGGCGGTAAAGCGCTGCTTGAGGAAATCTACAAATCGCTCAATATCGACGTCGTTTCTTATGTGTATGGCCCTATGCCAACCCAGCCATTGGGATGGTTCAAAAAGCCAATTGCCAAAGTGGAAGACCTCAAGGGCTTGAAGTACCGCACAGTGGGCTTGGCCGTTGATATTTTCACCGAACTGGGCGCAGCCGTGAACCCCTTGCCGGGTGGCGAAATTGTGCCTGCTTTGGATCGTGGTTTGATCGATGCGGCGGAGTTCAACAACGCCACTTCTGACCGTATTTTGGGTTTCCCAGATGTGGTGAAAAATTGCATGTTGCAATCCTTCCACCAGTCTGGTGAGCAATTTGAAATTTTGTTCAACAAAGGCAAACTTGCGGCTTTGCCCGCAGAAATCAAATCCATCATTGACTACGCGGTGCAAGCATCGTCAGCCGAAATGAGCTGGAAAGCGATCGAGCGCAATTCCAAAGACTATGAAGAGATGAAAAAGCAAGGGATTAAGTTTTACAAAACGCCCGACTCCATCTTGCGCGCACAATTGGCTGCTTGGGACAAAGTCATTGAGAAAAAATCCACTGACAATCCACTGTTTAAGAGGGTGCTTGAGTCGCAAAAAGTCTTCGCACAACGCGCAGGCCAATGGCAAAACGATTACATGGTGGACTTCAAAATGGCGTACAACCATTACTTTGCCAAGAAGAAGTAATTGCAATAATTTTGCATCGAACCAGCCCTGCTTTTTGAAGAGTAGGGCTGGTTTTTTTTGTGGTGGTAACACCCTTGGTTCAAATCGACATACAAATCAATGCCAGTACAAAAATTTTTGCACACTATCGACCACATCAGCACGTGGTTAGGAAAAGCCTTCGCTTGGCTCATCGTTGCATTGATGCTCTTGGTGGTGGTCGAGGTATTCAAGCGGTATATATTGAACGCACCAACTGCTTGGATATTTGATGCCAGCAATATGCTGTACGGCACGCTCTTTATGATGGGGGGAGCTTACACGTTGGCCCATGATGGGCATGTGCGGGGTGATTTTTTGTATGGCAATATGAGTCCGCGCAAGCAGGCCACGATTGACTTGGTGTTGTATATCGTCTTTTTCTTGCCCGGAATCGGCGCGCTCACGTGGGCGGGCTACACCTACGCTAGCGAGTCGTTGGCAATACGCGAGCAAACATTCAATGCAGACCCTCTTCCGCTCTATCCATTCAAAGCGGTGATTCCTTTTGCGGGGGCCGTTGTGCTGCTACAAGGCATTGCCGAAATTGTGCGTTGCGTTGTTTGCCTTCAAACGGGGCTGTGGACTCCAAGGCTCAAGGACGCGCAGGAGTCAGATGTGGTGGAGCAGCAGCTGTCTGGCAGTGCGTTTGTAGACGAAGAGGCGCGCAAGCTAGCCATCGAAAAATCCAAGGGCATGAAAGGCTAATCATGAGTAACGCAGCACTTGGATTGACCATGCTCAGCTTGATCGTGGTCGTGATCATGATGGGTTTTCCCACCGCATTTACCCTTATGGGTCTTGGCATGGTATTTGGGTTCGTCGCCTTTTACGACCCCAGTATGCCTTGGTTTGATAACAAAATATTCAACCTCATGGTGCAACGCGCGTTTGGTGCGATGACCAATGACACCCTGTTGTCCATCCCGCTTTTTGTGTTGATGGGTTACATCATGGAGCGTGGCGCTTTGGTAGACAAAATGTTCCATAGCGTGCAGTTGGCTTTTCGCAATGTGCCTGGCTCTTTAGCGGTAACAACACTGGTGATTTGCACTTTTTGGGGTATTGCCAGTGGTTTGGTGGGGGCCGTGGTGGTGCTCATGGGCGTGATTGCCATGCGCCCCATGCTGAACGCGGGCTACGACACGCGCTTAGCAGCTGGAGTGATCACGGCTGGGGGCACATTGGGTATTTTGATTCCGCCCTCGGTCATGATCATTGTGTATGCAGCGGTGGCTGGTCAATCGGTGGTTAAGCTGTATGCCGCAGCCATGTTTCCAGGGTTCTTTTTGGCATTTTTGTATTTGGTGTACGTGATTGGCTGGGTCATGATTAACCCCAAAATCGCCCCCAAGCTTCCGCCTGAGCAAATGCGCGCACCTGTGCCCGCATGGCTACAGCACATAGCAAATAGCTATTCGCCTCGCATTTTGCCTGCTTTGTTGAGCGCTGTGGTTTCTCCTGCCAAAGCAATCAATGCCAATTTGCCAGACATGCGGATCAACCGAGTTTTGCTGCTGCGCAGCTTGGGCACCAGCCTGATGCCGACCGTGCTTGCTCTGGCCACTTTGGGCACTACTTGGTGGTATGTGGTGATTTATTCGCAAGCAGACAACAAAGCTGCCTTGGCTGAGCAAGTACTCAAAAGCAGCAAACCAGCGCCGGCTATTGGGGCGGTGTCAGCCACTGTGGACGCCGCGCCTATAGCTACACAAGCCCCAGCCAGCGGCGGCTCTGGTCTGCAAGAGCCGCCTAGCAGTTCGGGTGGATTAGAAGCGCCGCCGGGCAGTGAAGACGGCAAGTCTGCGCCCAAAGCCATCGAAAAAGACGAGCCTTTGGTGGCTATGGGTGATGGTGAGGCCACCAATGCACCCAAGACCGAGGCTGTACCAGAGGCTTTTTACACCGGCTTTTGGATAGCTTGCGCCCTCATGGCTGCGCTGCTGGCCTATTATTATTGGAACTTCAATGCTGAGCAGTTTGAGATTTTGCGCATGCTGATTTCGTCGGTGATGCCACTTGCTCTGCTGACTTTTATTGTGTTGGGTGTGATTTTGTTTGGCATCACCACGGCCACAGAGTCCGCTGCCGTGGGCGCTGCTGGCGCTTTCTTGATGGCTTGGAATGCAGGCACACTTAATTTTGAAAAAATCAAACAAGCAGTTTTCCTGACCTCAAAAACCACTTCTATGGTTTGTTGGTTGTTTGTTGGATCTGCGCTGTTCTCGGCAGTGTTTGCAATTTTGGGTGGGCAAAGGTTGGTGGAGGAGTGGGTACTGTCGATGAATCTTACGCCACTACAATTCATGCTGCTCTCGCAAGCCATCATTTTCGTATTGGGTTGGCCGCTGGAGTGGACCGAGATCATTGTGATCTTTGTGCCTATCTTCTTGCCATTGCTGTCGCATTTTCAAATTGACCCTATGCTCTGGGGTGTGCTGGTATTTGTGAACCTGCAGGCTGCATTTTTGTCGCCGCCCGTGGCCATGTCAGCCTTCTACCTCAAGGGAGTCTCGCCTGCGCATGTCACCATCAACCAAATTTTTGCAGGCATGATGCCGTACATGCTTATCGTGATTGTGTGCATGGTGTTCATGTACATTTGGCCAGGCCTGACGTTGTGGTTGCCTAAATACTTGTACGGCGGCTGATGAATTTTCTATAGCGTAAGCGCCGCAACGCCTTGGTGCCACAATAGCCCAAGGCGTTTTTATTTGGAGAAACTGTTTATGCCCATTACAAAAAGTTCGCAAGCCATGGTCGATGAAGCCATGGCGCAGGTCACCACCTACAGCGTGGCGCAGACCCGGGCCAAAGTGGCCGCTGGCAGTGCTGTGGTGGTGGATATTCGCGACATCCGCGAGCTAGCTGGTGGCACAGCAGCTGGCAGCGTGCATGCGCCGCGCGGCATGCTCGAGTTTTGGGTGGACCCTGCTAGCAAATACCACAAACCGATGTGGGCCGATGAATCCAAAGAGTTCATTTTGTTTTGCGGCTTGGGCTGGCGCAGCGCGCTCACAGCCAAAACCCTGCAAGACATGGGCATGACCAATGTGGCGCATATTGCGGGTGGCTGGGAGGCATGGGTGAAAGAAGGCGGCGCGGTTGAAACGCTGGAAGAGCGCAAGGCGAAAAAATCTTGAATCCCCTTGGCTATCAAGCGTGACTCAATAAGCACTTTTTGCGATAAACGACATGTTCAATCAAACCGTGCGCGGCATGTATTGCCTGCGCTGTGGCAGCAAAAAAGTGGTGCGCGGCAAGCTGGGCGAGTCGGCGCGCTTTTACCCCATGCGCGGGCTCTTGCAAGCCATGCTGGGCAAACCCGTGGCCTTGCAAAACGAGCACTCCCACGCCTGCCTAGAATGCGGCCTCACATGGAACGAGGTAGACCCCTACGAGTTGCGTAAAAATCTGCGTGACTATGGCGTGTCGCCCCACAGCACGGGTGTGATGGACGTGGTGAGTGGTAAAAAGGTGGATGTGGTGTTGTAAAAGTACCTATTTTCAGAAAACAATGGAAATGTCAGCGTCATATAGTCATATGGCGCTATTAAAAATAGAGTATTATGAATTTTCAAGCAGTGTTATTTGATTGCGATGGCGTGCTGGTAGACAGCGAGCCGATAACCAATGGTGTGCTGCACACCATGTTCAACGAACTGGGTTGGGCGATTAGCAAGGAGCGGTGCATTGCGCTCTTTGTGGGCCACGCGGTGGTTGATCGAAAAGAGCTGATAGAGGCCAGCACTGGCAAACCCATGACCCAAGCATGGCTGGCCAGCTTTCGTGACAGGCGCGACGCAGCCCTGCGCGCCCAGCTGCTGGCCGTGCCGCATATCCATGCCACGGTAAAAGCCCTGCATGAAACCACCCAAGGACTGATTGCCTGTGCATCGGGCGCAGACCGTGGCAAAGTGCGCTTGCAGCTGGGCAAGGTCGATTTGCTGCATTATTTCGACAGCCAAATCTACAGCGGCTACGAAGTGCCCCGCAACAAACCGCACCCAGATATTTACCTCGCGGCCGCTGCAGGCCTAGGCGCAAACATTACGCGCTGCGCCGTGGTGGAAGACAGCAGCACAGGTGCCACCGCTGGTGTGGCCTCGGGTGCTACCGTGTTTGGCTATGCCCCGCATGATGACGGTGCTGCCCTGCGCGCAGTGGGCGTGCAGCACGTCTTTCACACGATGGCTGACCTGCCGCGATTGATGGGCATACGCTGAGCTTACAGACTTGAATCGGCCAGAAAAGTCTGCCACAATACGTAATTGACGTTTACGTAAACGTCAATTGAATTTTTGTTATGTGAAAGATTGACATGCCCGCTTTAACGTCTTCCTTGAGCGTTCGCTCCGCTGATTTTCTGGTCAACGCGCAGGCCATGCGCACACTGGTGGACGATTTGCGCGCCAAAACAGCGCAAGCCGCGCTCGGCGGTGGCGAGGCAGCCCGCGCCAAACACACTGCCCGTGGCAAACTGCTGCCGCGCGACAGGGTGCAAATGCTGCTAGACCCGGGCACGCCCTTCCTAGAAATCGCCCCGCTGGCGGCACTGGGCATGTACCCAGGCATTGACGGCAGCGACAGCGCGCCCGGCGCTGGTGTAATAGCAGGCATAGGCCGCGTGAGCGGCGTGGACTGCATGGTGGTGTGCAACGATGCTACGGTGAAAGGCGGCACCTATTACCCGCTCACGGTCAAAAAGCACCTGCGCGCCCAAGAAATTGCTGAGCAAAACCACCTTCCCTGCATTTATTTGGTGGACTCAGGCGGCGCAAACTTGCCTAACCAAGACGACGTGTTTCCTGATCGTGACCATTTTGGGCGGATTTTTTACAACCAAGCCCAGATGTCGGCCAAGGGCATTGCCCAAATCGCCGTGGTCATGGGCAGCTGCACCGCAGGCGGTGCTTATGTGCCCGCCATGAGCGATGAAACCATCATTGTTAAAAACCAAGGCACAATTTTTCTGGGCGGCCCGCCCTTAGTAAAAGCCGCTACCGGTGAAGTAGTCAGCAGTGAAGACTTGGGCGGTGGCGATGTGCACACCCGCCTGTCTGGCGTGGCCGACCATTTGGCCCAGAGCGACACCCACGCGCTGGGGCTGGCGCGCGAGGCGGTGAGTCATTTGAATGCCAATTTTAAGAAAAAACAAGGCAATGTCAGCGTCGAATCGTCAAAGTTCGCTATAAAAAATGATGCGCCTAAGTTTCCAGCGGAAGAGCTCTATGGCGTGATTCCGGTCGATACGCGCAAGCCTTTTGACGTGCGCGAGATCATCGCCCGCATTGTGGATGGCTCAGATTTTCATGAATTCAAACCGCGCTTTGGCAGCAGCTTGGTCACGGGTTTTGCGCGGATTGAGGGCATGGAAATCGGTATTATTGCCAACAATGGCATCTTGTTCAGCGAATCGGCGCAAAAAGGCGCGCACTTCATCGAGCTGTGCTGCCAACGCAAAATCCCCTTGGTTTTCCTGCAAAACATCACTGGATTCATGGTGGGTCGCAAGGTGGAAAACGAAGGCATTGCCCGCCATGGCGCCAAAATGGTCACAGCCGTGGCCACGGCCAATGTGCCCAAATTCACCATCATCATTGGCGGCAGTTTTGGCGCTGGCAACTACGGCATGTGTGGCCGTGCCTACTCACCGCGCTTTTTGTGGATGTGGCCCAATGCACGTATCAGTGTGATGGGCGGCGAGCAGGCTGCCAGCGTGTTGGCTACGGTCAAGCGCGACGGCATTGAAGCCAAAGGCGGCCAATGGAGCGAAGCCGAAGAGGCTGCATTCAAAGCCCCCATCAAAGCCCAATACGAAACCCAAGGCCACCCCTACTACGCCACCGCCCGTCTGTGGGACGACGGCATCATTGACCCCGCAGACACCCGCCGCGTGCTGGCGCTGGGCTTGGCTGCTGCGGCGAATGCGCCGATTCCTGATGTAAAGTTTGGCGTGTTCCGCATGTAATGTGTATAATTCATTGAATACATACACATTTTAGGAGTTTGCCATGCGAACCAATATCGTGATTGACGACCAGTTGATGACAGCCGCCATGCAGGCGGGCGATTTCAAAACCAAAAAAGACGCGGTGGAAGAAGGCCTGCGCCTGCTTTCGCGCCGCAAAGCTTACCAAGATTTGCGCGCCCTCAAGGGCAAATTGCAATGGAGCGTGGATGGCGACTGGGCTGAGCCTACGCTCATGGTGCAAGAGCCCCGCGCTGTTTACAAAGTGGAGCGCAGCGCAGCATGATCACGGCGGACACCAGCGTCTGGATAGACTATTTCCATGGCAAATCGACCGAGCCAACGAAGTGGCTCGATGACGTGCTCAACGACTCAAGCCACGACTTGGTGGTGCTGGACGTGGTGCTGATGGAAGTGCTGCGCGGCTACCGTTATGAGCACGAATGGCGGCTTGCGAATGCCAGCTTGTCGGCGCTGCCCATCATGACGGCGGGCGGCCCAGAGGTGGCGCGCGCCGCATCAGCTATTTATCGCAATTTGCGCAGCCAAGGCATCACCATTCGCAGCAGCATCGATTTGCTGGTGGGCGCATGGTGCATCGAGCAAGATTGCCCCTTAATCCACAATGACCGCGACTTCACACCCATGCATTTTCACCACGCTTTGCCTGAGTGGCGTGGTGAATAAAGCGTAGACAAGCCATGACTGCAAGCCTAACGATTTCCAGCACTGCACCGCATATCGCCGAGATACGCCTGTCGCGCCCCGAGGTGCGCAACGCTTTCAACGATGACATGATTGCTGAGATCACCGCAGCGTTTGCCGACGTGGGCGCGCGCCCCGATGTACGCTGCATCGTGTTGGCCGCAGACGGTGCGGCGTTTTGCGCGGGGGCTGATCTGAACTGGATGCGCAAGATGGCCGATTATTCGCATGAGGAAAATCTGGCGGATGCGGCCAAGCTGGCGCAGATGCTACAGGTGATTTACGAATGCCCCAAGCCCACCGTGGCGCGTGTGCAGGGCGATGTATATGCGGGCGGCATGGGTTTGGTGGCCGCGTGCGACATGGCGGTGTCAGTGGATTCGGCCAATTATTGCTTGAGCGAAGTCAAGCTGGGTTTGATTCCGGCCACCATCAGCCTCTATGTGATTCGGGCGATGGGCGCGCGTGCGGCGCATCGGTATTTTTTAACCGCAGAACGATTTGGCGCGCAAGAGGCGCTGCGCATTGGCTTTGTGCATGAGGTAGTGGCTGCTGAGCAGCTGGATGTGAAAGTGGGCGAGATCACTGCTGCGCTGTGCAACGCCAGCCCAGAAGCGGTCAAAGTATGCAAAAAGCTCGTGCAAGACGTGGCCAATCAGGAAATCAGTCAACGCCTGATCGAGCAGACCGTTGCTGGGATAGCGCAGATTCGCGCAAGCGTGCAAGGCAAAGAAGGCATACAGTCGTTTTTGCAAAAACGCAAACCCAGCTGGCTCGCGTAAAACCAGCACTTGGAGACCCGCATGGACAGCATCACCCCCTACTTTGGCCAAATAGTAGAGTTTTTAAAAAATCTGTTTGCCAGCGGCGGCGATGTAGCAGGCACAGCTGGCAAAGCCATAGGTGGCATGGACATGGCGGCTCTGGCCGCCTTGGCCGCCGCACTGGGCTGGGCCAGCGGCATTCGGCTGTATTTAGTGGTGTTTATCACGGGGTTGGCGGGCATGCTGGGCTGGATACCACTGCCCACAGGTTTGTCGGTGTTGCAACACCCTGCCATGCTGGCTGGCAGCGGCCTCATGCTATTTGTGGAGTTTTTTGCGGACAAAATCCCCGGTGTCGATTCGTTGTGGGACATGGTTCACACGGTGATTCGTGTGCCAGCGGGCGCGGCACTGGCCGCTGGTGTGTTTGGGGCAGACAGCGCCATGATGGGCACGGTGGCAGCGCTCATGGGCGGCACACTGGCAGCCACCGCCCACGCCACCAAAGCCACCACCCGCGCGGCTATCAACACATCCCCCGAGCCATTTTCAAACGTAGCCATGAGCTTTGCCGAAGAAGGCGCAGTCATGGGCATGATGTGGCTGGCCACCAACTACCCCATCACCTTTGGCTTCGTGCTGGTGCTGGTACTGGCGCTGTCGGTGGTGTTGGTTGTGGTGCTGCTGCGCTTTTTGAAAGCGGTGCTGCGCAAAGTGGCTGATTTTTTTGTTGGCGCACCAACTGCTGCGGCTGGATAATGCAGCCAACTATGGAGATACAAAATGCTGACTTCGTTGCACATACAAGGGTTTAAGGGGTTCAAAGACACCAAGGTGGATGAACTTAGGAAGGTCAATTTGATATTGGGGGGGCAGAATGCGGGGAAGACTTCGTTGCTGGAAGTTACAGTTCTAATATTAAATAGCCCCCACAACGCAGCAAGCCGTGCATCAATAAATGCTATTCCATACTTATTTCGAATAGCTGAAGATGGAGATCAAGCCAGATACTGGCGTTCCATATTTGAAGAAAAATCAAAAAGTGAAGGGGTAAAAATCTCTTATGCTGTCGATGAGGTAACGTATATTAGAAAACTGGGATACGGTGTCGGAGGAACTGACATACAAATCGATGGATTGGATGGGATTAAGTTTCAAGATACAAGACTTCATACTACTGATTACCGTATAGATCTACCTCATGAGAAATTACCGCTGCCAGCAATTTTTTCAACGACATTACCTAAACAATCAGAGCTGGTGAAGCTATATGGAGAGATTGTAAAAAATAAACTCAAAAAACAGCTCACCACAATACTTAAAAAAATTGAACCACGACTAGACGGGCTAGATGCTGTAGCACCAGATGGTGAGCATCGAGTGTATGTTGATCTGGATGACGCATTCCAGATGCTTCCAATGCCACAATTAGGGCACGGTTTTGCTCGTCTTTTTGCTATTTATTCAGAGCTTTTTGTAACGAACTCTGACCTCGCATTAATCGACGAAATCGAAAACGGCATCCATTACAGTGCCTTGCCCACAGTGTTTCGTGGCATTCGCGAAATCGCAGAATCAAAAGACGTTCAATCAATGATCACCACCCACAGCTGGGAGTGCGTGCGCGCAGCATGCGAAGTGTTTAAAGACAAGCCAGAAGACTTTCAAGCCATACGCCTTGAGCGCGATGGTGACAACATAGTGGCGGTGTGTATTCCGGGTGACCGCGTGTTGCGCATGGTTGAGCAAGATATGGAGATTCGTTGATGGCTCGCAACAGTGCGGCCAGCTTGGGCGACCGCAAAATAAATGCGCCCATAGTTTTGATTTGTGAAGGCGAGGATGAGCAAGATATCTTAATTTGGCTGCGTACTGCGCGTGGTCTGACTGAATCTGATATTGAAATTTACAGCGCCAAGGGCAGAACCAACTTTTTGACTTTCTTGCAAGATGTGCAAAGTTGGTCTGGTTTTAGCCAAGTGCGCAAAGTGGCTGTTGTGGGCGATTCTGAGGAAAATCCAGCGCAATCTAAAGTGTTTTTGGCCTCATTGGGCGATGCGCTACGAAAGGGTATTCAATATATTCCTATTCAACTTCCCAGCGAAGTCGCCACGGGTTCTTTGGAAAGCCTAGTGGTTCAGCATATATCTGGCGCTTCGGGCGGTTACCAATGCGCGCAGGAGTGGGAGCGCTGCGTGCTTGCCAGTCCAATCAAAGCGTTTAATACCGAGGCGCAACAGAAAAAAGCGTGGCTTCAGGTGTGGCTAACGCATTACACGCAAAGCACCGCTTATTCCAGAATTGGCTATGCTTATAAAAATAATGAGGCTGTGCGCAAGGAGTTAACGGGAATAGTGCCCATATTCAACAAAATCCTAGATGAACTGTTAGGCCCCCATGTTTAAAAAAATCCTCATCGCCAACCGCGGCGAAATTGCTTGCCGCGTGGCGGCTACTTGCGCACGCATGTCTATCAAAACCGTAGCGGTGTATTCAGCTGCGGATGCGCATGCCAAGCATGTGGCGGCGTGTGACGAAGCGGTGTATGTGGGCGTGGGGCAGGGCAACTCGCCCAAAGACAGCTACCTGCGCTGGGAGGCGATCATTGCCGCAGCGCTGGCCACGGGCGCGCAGGCGATTCATCCGGGCTATGGGTTTTTGAGCGAGAACGAGGATTTTGCCAAGGCCTGCGCTGCTGCGGGGCTGGTGTTCATTGGGCCATCTGCCTCGGCCATCAAGGCCATGGGGCTCAAGGCTGAGTCCAAACAACTCATGGAAAAGGCTGGTGTGCCGCTGGTGCCTGGCTACCATGGGGCGAACCAAGACGCGGCGTTTTTGCAGCAACAGGCCGATGCTATTGGCTACCCTGTGCTCATCAAAGCCAGCGCGGGCGGCGGCGGCAAGGGCATGCGGGCGGTGGACAACAGCGAAGATTTTGCGGCGGCACTGGCATCGTGCAAGCGCGAGGCTACAAGCAGCTTTGGCGACGATGCGGTGCTGATAGAGAAGTATGTACAGCGCCCGCGCCATATCGAGATACAGGTGTTTGGCGATGCGCATGGCAACTACGTGTATTTGTTTGAGCGCGACTGCTCGGTGCAGCGGCGGCATCAAAAGGTATTAGAAGAGGCACCAGCTCCCGGCATGACGCAGGCCATGCGGGAGCAAATGGGCGCAGCGGCGGTGGCTGCGGCACGGGCGGTGGATTACCAAGGTGCGGGCACGGTGGAGTTCATTGTGGAGCAGCGCGACGGCGGCGAGATGAACTTCTTTTTTATGGAGATGAATACGCGGTTGCAAGTGGAGCACCCCGTGACCGAGGCAATTACGGGGCTGGACTTGGTGGAATGGCAACTGCTGGTAGCCAGCGGCGGCGCGCTGCCCCTTAAGCAAGAAGACCTGCGCATCAACGGCCACGCCATAGAAGCGCGCATTTGCGCCGAAAACCCCGACAAGCAGTTTTTGCCCGCCACAGGCACGTTGCATGTGTACGAAAAGCCCGCGCACAGCGCCTTTGAGCGCGGGGGCGTGCGCATAGACGATGGCGTGCGCCAAGGCGATGCAATTTCACCCTTTTACGACTCCATGGTGGCCAAGCTGATCGTGCATGGCGCAACGCGCCAGGAGGCGCTGGCCAAGCTGGATGTGGCGCTATCGCAAACGCGAATTGTGGGCTTGCAAACCAATGTGCAGTTTTTGCGGCATGTGGTGCAAAGCGAATCGTTTAGCAAAGCCATGCTGGACACTGCACTGATCCCTAGAGAAGAAAAAAACCTGTTTTTTCAAGAAAAAGTAGGTAATGTCATTGCCATATCGTCATATATTGCTCACCAATTAATAGCAGAAGCGCATACAACAGACGTATCGCCATTTGCCGCCACTGACGGCTGGCGCGCCTTTGGCGTAGCCACGCGGCGCTTTGATTGCGAGTTTCAGGGCGAAGCAATCAGTGCAACTTTGACCTATTTGCACGATGGCGCACTGCATTTGGCGGTGGCTGGGCGCGCTGAAATCTTCAGCTTCAAACCAACCGCTGATGGCGTAGAAGTGCATTTTGGCCAAGAGCGCTGGAGCGCCGTGTGCCACAGTATTTTTCATGCAAAAGGACAATATGTCAGCGTCTACACGTCAAAAGGCGCTACTAAACTGATAGTGCTTAACTCCTACCTTGCCCTGCAAGAAGATGCCGCCCACGGCGGGCGGCTCACCGCGCCCATGCCGGGCAAGGTGGTGTCCTTTGCGGTGAAGGTGGGCGACGTGGTGAAGGCCGGCCAAGTGCTGGCCGTGATGGAGGCCATGAAAATGGAGCACACCATTGCCGCGCCACAAGACGGCACGGTGGGTGAGCTGCTGTATGCGGCGGGCGACCAAGTGGCCGAAGGCGTAGAGCTGCTCAAGCTGGCGGCTCGGTGATATGGCCACACACTACATGGGCTGGTCGCTGTACACGTTTTGAGTGGCTTCAACGCCCGCATGCCAAGCCGCAATTGCAACCCCAACTGAGCCTACCCATGCCATGAAAATCACTTTTTGCTGCACCGATACCAAGGCACAGCCTTGGCTGGACGGCTTGCAAGCGGCTTTGCCAAACGCGCAGGTCTCGCAGTGGCACTGCGGCTGCGCACCAGCAGACTACGCCGTGGTGTGGGCACCACCGCAACAGTTTTTTGATGAGCAAACATCGCTCAAAGCTGCGCTCAATATTGGCGCTGGGGTCGATGCGTTGCTCAAGCTCAACGTAGCGCCGCAGACGCAGATTGTGCGCCTAGACGACGCTGGCATGTCCGTGCAAATGGCCGAATTCGTCTGCCACGCCATCATTCGGTATTTCAGGGAGTTCGATGGCTACGAAGCCGATACCCGCGCAGGCACATGGTCATACCGCAAGCCGCGCAGCAGGGCGGATTTTCCGGTTGGGGTGTTGGGGCTGGGCGTGCTGGGCGCTCGGGTGGCTAAATCGCTGGCGGTGTTTGATTTTCCTGTACATGGCTGGAGCCAGGGCGCCAAGCAAATAGAAGGCGTGCGCTGCTGGCAAGGGCAGAGCCAGTTCGATGATTTTTTGCGCAGCTGCAAAGCCTTGGTGTGCTTGCTGCCACTCACGCCTGGTACTGAAAACATCTTGAACGCCCGCTCGCTGGGCTTGCTGCAAAGCGGTGCCTATGTGGTGAACGTGGCGCGTGGCGCGCATTTGGTAGACGATGACTTGCTGGCTTTGCTGGACAATGGCCACATCGCTGGTGCGGCGCTGGATGTGTTTCGCCAAGAGCCGCTGCCGCCAGCGCACCCTTTCTGGCGGCATCCGCGCATCACCGTCACGCCGCACACATCAGCGCGCACGCTGCGAGATGAAAGCATTGCGCAAATTGCAGGCAAAATCGCCGCACTTGAGTCTGGCCAAGCTGTGGCTGGCATTGTTAACCGACAGAAAGGATACTAAAACCATGGCTTATCCAAGCACAGTCAAAATAGTTGACGTAGGCCCGCGTGATGGCCTACAAAACGAGAAACAGCATATTGATGCTGCTATTAAAATTGAGCTGGTGCACCGCCTTCAAAGCGCCGGGCTCAAAGAAATCGAAGTCACCAGCTTTGTGTCGCCCAAATGGGTGCCTCAAATGGCCGACAACGCGCAGGTAATGGCGGGTATATCCCGCCAAGCAGGTGTGCGCTACTCGGTGCTCACGCCCAATATGCAGGGCTTTGAAGTCGCGCTCAAGAGCCAACCCGATGAGATCGTTGTGTTTGCCGCCGCCACGCAGGCGTTTAGCCAGCGCAATATCAATTGCTCTATTGAGCAAAGCATAGAGCGCTTTGCACCCGTGGTGGCTGCAGCACGTGCAGCGGGCGTGTATGTGCGCGGTGCCATGAGCTGCGCCGTGGGCTGCCCCTATGAGGGCGAGGTAAGCCCGCAAAGTGTGGGCTATTTGGCGGGGCTCATGAAGGGCATTGGCGTGCAGCACTTAGGTGTTGCCGACACCATTGGCGTGGGCACGCCGGGCAAGGTGCGCGCTGCTATTGAGGCCACGCTCCAGCATTTTGATTTAAACGACATTTCTGGCCATTTCCACGACACCTACGGCCAAGCCTTGGCCAACACCTTGGTTAGCCTTGAATTGGGCGTTTGGCAGTTTGACACGTCTATCGCAGGCCTTGGCGGCTGCCCCTACGCCAAAGGCGCTACTGGCAACGTGGCTACCGAAGATGTGGTTTACATGCTGCACGGCATGGGCATAGACACAGGCATTGATTTAGACAAACTGATCGATGCAGGTGTGTATATCAGCGATGCGCTGGGGCGCAAACCCAACTCCCGCGCGGCCACTGCGCTTTTAAATAAGCGGGCAGGTTAATGGCCAGCACCGATGCAATACACGAAGGCGTAGCGCGGGTAAGCGCTGCCTTGCGCGCTGCGGGTCATGCCATAGAGCCTGTGATGCTCAGCGACGCCGCCCGCACCGCGCAGCAAGCGGCCGATGCGCTGGGCGTGGCGCTAGGACAAATCGCCAAAAGCATCATTTTTCGCCGGCTGCCAGACGACACGGCTGTGCTGGTTATTACATCGGGCGACAGGCGGGTGGACGAAGCCAAGGTGCAAGCCTTGGTGTGTGCAGCCGGCCAAAGCCTAGGCCGCGCCGATGCCCAGTTTGTCAAAAGCAAAACAGGCTTTGCTATCGGCGGCGTAGCCCCTGTGGCGCACACCAGTGCCCCCGCATGCCTGATAGACCGCGATTTGTTACGTTTTGAGCAGGTGTGGGCGGCAGCGGGGCATCCGCATGCTGTTTTTGCGCTCTCGCCGCAGGATTTGGCCAAGCTCGCTGGCGCACCTGCGCACGATGTAGTACTGGCATAATACTCATTATTTAATAGCGAACTATGACCATTTGACGATGACATCTGCCAATTTTTTCTTAAATTAACCTGATTATGACCATTGAAGTCCCCTCCCCCTGCATATCGGTCTGCATCATGCATGCGACCAGCCAATTGTGTATGGGTTGCCACCGCACCATCGAGGAGATTGGCGAGTGGGGCAGCTTGGGCAATGCCGGCAAAGCGGAGATTTGGCTGCGCATAGAGCAAAGGAAATTGGATGCGTTACAGTTGCCAACGCCTTGAATACTTGCCATGAAACAAATCACTTTTTACTTCGACTTCATCTCGCCCTATGCCTATTTGGCCTTTGAGCACCTGCCCAAGGCGCTGGAGGGCCAAAGCTACCACGTGCTCTACCGCCCTGTGCTGTTTGCGGGCATGCTCAACCATTTTGGCCAGCTCGGACCCGCAGAAATCCACTCCAAGCGCACTTGGACTTACCGCCAAATGTATTGGCATGCGCGCGAGCATGGCATTCCGATTCAAGCGCCCGAGGCGCACCCGTTTAACCCGCTGCCGCTTTTGCGTTTGGCCATTGCCTGCGGCGACGATGGCTACTGCAACCGCCATGTGGCAGAGGCGATTTTTCGCTTTGTCTGGCAAGGCGGCCTCAATGCCTCTGACCCCGCCCGCATTGCAGCGCTGGCTGTGCAGCTGCAAGCCACGCGCTCTATCGACGACCAAGCCGTGCGTGACCAACTGATTACAAACACATCGCTGGCGATTTCCGACAAAATTTTTGGCGTGCCCAGTATGGCCGTCAATGAGCAGGTTTTCTGGGGATTTGACTCGCTGCCCATGGTGCGCCAATTTCTAGAAGGTGACCCGTGGTTCAGTGGTGCTGATTGGCAGAGCGCATCGGGATTACCCGTAGGAGCCACCAGAATCCCATCTGGCGATAAAAAAATATAGGGTTTTTGCTAGTTTTGTAAGAAATGTCACGCAATTGTGTCAGTGAAGGGTCAGTGCAAGGAATCACATTAATGGCATCACTCCGTCGGGGTGTGGTTTTTTTTTAATATCGCAGGAGACTCGCGCATGGCTACAGCTACAGCTACAGCAAATGCACCGATGACCGCAGAAGAGCGCAAAGTTATTTTTGCATCTTCACTAGGCACGGTGTTTGAATGGTATGACTTTTACCTCTACGGTTCATTGGCAGCCATCATTGCCAAACAATTCTTCTCTGGCTTAGACCCCTCAGCTGCGTATATTTTTGCGCTGTTGGCGTTTGCCGCAGGCTTCTTGGTGCGCCCATTCGGCGCGCTGGTGTTTGGCCGTTTGGGCGACATGATTGGCCGCAAATACACCTTCTTGGTCACCATCGTGATCATGGGTGGCGCTACCTTTGTGGTGGGTTTGCTTCCTAACTATGCCAGCATTGGCCTGGCCGCTCCCGTTATTTTGGTCATCCTGCGCATGCTTCAAGGCTTGGCTCTGGGCGGCGAATACGGCGGCGCAGCTACCTATGTGGCCGAGCACTCGCCCAACGGCAAGCGCGGCGCTTACACTGCTTGGATTCAAACAACAGCCACTTTGGGTCTGTTCTTGTCCTTGATGGTGATTTTGGGCATCCGCACCGCCCTTGGCGAAGCAGCATTTGCTGACTGGGGCTGGCGTCTGCCATTCTTGCTTTCAATCGTTCTCTTGGGGGTATCTGTTTGGATTCGCCTGAGCATGAACGAATCGCCAGCATTCCAAAAAATGAAGGCTGAGGGCAAAACCTCTAAAGCGCCATTGTCCGAGTCATTTGGCGAATGGAAAAACCTGAAAATCGTGATCATTGCTTTGCTCGGCCTGACCGCTGGACAAGCAGTGGTGTGGTACACAGGCCAGTTCTACGCGCTGTTCTTCTTGACAACCATTGCCAAAGTGGACACCACAACAGCAAACTTGTTGATTGCCGCAGCGCTAGTTATCGGCACACCATTCTTCATTGTGTTTGGTTCGTTGTCTGACAAAATCGGCCGCAAGCCCATCATCATGTTGGGTTGCTTGCTCGCTGCCGCGTCCTACTTCACCGTGTTCCCTATGCTCATGGGCTATGCAAATCCTGCCTTGGCCAAGGCACAGGCCACCGCTGACGTGACTGTGATTGCTGACCCAGCTACTTGCTCGTTCCAGGGCAGCCCCATTGCGCGTGAAATTGACTTCACTAGCTCTTGTGACCAGGCCAAACGCGTGCTCGCACAAAACTTTATTCCTTACAAGAACAAAGTCGGTGCAGCAGGCAGCGTAGCGACCATCCAAATTGGCACTACCACAGTCACATCATTGAACGCAACACTCAACGACAAACGCAACGGCTTCTCAGCTGACAGCGCCAAGGGCATTGCAGAGTTCAAAAAGGGCGTGCTTGAGGCGGCTAAAGGCGCTGGCTTAACCGCCAAGGCTGACGAGAAAAACATGAACAAGCTGATGATGATGGTCATCTTGGTATACCTTGTGATCTTGGTGACCATGGTGTATGGCCCCATTGCCGCTATGCTGGTAGAGCTCTTCCCCACCCGCATCCGCTACACCTCCATGAGCCTGCCCTACCACATTGGTAACGGCTGGTTCGGTGGCTTACTGCCTACTACGGCTTTTGCTATGGTGGCTGCAACCGGTGACATTTACTACGGCCTGTGGTATCCCGTCATTGTGGCGGCTGGCACATTCATCATTGGTATGATATTTGTGAAAGAAACCAAAGACGTGGATATCTTCGCCAAGGATTAATACCCCAAACGTAAAAAGCTCCCGCTTTGCGGGGGCTTTTTTTTTGCTGTCTATTCGTTACTATGCGTAAGATGCGATTTTTATAGTTTGTTAAGGAAAAAATCATGTGGAAAATTTTTGTTGGATTCGCCATTTTCTCGGCCGCAGGCTTATTTTTGATATTTAAAGCGGGTGACAAGATAGACATGGGCGGTGAAAAACACGACACTGGAAGCACCGCCGCCGCAGAGCCCACGCCTGCCAAACCCGCAGCTGCTGCCAGCGCGGCAAAGTAGAGCCAGTGGCAGGAGTGCTAGTTAGCTTGTAGGTGTAAAGTCGGTGCTTTGGCTTCAAAAGAGGCGAAAAGGGTGCTGGCTTGACTCGGTCAAGGGTTAGTCCTAGTTTCGGCATGAAGCTTTGCTGGCGCCGTTGCGGGTTTGGGGTGTAGCATGCGGCATTATTGTTGAAAGTTACAGATATGCAGTACAAAAAAACGCCTCTAGGATCAGAGGCAATGAAAGCTCGGGGAACCGCCGCCACGCAAGTGCAACGAACTGCGCTGATCATGGTGGATGGCCGAAAAACAGAGCGTGAGATTTTGGCAGCCATGTCTGGCATAGGCTTGACTGCTGCAGATATTGAAAAGCTTGTGGAGCTGGGCTATATTGAGCCAGTCGATGGCAAAGCCGCTGTTTCGAACCCACTTGCTCCAGCTTCTGCCAACCCCAAGCCCCAAGCGGCTGGGCATTCGGTGGCAAGTACAGGTGACAGTACAGGTGCAGACGCCCAGCCGCTGGCTGCTCGAACTGACCAAGAGCTCTACCAAAGCGCCTACCCCATCGCTACCAAGCTCACTTCGGGCTTGGGGCTGAGGGGATTTCGTTTGAATTTGTCGGTGGAATCTGTGGGCAATTATGCGGATTTAGTCAAGCTTGCTCCAAAAATCCAAGAGGCCGTGGGCGATGCCAAATACGCGGAGCTTAAAGCTGCACTGCGCATCTAGAAAAGCCAAGGCGGCAGGCAATAGCCCTAGGCCGCTATTGCCCTTGTTGCTGACTAAAATGCTTGGCTCTACCGCATCAAAGCCAAGGTCACATGCACATGTCCGCCACCAATCACAACCATTCCAACAACAGCGGATTGATCCGCATCCGAGGCGCCCGGCAGCACAATCTTAAAAACCTTGACCTAGACATCCGCACGGGCGAGCTCACGGTAGTCACAGGCCCTAGCGGCTCGGGTAAATCCAGCTTGGTGTTTGACACGCTGTTTGCCGAAGGCCAGCGCCGCTATGTAGAAACATTTTCTGCCTATGCACGCCAGTTCATGGACCGCATGGACAAACCAGCAGTGGACCGCGTAGACGGCGTGCCCGCAGCCATAGCCATTGACCAAACCAACCCCGTGCGGTCCTCGCGCTCCACCGTGGGCACCATGACTGAGCTCAATGACCACCTGAAACTCTTGTTTGCGCGCGCCGCTGATTTGTATGACCGCGACACTGCACTACCAGTGCGCCACGACAGCTTGGAAACCATTTACGCGCAGCTGATGGAGCGCACCCGCGCGGCAGACCCGCGTGTGGTGCTGACTTTTCCGGTAGAGCTGCCCGCGCAAACCACACCCGATGAGGTGATGCAGTGGCTATCAGCCAGTGGCTTTACCAAAGTGCAGGCCGAGCGCGAGTTGGCTACGCCCAGCGGGCCGCGCAAAGTGCTAGACGTGGTGGCCGATAGATTCAGGGTGCAGGGTGCTGATAAATCGCGTGTGATGGAGGCCATAGAGACTGCCATCAAGCGTGGCAGCGGGCGCTTGAGTGTGTATGTGGGCGACGAAGGCAGCGCCGAGCTGTGGAAGTTTTCCACTGGTTTGCATTGCCCCGAAAGCGACATCCAATACGCCAAACCCACGCCTTCGCTGTTTTCATTTAACTCCCCCAACGGTGCTTGCCCCACCTGCCGTGGCTTTGGCCGGGTGATTGGGGTGGACTACGGCTTGGTGATTCCCAACGAAAAGCTCACCCTGCGCGCTGGCGCGATCAAGCCCATGCAAACGCCCGCGTGGCAAGAGTGTCAAGATGATTTGATGCGCCATGCCGAGATAGCAGGCATACCGCGCGACACCGCGTGGAACAAACTCACCCCCGAGCAAAAGCACTGGGTGATTCACGGCAACCCCCATTACAAAGATGGCCAATGGGGCAAGGTGTGGTACGGCGTGCGGCGATTTTTTGAATATTTGGAAACCAAGTCTTACAAAATGCACATCCGCGTGCTGCTGAGTAAGTACCGCAGCTACACGCCCTGCCACGTGTGCGGCTCAGCACGCCTGAAAACCGAGTCCTTGATTTGGCGTGTGGGCAATAAAGACAGCGCCGACATGGCGCTGCCCCCGGCCAAGCGCTTTTTACCAGTGGGCACGCAATGGACGCGCGCCCAGCTAGAAGCATTGCCCGGCCTGTGCCTGCATGACCTGATGCTGATGCCGATTGACAAAATGCGCCAGTTCTTTGAGCGCATGGAAATCAACAGCCAAGATGCCGATGCGCAGGCGCTCAAGCTCTTGATGCTGGAGATTCGCACACGCCTTAAATATCTGTGTGACGTGGGCATTGGCTACCTCAGCCTTGACAGGCAAAGCCGCACGCTCAGCGGCGGCGAGGTGCAGCGCATCAACTTGACGACTGCCTTGGGCACATCGCTGGTGAACACGCTGTTTATTTTGGACGAACCCAGCATAGGCCTGCACCCACGCGACATGAACCGCATCACACAGGCCATGCTGCGCCTGCGCGATGCAGGCAACACACTGGTGGTGGTGGAGCACGACCCAGCTGTGATGCTCGCTGCTGACCGCATGATTGACATGGGGCCAGGCCCCGGCGAGAAGGGCGGGCAAATTGTGTTTGACGGCACGCCTAATGCGCTGCGCGATGCAGACACACTCACGGGCGCGTATTTGGGCGCTCGCAAGCAGGTGGGCTTGGGCTTTAGGCGCAATGTGAGTGACAACACGCCACGCCTGATACTCGAAGGTGCGCGCGAGCACAATTTGAAAAACGTGTCAGTAGAAATCCCTTTGCAGCGCTTGGTCTGTATCACGGGTGTGAGCGGCTCTGGCAAATCTAGTCTTGTGCAAGACGTGCTCGCGCCCGCGCTTCTGCGCCACTTTGGCAAAGCCACCGAAACACCGGGTGCGCATGACCGCTTGATGGGTGCAGAGCAGCTCAGTGATGTGGTCTTTGTTGACCAATCGCCCATTGGCAAAACCGCCCGCTCCAACCCCGCCAGCTATGTAGGCGCGTGGGACAGCGTGCGCGAGATT
>JAYTMT010000287.1:0-8801 GCA_043728315.1 Polaromonas sp. | reverse complement strand
GCCTATTGGCATTGGTTTTTTCTGATCCAGCCCCAGCCCCTGCCCGAGGCTTTGATCGAGTCAGACCCGGTGCGCTATTTGCGCTTTGCCATGGGCAAGCGCCATGCGGGTTTGGCCGCGTTTAGCCCAGAGGCCTTGGCCGAATACGAGCGCTGCATACAAATCCCCGGCAGCGCACGCGGCATCTGCGAAGACTACCGCGCCAGCGCCACGATTGACCTAGCGCATGACCGCGCCGACATAGCCGCTGGCCGCAAGCTGGCCATGCCAGTGCATGTGCTGTGGGGAGAGCACGGCGCGGTGGGGCAAAATTTTGATGTGCTGCGCTTGTGGCAAGCGCGTGCCAATCGGGTGTCTGGCCAGGCCATCGCCTGTGGCCATTACATTGCCGAAGAAGCGCCGCAGGCCTTGCTTGCACAGGCGCAAGATTTTTTTAAGTAATTTATTTCAACTTTTCAAACAAGGAAAACACCATGGCAAAACACCGCATCGCCGTCATCGCCGGAGACGGCATTGGCCTAGAAGTCATGCCCGAGGGCATTCGCGTGCTCGAAGCCGCAGCCAGCAAATTCAACATCGATTTGCAGTTTGACCACTTTGATTTTTCGAGTTGGAAGTATTTTGAAAAACACGGCAAGATGCTTCCCGACAACTGGAAAGACCAAATTGGCGGCCACGATGCGATTTATTTTGGTGCAGTGGGCTGGCCCGACAAAATCCCAGACCATATCTCGCTATGGGGCTCATTGTTGATGTTTCGCCGTGAGTTTGACCAATACATCAACCTGCGCCCCGCCAAGCTCATGCCCGGCGTGACAGCGCCTGTGGTCAAGCGCGATGGCACGCCGTATAAGCCCGGCGAGATTGACTTTTGCATTGTGCGAGAGAACACCGAGGGCGAATATTCCAGCGTGGGCGGGCGCATGTTCCCAGGCACCGAGCGCGAATTCGTGTTGCAAGAGTCAGTGTTTACCCGCATTGGCGTAGACCGCGTGCTTAAATTTGCATTTGAATTAGCCCAGTCGCGCCCCAAAAAACACCTGACCAGTGCCACCAAATCCAACGGCATTTCTATCAGCATGCCGTATTGGGACGAGCGTGTGGTGGAGATGGCCAAGGGCTACCCCAACGTGCATGTTGACAAATTCCACATCGACATTTTGACCGCGCATTTTGTGCAGCGCCCAGCGTTTTTTGACGTGGTGGTGGCTAGCAATTTGTTTGGCGATATTTTGAGTGATTTGGGTCCGGCCTGCACAGGCACGATTGGCATTGCGCCCAGCGCGAATTTGAATCCTACGGGGAAGTATCCCTCTTTGTTTGAGCCGGTGCATGGCTCAGCGCCCGATATTGCTGGCAAAAACATTGCCAACCCCATTGGCCAGATTTGGTGCGGTGCCATGATGCTGGAGCACTTGGGCTACAAGGGGGCGCACGACGCGATTTTGAACGCGGTAGAGCGCGTGATGGCACCTGCAAGTGGCGCACCACTCACGCCAGATATGGGCGGCAAAGCCAGCACCCAAGACCTTGGCCGCGCCGTGGCGCAGGCACTGTGAGACATAGTTGGCACACGTGTTGCTAGTAAGTTATTCATGTTGTCAACCGAAAACTTTTGTGCAATCAGATGCAACAGTGTGAAAAACCGATGAAAAATCGGCATAAAATCAGCGCCGTAGCTGAAGAAGCTTGTACCAAATGCAAGTTTTTACAGAAACGAAAAAACAAGAGACACAAGCTACTTACTTATTTGCGCGACAATACCCATTGAGGAGCATTATGAACAAGACTGATTTGATCGAACACATTGCCAAGCATGCCGATATTTCTAAAGCCGCTTCTACGCGCGCCTTAGAGTCCATGATCACGGCCATTAAAACCAGCCTGAAAAAAGGTGGCACCGTATCTTTGGTGGGCTTTGGCACTTTTGCTGTGGGCAAGCGCGCTGCGCGCACCGGGCGCAACCCTCGCACCGGTGAGGCAATTAAAATCAAATCTGCCAAAGTACCAAAATTCCGTCCGGGTAAAGCTTTGAAAGAAGCTTTGAACTGATTAAAATAGCAATTGCATGTGGGGTGATTAGCTCAGTTGGTAGAGCGGCGCCCTTACAAGGCGTAGGTCGGCGGTTCGAGCCCGTCATCACCCACCACCCACATCGGCATATCCGCGCAAGGCGAACAAAGCGTTCGCCTTTTTGCATTTTCACCACATGGTTTCATTGTCCTAAAAGTAGGTAGCTGATGTTTGATTTTGTCCGTAAGCACACGAGGATCATGCAGTTCGTGTTGTTTCTGCTGATTTTTCCATCCTTTGTATTGTTTGGAATCGACGGGTACAGCCGTTTCCGAGACCAAGGCCCGCCAGCTGCCGTGGTGGATGGCCAAAGCATTGGACAGGCCGAGTGGGATACCGCCCACAAGGCCGAGAGTGAGCGCGTGCGTGCCTCCATGCCATCGCTGGATCCCAAGCTTTTAGACTCGCCCGAAGCCAAATACGCCACGCTTGAGCGCCTCATGCGCGAGCGTGTGCTCGATGTAGCCGCTAAAAAGCTCAATATTTCCACCAGTGACCAACGCTTGGCACGGGATTTGTCTGAAAATCAAAGCATTGCCGCCCTGCGCAAACCAGATGGCAGCTTGGACATGGAGCGCTACAAGCAGCTCGTAGGTTCTCAGGGTCTGACGCCCGAAATGTTTGAAGCCCGCGTGCGCCAAGACCTGTCGGTGCGCCAAGTGTTGTCTGGTGTAACCAATTCTGGTCTTGCTGGCAACGCGATTGCCGATGCCTCGCTCAACGCCTATTTTGAGCGCCGCGAAGTGCAGCTGCTGCGCCTGCAAACCCCAGCGTATGCCAGCAAAATCACGCCCAGTGATGCCGAGCTGGAGCAGTTCTACAAAGACAACCCTGCAATGTTCCAAGCGCCTGAGCAGGCCAATATTGAATATCTGGTGCTCGACCAAGACGCGATTCGTAAAACCATTGTGCTCACCCCAGAAGAGCTCAAGGCCTATTATGACCAAAACCAGCAGCGCTTGGCAGGCACCGAAGAGCGCCGCGCCAGCCATATTTTGATTGCATCGCCCAAGTCTGCCCCTGCGGCTGAGCGCCAAGTGGCCAAAACCAAGGCCGATGCTATTTTGGCCGCGGTGAAAAAAGCGCCCGATAGCTTCGCCGAGGCAGCGCGTAAAAACTCGCAGGACCCAGGCTCTGCGCCCAACGGTGGCGACCTAGACTTTTTTGCCCGTGGCTCCATGGTCAAGCCATTTGAAGACACCGTGTTTGCCCAGAAAAAAGGCGACATCAGCGAGGTAGTGGAAACCGAATTTGGCTACCACATCATCCGCCTGACCGACATCAAATCGGCCAAACAGCGCACGTTTGAAGAACTCAAGCCCGAGATCGAAAACGACCTGAAAAAACAGCAAGCGCAAAAGAAATTTGCCGAAACTGCCGAAGCATTTACCAACAGCGTGTACGAGCAGTCCGACAGTTTCAAAGGCGTGGCCGAGCGCTTCAAGTTAGAGGTGAAAACTGCCAACGGCATCACCCGCAAAGCCAAATTAGGCGAGCGCGGCCCATTGGGCAATACCAAGTTTTTAAATGCGGTGTTTTCAAGCGACTCAGTGGACAAAAAGCGCAACACCGAAGCCGTGGAAGTGGGGTCCAACCAGCTAGTCTCGGGCCGCATTGTGCAGTACACCGCAGCTCGTACCCTGCCTTTTGCCGAGGTGAAAGACCGTGTGCGTGAACGTGCGGTGGCCATCAAGGGCGCAGAAATGGCCAAGAAAGAAGGCGCAGAAAAACTCGCTGCCGCCAAGCTTGATGCCAACGCCGTGGCCATGCCCGAGAGCTTGGTGCTCGCCCGTGGCCAGTCGCAAAGCGTGCCCCCGCAAGTGGTAGATGCGGCCTTGCGTGTAGATGCCAGCAAGCTGCCGGGATTCATAGGCGTAGATCTGGGCGCAGCAGGCTACGTGCTGGTGCGCGTGAACAAAGTGCTGGCCAGCACCGCAGTGACCATAGTGGAGGGCAAAGAAGTCAAGGGTGTCACCCCAGACGACCGCAAGCAATACGTGCAAGCTTGGAGCAATGCCGAAAGCGTGGCTTACTACAACATGCTCAAAGAGCGCTACAAAGCGGAGATCAAAGCGCCCAAGCCCGCCAAGAAAGCAGCTGACGCGGACGAAGCGCTGCAATAGCGTTCAAGCGGATACTTACAGACGCGAAAGAGGCTTCTGAGGGAGTCTTTTTTGCGCTGTGTGTACGGGGCACAGATCGGCAGCGTTACTTCAGCTACGCGGCTGTCCCCCGGCCTTCGGCCTCCTCCTTCATGCCGCTGCGCCGAAGTAGCGCAGCCGATCTGTGCTTGCTAGGCTGGTTGCGTTCAACCGTTTTAGGGGTTACATCGGCACAAAAAAAGCCTGCTACCTAATAAATAGCAGGCTTTTTATATTTTTTTGAAAAATGCAGTATGGGGTGGCTGATGGGGCTCGAACCCACGACAACAGGAATCACAATCCTGAGTTTATAGTATTTACCTCTGTTGAATAAAGTAGGTACAATCAATATAAATCAACAACTTACATCAATCGTACTGGCTACATATGCAGTATAGGCGTTGATTAAAATTCGCTTGTTTTCGGTAAATTTGCTTACATCCATAGTTACATCCTTAGGATGTAAGCAATTTGGGAGGGTTCGACATGGCAAAGGTGGCATTCACGGCTGGCAGGGTCAATGGGTTTAAATGCCCGATTGGTAAGCCGCAAGCGTTTTTATGGGACGTGACCGCGCCGGGCTTGGGGCTAAGGCTGACACCTGAGGGCAAACCGTCTTACATATTCCAAGGCCGCTATCAGGACAAAACTATCCGAATCACGATTGGCGGTTGGGACGCTTGGCGCATTCCACAAGCCCAAGAAAAAGCCCGCGAGCTGCAAAGGCTGATTGATGGCGGGTTTGACCCACGCGACCTCAAGCGTGACGCACTGGCAGCAAGCCACGCCAAGCAGGCCGCAGACGATGCCCAAGCCAAAGCCGTCCAAGTGGCCGCTTTGACTGTGGGCGAGGTTTGGACGCGGTACATCGAGGAACGCCGCCCACACTGGGGTGACCTGCATTACCGTGACCATATCGACAAAGCCAAGGCTGGGGGCTTGCCGTCTGGCAGGCGTGGTGGCGGCAAGCAATTGACCAAAGCGGGGCCATTGGCCGCTTTGATGCCGTTGACCCTCAAAGACTTGAGCCAAAGCACCATTGAGGCGTGGGCAGCAAAAGAGGGAAAAACACGGCCATCGTCTGCGCGACTGGCGTGGCGGCTGCTGACAGTGTTTTTAACGTGGTGCGCTGAACAATCGGCCTATGCTGGCCTGCTGCCCATCAACAACCCAGCCAAAACAAAGAAAGCCCGTGAGGCATTGGGCAAAGCGGGGACAAAATCGGATGTATTGCAGCGTGAGCAATTGGCCGCATGGTTTGCCGCCGTTCAGCGGCTGCCAAACCCCGTTATCGCCGCATGCCTGCAATGCATGCTTCTAACAGGCGCTAGGCCGGGCGAAGTGCTGGCGCTGCGCTGGGAAGACATCAACACCCAATGGAAGGGTATTAGCATCCGTGACAAAGTGGAAGGCACGCGCGAGATACCCGCAACTCCGTATCTGTTGCACCTGTTGGCCGCATTGCCGCGACGCAATGCGTGGGTGTTTTCCAGCCCCACAAGCGGCACAGGTTGCCTCACAGAGCCCAATAACCCGCACACCCGCGCCTGTAAAGCGGCTGGTTTGGAGGGATTAACCCTGCACGGTTTGCGCCGTTCGTTTGCCAGTTTGACCGAGTGGCTAGAAACCCCGACAGGCGTGGTGGCACAGATTCAAGGCCATAAACCCAGTGCTACCGCTGAAAAGCATTACAAGGTGCGACCGTTGGAGCTGCTAAGGCTGCACCATGAAAAAATTGAGACATGGATTTTGGAGCAGGCTGGAATTTACTTTGATGCCGCCGTACAAACAGGAACGCTCCGCGCAGTAGCTTAATAAACGGCACTACATATAATCTTTGCTTAACCTAATAAATGCAACTACAATAAATAAACATGGAATTGACATTTGACCCCCGCAAAGATGACAAAAATTTAGTCAAACACGGCGTATCGCTGGCGAGAGCAGACGAGATTGATTGGGACACACTGCTATGCAGGCCAGATACACGCCAAGAATATGGCGAGCCCCGCCAAATTGGCTATGCCATTGCTGACGACCGACTGTACTGTGTGGTGTTTGTCGACCGCCCCGCTGGAGTGCCAACTGAGCGGCGAATTATCAGTTTGAGAAAAGCTAATAACCGTGAAAAAACAAGCTATGCAAGCCAAATATCTGACACTGAATAATGGGCGCAAAATCCTGCTGAATACCCCAGAGGAAGATGCCGCAATTAACGCTGCTATTGCTGGCGACCCCGACACTTACGAGCTGAGTGAAACCGAGTTCAAGCAGTTACGCCGTGGCCGGCCGCTGGGCAGTGGCAGCAAGATGCAAGTGACCCTGCGCCTTGATATTGACGTGGTGGAAAAGCTCAAAGCCGAAGGCGCAGGCTGGCAAACCCGCGCTAATGCGGTGCTGCGCAGGTCGGTGATGCGCAGCGGCAAAAAAGCGCAAGTCAACTTCTGATGGATGCTGAGAAGTGCCACGCCTGTAACGGTATGCGTTACAATAAAGCATGATTAAGTCGTTCAAGCATAAAGGGTTAAAAGCCTTTTTTGACAAAGGCAGTATGGCTGGCATACAAGCAGTTCACGCGCCAAGGCTAGCGGCCATGCTCAGGCGTTTGAATGAAACAACCAATGCCCAAGGTATGAACTTGCCGGGCTGGGGCTTGCACCCTTTAAAAGGGCGCGAACTCAAAGGCCATTATTCAGTTTGGGTCAATGGCAATTGGCGAATGACTTTCACGTTTGAAGGCACAGACGCTATTTTGGTTGACTATCAAGATTACCACTGACACGATTCTGAAATGAGGATAAACCACCATGCCCCGTATGTTTAACCCCCCACATCCCGGCCTGACATTGCGTGACGATGTATTGCCTGCGCTTGGGCTCAAGGTGACACAAGCCGCTGCGCAGCTCAATGTTTCACGCGTGACTCTATCGCGTGTACTCAATGGACGAGCGGCCATATCGCCTGAGATGGCATTGCGTATTGAGGCATGGCTGGGGATAGAGCGTGGCGGAGAAGCCCGCCTGTGGCTAGCAGAGCAAAGTGCCTATGACGTGTGGCAAGCCGCACAAAGGTTTAAGACCAGCCCAATGCAGGTATATCCTGCACCAGCGATGACGGCTTAAAACGGCTTACCGCTAGCGACAATGAAAACAGCCTAAGCCCAAGGTATCAGATGGCGCTGGCTGGCAAACCCGCGCGAATGCGGTAATGCGCAGACTTGATTATGTGGAAATCGCATTTGCGGGGTGTCGATGAACCCCCAAGGTTACGGCAAGGCTTAGCCAGTAGCCGTTAACAATTTAATTGGAAAGCGCACGATGCCAACAACGTATGGAATTAAAGAGCTTAGCGTAATACTAGATATTGAAATTAAGGCTCGGCCGCTATATGCATTTTTTGAGCTATTCGTTGACGAACGTGGCGCTCTCATAATTGGTTATGCCATAGACTCAGATGGCTTTTGGTTGCAAATTCACAAAGAATGCATTACTGAGAAAAGATTGATAGAGTCATGGACTGGCTACGATATTTTCGATTGCTGCCATAAAAAAATTGAGGGGTACGAGGGGCATTTGTATGGACTCTTACCGAATTGCTCACCTATGTTGCCAGCCATCTTTACCGCACAGCAGTTTTCGGATTTTTTGATGCACACAACTATCATTCGGGGAGTGTTAGACCGTGGTGATGAAACACAAGTGTGGCTAGATGATTTGGCAGTTTCTAACCCTAAAGCGGCTGAATTGGCTAATTTGGTTTTGTATGGTGTGATGCCAAAAGAGGATGGGGTAAGTGAGCCTGATGATATGGCTGAAAGAAAGCCTGTACAGCGTAGTGCGGCACAAAATCTTGCCATTCTCGACGCGTTAAAAACACTTGATGTGAATCCACTTGCGATTCCTAAAAATGCTTCTGGTAAAAGTGGAGTCAAAGCTGCTGTTCGCAAGAAATTAGTTGCAAGCAGACTATTCCTAAGCGGCTCTAAAGTATTTGATAAAGCATGGGCGCGAATGAGTGCCACGGGTGACATTGTGATTTGCAAGTAACCGCATTGGGTATACCCCAAACTGGGGGATGGGGGATACTTGCGGGGGAGGATACTTACCGAAAAAAGATATGGTTTTCAACTACACGAAAGTGAAAATCATGCAAATACCAATGCCTCAACAGTTCCAGTCTCTGGAATCTGTGACCAAGCCGACAGTAGACACGGCCACCGCTGCCTACTATCTCAACCGCCGCCCTCAGACGCTCAGAATCTGGGCGATGAATCAGCACCCTATTAGACCGTTGAACATTCACGGCCGCTTAGCTTGGCCAGTTGGTGAATTGAAGCGCGTATTAGGGATGGCAAAATGAAAAACGCCCAGCCCCACAATGATGTAGAACTGAGCGCCCTAGACAAACGCTATTTTACCGGAACAGACAATCCACGCCATTTGCGCGTTATTGCTGGGCTTTTACGTAGCCCGCAATCTCGTGAGTCCATAGACAGTATTGCTGGCTGCTCTAATGGGCCCGAACTTATTGCAGAACTCCGCCGCCGTGGCTTAGACATGCATCGGCATTTGGTATGCCTGCGCATCA
>JAYTMT010000286.1:0-7628 GCA_043728315.1 Polaromonas sp. | reverse complement strand
TTAGGGGCAAATGGGGGGAACGGGCAAACTCGGGCTAAAGCCCTCAGACAGCGCCCGTTCCTGATCCCCATTTGCCCCTAAAAAACCAGCCCAGCGCCCCGATTGTTTGCGCATTGGCACAGCACTCGCTTAGCCGCAGGGGGAGGTGGTGGATCGGAACGGGTGCAAACTGCTCAGCCTCTGGGACAACACCATGCTAGCGAGATACTTCACGCTCAGATTCGCATTTTTCATGAAAAATAGCGGCAATGTCAGCGTCATATGGTCATACTGCGCTACTATTTATATTGTATTCAACAAACAAGGTGTGGCGTGCCTGCTGTATTAAAAACCTCACAGCGAGCATAGCCCGAGCAGCGTTTTGGCTATCCCGATCGACCGATGCAAGGGTACTCCCGCATGAGGGCGCATCGGGATAGCCAAAACGCTGCTCGGGCGCGCTAAACAGTTGCTACAGCGGCTCTAAACGAACAGTATTGGGGTATTCCCGTATGAGGGAGCGGCGGGAGCGCCCAATCGCTGATCGGGCGCGCCAACCTAAAAAAACGCGACTCAGGCGCAACAGACAAAGCGCTACAAGCCAATACGGACTGCGAAGCCCGCACAAGCTATGCAACCAATTGGCCTGCCTACAATCAGACACTACAGCCCCTTATTTTGGAGACTCGATATGACGTTTGTTGCAAACGCTTGGCCCAGTACGGCCAGCACGGCTATTGCTGCGCCGCTTGGGCGCAGGGTTCTGGGCGCTGGCTTGGGGCTGTGCTTGGCCAGTGCGCTGCTGCTTGGCTGCGCGCAAATGCCCTTGGGCGCTGGCGCTGTGGCGGGGGCTGGCAGCAGCGCGGCGGTGTCTTCGGGCGGCCCTGCAGCTAGCACCACGGGCGGCTCCACTACCAGCGCCTTGCATGCAAACCCCAGCATGGCCAAAAGCACTGCTACGGCCATTGCCACTACCGCAACTAACCGTATCGCCAGCACCAGCATCACAACTAGCAGCACCAGCGCCTATGGCACAGCCAGCGCCGCCGCGCCGCGCCCTGGCGATCCGCCGCCGCTGCGGCCGTTTGCAGAAATCATCCGCGATGCCACGCGCAGCGATGGCTTCATGCCGGTTTGGCGCAAAGACGAACGCGTGTGGCTGGAGATCAGCGAGGCGCAGTTTGGCAAGCCGTTTATGTTTGGCGTGAATTACGCGCAATCGGTGGGCGAGCGCGGGCTGTATGGCAGCCAAATGGGGCCCACTTGGATGGTGCAGTGGCGCAAACTGGGCAATACCGTGCAATTGGTGGCGCTCAACACCGCTTTTCGCGCGGGGCTGCCCGGCGCAGCGCCAGATGCCACGCGCCAGCTGCTGATCAGCCAAGGCTTCTCGGACAGCCTGTTGGCCAGCATGGCCCAAGCCAGTGCGCCGCACCCGCAGAGCAAAAGCATTTTGGTGGATGCGGCTTTTTTAATGGCGGATATCCCCAGCTATGGCCAAAAAATTGAATCCGCTTTTCGCATTGGCTATGGCCTAGACCGCGCCAACTCCCAGTTCACCAGCGTGCGCGCCGAGCCCGAGCAAACGGTGGTTTCCACCAAAATGCATTTCGCCACCGCCCGCATCCCAGTGCCCTCGTTTGCGCCCGGCGCACCCAGCGCCAGCCCGCCGGCCAATGTGCCGGACGCGCGCAGCTTTTTTGTGGGTTTTGTCTACAGCCTTGCCCGCCTGCCCGAAAAACCCATGGCCGTGCGCTTGGCTGACCCCCGCATTGGCCACTTCAGCACCAGCTACACCGATGTGGCCAGCGAAACCCGTGACAACGCCCGCGTGCACATGGCCAACCGCTGGCGCTTGGAGAAACAAGACCCCAGCGCCGCCATGAGTGCGCCGCTTAAGCCCATCACGTTTTGGATTGATAAAAACGTGCCCGAGCGCTACCGCGGTGCGGTGCGCGAGGGCATTGTGGAGTGGAACAAAGCCTTTGAAGCAATTGGGTTCAAAGACGCCATAGTGGCCAGCCAGCAAAGCGCCACAGCCACCTTTGACACGCTGGATGCGCGCCACGCTTCGGTGCGCTGGTATGTGGGGTCTGATGCAGGCACGGCGATTGGTCCCTCGCGCACCGACCCCCGCACGGGCGAGATTTTGGATGCCGACATCGCCATGCTCGATATATTTTCCCGCACAGCGCGCCGCTACATCAGCGAAACATCGCCCGACGTGGCAATGACATCGGAGCAGCGCTTGGCGCAGATCCTCAAAAGCGCTGCCTCACATGGCACGAATGCCCACGCCCATGCGCACTTTCAAGGCCAATGCCAATACGGCGCAGAAGTGGCTTTTGAAGCCGCGTTTGCCCAAGATATTTTGGAAGCGCGTGGCGACATGACCCCTGATAGCCCTGAGGCCGATGCATTTGCCCGTGCCGCTGTGAAAAGCATCGTCACCCACGAGGTGGGCCATGCGCTGGGACTCAAACACAATTTCAAGGCCAGTACCACCATCAGCCGCGCCGCCCTGCGCCAAAGCGGCTTGATATCGGGCTCGGTCATGGACTACAACGCCTACAACGTGCCCCTGCAAGGCGAGAAGCAATCGGGTTTTCAGGGCGATTTGGTGCAAAGCGGCATTGGCGCGTATGACTATTGGGCCATTGCTTATTCATATAGCCAGTTCCCCGCCGAATCCGAGGCGCTACAAATTGCACAAATCGCCGCCCGCAGCACCGAGCCTGAGCTGGCCTATGGCGACGATGCCGATGCAGGTTTTGGCAGCGAAAGCACCGACCCCGATGCCAACCGCTACGACGCAGGCGACGACCCGCTGGCCTTTTACCAGCGCCGACTCACGCTCTCGCAGGAGCTGTGGGCGCGCCTGCAAGCGCGTGGCCTGCGCGCGGGCGACGCGCCCGACCGCGCCCGCAGGGGGCTGAATGTGGGCTTTGTCCAAATCGGCGCAGCCGTGGAGCTGGTGGGCAAATACATAGGCGGCATGCGCGTGGTGCGCGATTTGCCCGGCACCAGTGCGCGGCGCACCTTCACCCCCGTGGAGCCCGCCAAGCAGCGCGAGGCACTGGATTTCATGACGCAGGCGCTGTTTGACGTGAAAAGCTTTACGTTCAGCCCAGAGTTTTTAACTGGCCTGGGCATGGATTTCAACGAATGGCGGCGCGAGGTGCCCTACAGTGTGCCCGCCCGTGTGCTCGGCCTGCAAACCACTGCTTTAGACAAACTGCTCTCAGCAGGCACGGCTACTCGCCTGCTGGAGTTGCCCAATTTTGTAGATGCGCAGGGCACGCGCACGGCGATTAAGCCGATCATTGGTCTGCAAGAGGTTTACAGCACGCTGCAAAACGCGGTGTGGGCTGAGCTGGCTGCTGTGGGTACTGGCAATGCAGAGACCAGCCCCATGCGCCGCAATTTACAGCGCGAGTATTTAAAGCGCATCACCGCCGCCCTCACCCGCCCCAGCAGCCTGCCCGCCGATGCCATCAGCCTGATGCGCTACAACGCGCAGGCCTTGCAGCGCCAGCTAACTGCTGCTACAGCTAAATCTGCTGGTCAAAGTGTAGAGACTCGGGCCCACCTTGCTGACAGCCTTGGGCTGCTGACCGAGGCGCTTCGGGCGACTATGCAGCGAGCCGGGTAAATTCAAACCCCACTCGGTCTGACATCAAAGCCCGTTCGCCCTGAGCTTGTCGAAGGGTTCATGCTAATCTGGCTTGTGTAGCTTCGCGCGGTCTGGTTTGGTCACCTCAGCGGCTGCGCGGGGAGCTTATTTTGTAAATGTATAAAAAATAATGCCAATGTCAGCGTCATATAGTCATTATTTGCTATCGGATTTGACAGTCCAGTCTTCCACCTCTAAACCATCTACCAACCTAAAAGCTTGGTCGTTGCTCACCAATACCGCCTGCATACTCAGCGCTTGGGCGGCAATCATCAGGTCTAGGGGCGCTAGCACTTTGCCCTGTGCCACCAGCGCCGCACGGGTTTTGCCATACTGTGCGGCGGCCACGCGCTCCCAAGGCAGCACGTCGACTCTTTTGAGTATTTCTAACACTGCTTGGCGCAGCTGATGGGCATCAGGGCGCTTGGCTAGGCCAAACAACAGCTCGCCTTCGGTCACGGCCGATATGCACAAAGCGGCCATGGGCGTGGCCTGCACCCGCGCCGACACCTGTGGCTGGCCGCGCAGCAAATGGCTGACTACATTGGTGTCCAACACATAGCGTTTCATGAACCAGTGCCAGCGCCTGAGTTTGCGCCTTGGCTGTTTGCAGCACTACTGGCCAGCTCAATCACCTCAAACGGGTCGCGTTCCTGCGCCGCCAGCCCCAAGCTACGCTCTGCGGCATCCAAAAAATCGGCTGGTATGTGCCCAGCCGCTTGCGCGCGCTCAGTTGCCGCAAAAAATCCCGCCCAGTCCTGCGGCCTGCGCGACAAAATCACATCTTGCGTGTCCGCGTCTTGCCGAATATAGACCTGCGCCTCCTCAAACCGAAAAGCCGCAGGCAAACGTACCGCTTGGCTGCGGCCGTTGTTAAAGAGTTTGGCGGTGTGTTGCATGGTGATTTACATAATTTGGTATATATCAAAGTATATTACATTGTTTGACTTTGCGCTTACTGGTCTTACGTTGCGCATAACCAGCCACTAATGCAGGGTCTTTGGCAATGTGGGCGCAGAAATTGCTTTGCTTACAAGTTAGCTGCTTGCCAGCAGTGTTGCGGCATGCATTAAAAATGTATTTTTATGAAAAATACTGCTAATGTCACCGTCATATGGTCATAGTTCACTATACTATTAGTAGTGTTTCTTTAATCCAATTTCTAAAAAACTCCACTACATGCAGATCAAAATCGACGACCTTCAAAGCCCACAAGTGCATGCTTTGCTGCAGGAGCACCTGCGCGGCATGCGCGCTACATCGCCTGCTTGCAGCGTGCATGCGCTCGATTTAGACAAACTGCGCCAGCCAAACATCATGTTTTGGACGGCGTGGGAGGGCAGTGATTTGCTCGCTTGCGGGGCGCTCAAAGCGCTGGATGCCGCTTATGGTTTGGGGCATGGTGAGGTGAAATCCATGCGCACCGCAGCGCAGCATCTGCGCAAGGGTGCGGCGCGGCGCATACTTGAGACAGTGATAGCCGAAGCCAAAAGCCGTGGCTACACGCGCCTGAGCTTAGAGACAGGCTCAACGCCTGATTTTGCACCCGCACTGGCCATGTATGCCGGCTTTGGGTTTGTGCCCTGCGGGCCGTTTGCGGACTACGAACTTGACCCGTTTAGCGTGTATATGAACTTGGTGCTGTAGCTGCTAAGGTCAAGCTGCTGCGGCTTGGCAAATCACTATTGCTGAACTTTTGAACTTTTGAACGCAGAGGGCGCAAAGGTTACGCAGAAGACGCAAAAGAATACCGAAAGAATACCGAAAGTGTGCTGGATGGTTGCACAGTCTAGTCGGCGGTGAAGAAAAGCTTGTAGTGTATTGATTTTAAGAAAAACACACAAGATGTCACCGTCATATGGTGATAGTACGCTACTAAATAAATAGTACATACAAGCCTTAAACAGGCGAAGCTACAGCGCATCCCAAGCGTGTGGTGGGTGGCCTGATTTTTCGCAGCGGTTTTCGCGATGTACAAAAAGCAGCCCAGTAGCCAAGCGACTTTCTTGCGCAGTCCACAGCCTGACCACCCCGCAGCCCAGAGCGAAAAAGAGCGGAGCAAAAAGCAGGCCACCCACCACACGCGCCCGCCAAAGATCTAAAAGCATAAAAACCGCAATCCACCCAAAGCGCAAGCGCAAAGCCCAAGCCCCAAGCCCCAAGCTCCAAGCTCCTCGCATAGCAGCCGCAGCCCCAAGCACAGAAGTCTTCTATACTTGCCAAAAGCGTTTTTTGAAAGCCCAGCCCATGCGTTTTATCCTATCCCTAGACCAAGGCACCACCAGCTCGCGCGCCATTGCCTTTGACCATGCGGGCACGGTGGTGGCCAGCGCGCAGCGCGAGTTTGGCCAAATTTTTCCCCAGCCGGGCTGGGTGGAGCACGATGCCAACGCGATTTGGAGCAGCCAACTGGCCGTGGCGCGCGACGTGCTGGCGCAGCTGGTAGACAGCCACGACATCTCGCAAAATACCCCCGATATTGATATCAATGGGTTTGATGTCAGCACCAAATCTTCATATGACGCTATTAAAAATGTAGTATCTGCGATTGGCATCACTAACCAACGCGAAACCACCGTGCTGTGGGATCGCGCCACGGGCGAGCCCGTGGCCAACGCCATTGTCTGGCAAGACAGGCGCACCGCTGGTGTGTGCGATGCCCTGCGCCAAGCGGGCAAGGCCGCGCTGATTGCCCGCAAAACGGGGCTGGTGCTGGACGCGTATTTTTCAGGCACCAAGCTGGCTTGGCTGCTAGACAACACGCCCGGCGCACGCAAACGCGCCCAGCGCGGCGAGCTGTGTTTTGGCACAGTAGATTCTTGGCTAATCTACAAGCTCACAGGCGGCACACTGCATGTGACGGATGCCAGCAACGCATCGCGCACCCTGCTGCTCAATATCCACACCGGCCAGTGGGACGATGAATTGCTCAAGCTCTTTAACATCCCCCGCGCGGTGCTGCCCACCGTGGTGGCATCCAGCGGCGTGGTGGGGCATACCGATTTTGAGGTGCTGGGCACTGCCATTCCCATAGCGGGCATAGCGGGCGACCAGCAGGCTGCCACCTTTGGCCAAGCCTGTTTTGCACCCGGCATGGCCAAAAACACCTACGGCACGGGCTGCTTTATGCTGATGAACACGGGCACCAAGGCAGTGAAAAGCCGCAACAAGCTGCTCAGCACAATAGCGTGGCGCGGCAGCGCACTGCCCGCTGGACACCAAAGCGCGGCCTCGGCAAAAAGCAGCGCCTGGGCACAAATGCCCCAATCACCAGCAAAGGCTTCAAAAACTCCCGTTCGGCCTGAGCCAGTCGAAGGCTTCACACCAAACGCCGCCAACAAGCACCTCACCGCCTACGCCCTAGAAGGCTCGGTATTCATGGCCGGCGCCACCGTGCAGTGGCTGCGCGACGGCCTGCAAATGATCCAATCTGCTACTGAAATAGAAGCGCTAGCGGCCAGCGTGACCGATACGGGCGACGTATACCTAGTGCCCGCCTTCACAGGCCTTGGCACTCCGCATTGGGATGCCTACGCCCGCGCCGCGCTGGTAGGCATGACGCGCGGCACCACCCGCGCCCACATCGCCCGCGCCGCGCTAGAAGCCATTGCCTTGCAAAGCGCCGATGTGTTTGATGCCATGGCGCGCGACTCAGGCATTGCGCTCAAAGAGCTGCGCGTAGACGGTGGCGCCAGCCGCAACGATTTGCTCATGCAAATGCAGGCCGATTTTCTGGGCGTGCCGGTGGTGCGCCCGCGCGTGGTGGAAACAACGGCGCTGGGCGCGGCGTATTTGGCGGGCTTGGCCACGGGTTTTTGGACCAATGCCGCGCAAATCAGCGCACAATGGCAGGTGGACAAGCGTTTTATGCCCCAAATGTCTGCGGCCGACCGCGCTGCCAAGCTGGCGCGCTGGCGGCAGGCGGTGGCTCGGTCTCGGGGGTGGGCGGGTTGAGTTTTTTAATACCAGTTTCCGG
>JAYTMT010000285.1:0-5983 GCA_043728315.1 Polaromonas sp. | reverse complement strand
GAGATCACGGTGGACAAGGGCCGGGTGCAGCAGGCCAACTTCAACACCTACCGCATCATGCGCAACAACGAGGCGCCGCAGATCGACATCGTGCTGGTGGCCAGCACCGAGAAGCCCGGCGGCATCGGTGAGCCCGCCACCGCGCTGATCGGCCCGGCGGTGGCCAACGCCATGTTTGCCGGCACCGGCAAGCGGGTGCGGCGCATGCCGTTCACGGCGGAGAACGTGGCAAAAGCCTGAGGCTGCGCCGACGATTCGTTGCGCCTGCCCGCGGGCGTGTGGCTGCAAGGCTGCACGCCCGCTTCACATTTGTGGGCGTGACGCTGCAAGGCTGCACGCGCGCTGCGCATTTGTGGGCGTGCGGCTGCAAAGCTGCACGCCCGCTTCGCATTTCTGGCGGCCCATCGTGCCGAGGCGGCCTGCGAGAATCGACGGATGAATGAATGGTGGCTGGCCGGCCTGCTGGTGCTCAATCTGTTGATGCTTGTTTGGCTGGCGCTGCGGCGGCCCGATCTGGGCCCCGCCATCGAGCCGCTGCGCCAGGACGTGGCGGCGCTGGCCGCGCAGTCAACCGCCCGGCGCGAGCAGGCCGACCGCCTGGCCCGCGACCAGCGCGACGAGCTGCAAACCAGCGCCCGCACTGGCCGGCAAGAGCTGGCCGGCGCGCTGAGCCTGTTTCAGCAGACCCTGCTGACGCAAAGCGGTGATGTGGCGCGCACCCAGAACGAGCAGATCGACTCGTTCCGCACCCAGCTGGCGGCGCTGCAGCAGCAGGTGGCGCAATCGCTGCAGCAAGCCGCAGCGCAAGGGGTGCAGCAAAGCCAGGCCGCCCGCGAGGCGCAAGACGGCGCGCTGCGGCGCCAGGCCGACAGCAGTGCGGACGCTTTGCAGCGCTTTGGCAGCACGCTGGCCGAGCAGTTGAAGGCGCTGGGCGACGCCAACGAGCGCCGGCTGGCCGAGGTGCGCCAGACGGTGGACGGCCGGCTGACCGCGCTGCAGCAGGGCAACGAGGCCAAGCTGGAGCAGATGCGCGCCACCGTGGACGAAAAACTGCACGCCACGCTGGAGCAGCGCCTGGGCGAGAGCTTCAAGCAGGTGGCCGACCGGCTGGAGCAGGTGCACCAGGGCCTGGGTGAGATGCAGGGCCTGGCGCGCGATGTGGGCTCACTGAACCGGGTGCTGACCAACGTCAAATCACGCGGCATCTACGGTGAGGTGCAGCTCGCCGGCCTGCTGGCGCAGGTGTTCACGCCCGAGCAGTACGCCGCCAACGTGGAAACCGTGCCCGGCAGCGGCGCCCGGGTGGAGTTTGCGATCCGCCTGCCGGGGCGGCACGGCGCGGGCGTGGGCGCGGGCGGCTCGGGCGGCTCGGGCGGCGCGCCGCTGTGGCTGCCGATCGACGCCAAATTTCCGCGTGACGACTACGAGCGCATGCTCGACGCGCAAGACCGCGCCGACGCCCCGGCGGTTGAATTGGCGGCCAAGGCGCTGGAGGCCCGGCTCAAGCTGGAAGCCCGGTCGATCCGCGAGAAATACATTGCCGCGCCGCACACCACCGATTTCGGCATCCTGTTTGTGCCCACCGAAAGTCTGTACGCCGAGGCGCTGCGCCGGCCGGGATTGGTCGAGGCGCTACAGCGCGAACACCGCGTCACGCTGGCCGGGCCCACCACCTTGCTGGCCACGCTGACCAGCCTGCAAATGGGTTTCCGCACGCTGGCACTGGAGCAGCGCAGCACCGAGGTCTGGCAGGTGCTGGGCGCGGTGAAAACCGAGTTTGGCAAGTTTGGCGATGTGCTGACCAAGATACGTGCGCAAACGCAAACGGTGCTCACCACGCTTGACCAAGCGCAGACCCGCAGCAATGTGATGCAGCGTGCGCTGAAAACCGTGGAGGCGCTGCCCGAGGCGCAAACGCAGGCGCTGCTGCCGCCATCGAAAGAAGCCGATGAAGGCTAGTTTTAACGCAGGTGTGGTGAAGGCTTCGACAAACTCAGCCCGAACGGAGTTGGCTGGCTCAGCGCGTGCAGCTTGTATGTACGCATTGGTTGGCATGCTTTGCGCGTTATGAATAATTCTCTGTCGCGCCCCCTGCTGCGCCTGATTGCGGGGCATATTTGCTTGCATGCGGCCATGGCGGGTATGCGCATGGCCGCGCCGCTGTGGGCGCTCAAGGCGGGGCACAGCGCGGCGGCGGTGGGGGTATTGCTGGCTTTGTTTGCCTTGTGCCAAGTGTTTTTGGCCCTACCTGCTGGGCGCTATGCCGACCGCAGTGGCTTGAAAAAACCTGTGCGTCTGGCCATCGCCGTGGCCTGCGTGGGCGCGCTGGCTGCTGCGGCTTACCCGCATTTTGCGGTGCTGTGCGTGGCCGCGCTGTGCACGGGCGGGGCTACTGGCGTGGCATCGATTGCGCTGCAGCGCCATGTAGGCCGCGCGGCCAGCAGCGCCACTGAGCGCAAGCAGGTGTTCAGCTGGCTGGCTATTGGCCCTGCGTTGTCGAATTTTATTGGCCCGTTTTCAGCGGGGCTGCTGATTGACTACGCGGGATTCCAATGGGCGTTTTTGTTCATGGCGCTGTTGCCCATAGCCAGTTGGTTTTGGGTGCGCAGCACCGCCGAGCTTGAGCCTGTGGAGCTGCAAGCCGATGCCGCCAAAGAAAGCGCGTGGAATCTGATGTGCGAGCCGATGTTTCGCCGCTTGATGATGGTGAACTGGTTTTTGTCGTCGTGCTGGGATGTACACACTTTTGTGGTGCCCATCCTAGGCCACGAGCGGGGCTACAGCGCGTCGGTGATCGGCACTATTTTGGGCGCGTTTGCCATTGCAGCCGCAGCTATCAGAGTGGTGATGCCGATGCTGGCGCACAGCCTGCGCGAATGGGCTGTTATCACTGTGGCCATGGTGATGACGGCTATGCTGTTTGCGGTGTATCCGCTCATGCCCACGGCGCTGTCGATGGGCGTGGTGTCGGTGTTTTTGGGCTTTTCCTTGGGCAGCGTGCAGCCTATGATCATGAGCACCCTGCACCACATCACCCCCGAGCACCGCCACGGCGAGGCGCTGGGCATTCGCCTGATGGCGATCAACGCATCGAGCGTGCTCATGCCCATGCTGTTTGGCGTGGCCGGAGCAGTGGTGGGTGTGGCGGGCTTGTTCTGGACGGTGGGCGCTGTGGTGGGCTTGGGCGCACGCAGTGCTTACAAGCTCAAAGACAGCGCCTAAGTTTTTTAAGCTTTCTTAGTCCAGGCACTGCACCAGCCTTTGCTGGACACCATTTTGTTGCCAAACACGGCGCAGCCGCCTGCGCTGTCGCCCGCTTTGCCCTGAAACAGCACGCAGCCCGAGCAGCTTTGGCCTGCGGCGTATTTTGGGTATTTTTGGATGTCGGTTTTAGTGCCATCCGTTTTGTAGCCCAGTGCCATGGCTTGGGGGTCAGAATCGGGCACGGTGGCAGGCGTGGTAGTTGGTGTCGTGGCTGTAGCTTGGGCGCTGGCAAGGCTGGCCGCAGCCAGCGCGCCAGTGCCGCAAAGCGATTGGAGCATGAAAATTCGCCGGGTATTGGTCATAGGTTTGGCCTCACAATGCGTTGAATAAAAATGCATTTACTGCTGCTTTGCGCCTTCACCCAAGCGCCTGCCCAAGCCTACGGCGTAGGGCGCGGCGCGTGCTGGCAGCAAAGGGTCGGCCGAGGCTTCGATGCCTTTGGGCAAGACCATCGGGTTGTAGGTAATCGTCAAGCAGGGGCCGCCGCCGTCTTCAGACACCGAGGTAACTTTGAGCATGCCCAAATTCACTTTCTTGCGGCCTTCTGGCAGTGGCACAGTGGCGTTGTCTATGTTGTCGCCCGCTTGCGCCAACTCTAGGTTGAAATTGAAGGCTACTTTGCCGTCTTTCACGCGTTGGCGCAGGTCGTCAAACAAGAAGCTCGGTCCCTTAGCCTTGGCTTCGTCGTCGGTGAGGCCTTGCAAGCCGCCCACGGGCTCAAAAATCCATTTGCCAAACTGCTTGGCTCCACTGGCATTGACAAAGCCAAAGCCATGCACGCCCCAGTAATTCACGCTGCCATAGCTGGCAGGCACGGGCTGCGAGGCGAAGTGTTTGGCTTGCAACAATACATCGGGGTTGGCATCGTTAAACGCTTTGACTTTGGCGGGATCGGGCATCTTGGTGGCAGGGTCGGGCTGGCGCGATGCCAGCAGGTTAAAAAACTGCTGGGGTGACGATGCGCCAAACACAGGGGCAGAAATATTGCCCATCTGCCACTGCTCGCCGTCGGGCAGGTTAAATTGCAGCGCCAAGTTGCGCTGTGATTTGCCATTGTCAGCCACTTTTGGGTTCGCCCCACCCACCGAGAAGCGCACCACCACGGGCACTGGCTTGCCGCTGAATGTGGACGAGCTAGACAGCGCACGCGCATCGGCCGTGCCCACAAATTCGCCCATGGCGCAAATGCCTTTAGCGCCCGAGCGGCGGAAGCCCTCAAACTTGCCAAAGGTGGACTCAAATTGGTTGAGAAATGCCGATGGATCCACAGGTGCAGCAGGGGCTGCATTCATTTGCGCAGACGCTGCAAGTGGCGACATAGAAAGGACAATGGCCACAGCTGAAAAAATCACAGTTTGCATAAAAATACTCCTAGTGGTGAATGAATTTAACCAACGAAAGCGCATTGACCAATGGTTTTGTGCTGGCATGCAACCCTCGTTGGATAGGTAGTCAACTTGGGGCGGAAAACCTTACAGTGGGCATCTGCGCCATTGGAATGGCTGCGCTGGGTAATCGGTAGTTACCATGCTAGACCAAAATGCTGCGTGTGCTTACACTTGGGTGGTGTCTAATTATTTATAAGGAGTTCCTATGGCGGTAAATGTCACCATTGATTTGGCGTATGAATTTGAGGTGAAGGCGGCTTTCAAAGACGTGTTTGAAGTGCTCTCTGATGTGCCTACCTCGGCCAGTTTTTTCCCTAAAGTGGACAAGCTGGTGGATTTGGGCGATGGCACTTACCGCTGGGAGATGGAAAAAGTGGGCGTGGCGCAGATCAACCTGCAAACCATTTATGCATCGAAATACGTGTCTAACAAAGCCAAGGGCACGGTGGCGTGGACGCCTGTAAAGGGCGAGGGCAATGCACTGGTGAGCGGCAATTGGAAGATTGACGATAAGAAGAAGACTACTGCGATTGCGCTGAAAATTGACGGCGAAGTGACTGTGCCGCTGCCGGGTTTGATGAAAATGGTGATCGTGCCGGTGGTGCAGGGCGAGTTTGAAAAGTTGGTGGAGCAATACATCGACAATTTAATCAAGCGCTTTGGCGGGGAGGCCTAAGCTACTCTGGCAGTTTTGTGCTCTTCATTCGGCCTGTGCTTGTTGAAGAGCTATTACAGACCCCGTTCCCCTTTGCTGGTCGAAGGGTTCGTGCTAAGTTGGCCACTGCTGCGGCTACAGGGAGCTGTGCCAACGCGCAAACGGTCGCTGGCCCCTTCGGGGGAGCTTATTTTTTTGAACAAATGGGGGGAGTGTTCATAACTCGCCCTGCGGGCTCAAACAGATGAACACTCTGATCCCCCATTTGCCCAAAAAACAAGCCCAGCGCCCTGATTGTTTGCGCATTGGCACAGCTCCCTGTAGCCGCAGGGCGAGGTGGTGGATCGGAACGGTTGGAAAACTGCTCGGCTTCCCGGTCAACAGCATACTAGCTCACTATTTCACTCTAAGATTAGTAATTTTATGAAAAATAGTGGCAATGTCAGCGTCATATGGTCATAGTATGCTGCGTTTTATATAGTGCGTAGCAATCTAAGAGTTGCGTGCCTCTGGTATTAAAACCTCAGCATGAGCATAGCCCGAACAGTGTTTTGGCTACCCCGACCGACCGATGCAAGGGTACTCCCGCATGAGCATAAGCGCTAACTTAACATTGCCAAAAATAGTGTAATAAGCGACACTAGAGTCTTCTAAACAAGGAGCTCAGCGATGACAG
>JAYTMT010000284.1:0-14744 GCA_043728315.1 Polaromonas sp. | reverse complement strand
CCCTCAAACAGATGAACACTCTGATCCCCCATTTGCTCAAAAAAACAAGCCCAGCGCCCTGATTGTTTGCGCATTGGCACAGCACTCGCTTAGCCGCAGGGCGAGGTGGTGGATCTGAACGGTTGGAAAACTGCTCAGCTTCTGGGTACACAGCATGCTGGCGCGCTGTTTTACACTCAGATTGATACTTTCATGAAAAATAGTGACAATGTCAGCGTCATATGGTCATAGTGCGCTACGTTTAATATAGTAATTGGCACTCTACGAGTAGTGTGTCTGCGGTATTAAAACCTCACAGCGAGCATAGCCCGAGCAGCGTTTTGGCTATCCCGACCGACCGATTTCGGTGTACCCACCGCATGAGGGCGCGTCGGGATAGTCAAAGCGCTGCTTGGGCGCGCATAACAGAGAGAAATGGCAAAGCTGTTGGCGCACTTTGACGCATCAGAGGTATCTAAGTAATTCCCACTATGTACTTCCCACGAGGCCAATAGCTTTCGCAGGACTTACGATTGCGCCGCAACTATTTGGAGATACCTGTTATGCAATTTATCAAAAACACATTTCTCTGCACACCAAACACCCGCCGCGCCATGCTGCGCCCTCTGGCTATTGCTGTGCTGGGCTTGCTGGCCATCAGCGCATCAGCCCAAACCGCGCCAAACCCAGCCACCACAAGTGCCAACAAAAACACCGTCACGAACGAGGAAAAAAACGCCGACAAGTGGCCCACCCAGCCCGTCAAAATCATCGTACCCTATGCCGCTGGCGGCACCACCGATATTGCGGCGCGCATCATGGCGGTGGAGTTTAGCAAGCGCTGGGGGCAGCCCGTGTTGGTGGACAACAAACCGGGCGCTTCCACCCAAATTGGCACTGATTTTGTAGCCAAATCCAAAGACGGCCACACCCTGCTCATGACGGCTTCTCCCTTTGCTGTGAACCCTGCGCTGTTTGATAAACTGCCCTATGACACGTACAAAGATTTTTCGCCAATTACCTTGGTGGTGCGCAACGGTTTGTTCTTGGTAACAGGTGGCACGCAGCCCTATAACTCACTCAAAGATCTCATAGCCGCAGGCAAAGGTGGCAACACGGTGAGCATTGCCTCGCCAGCCAATGGCAGCATGGCGCACATGACTGCAGAGCTGGTGGCCGATGTGCAAAAGCTCAGCCTGCTGCATGTGCCCTACCGCGGCACACCGCCTGCCATGGTGGACGTGATTGGTGGGCAAGTGCAGTTCATGTTTGACAACCCCAGCAGCTCGTTGCCGCTGATCAAAGACGGCAAACTCAAAGCACTGGCCTACACCGGGCTGCGCCGCTCCAAAGCGCTGCCCAATGTGCCCACTATGGCCGAGTCTGGCATGCCCAATTTTGAAACTGTCAATTGGTTTGGCTTACTTGCGCCCAGCTCTATGCAGGTAGACGTGGTGAACCGCATCGCCAAAGACTCCAGCGCCATTTTGGCGCTGCGCCCGATTGTGGAGCGCTTTGCCAGTGAGGGCGTGGAAGTGGGCGGCATATCGCGTGAGGCATTTGGAGCGTACTTGGCTATAGAAACCGTGAAATGGGCGAAGATCATCAAGACCCGCGCCATCAAGGCTGATTAAGCTTAAGTTTTACAGTTTTTCAACACAATGTCAGCGTCATATGGTCATAGTGCGCTATTAAAAGTGTAGTTTATCCATGTAGCAGCGCGCGCCGTGTTACCTCGCTGCCTAGCTGGCCCAGCCACCATTGCAAGGCTTTGCCAGTGCTTGCCTTGTGGGCAGGCGCGCGCCACGCATAGCTGACGCGGGATATGCGTTGGCCACGCTCGGTGCGCTTGGCCACCAGCAGCCCTGTGTCGATGAATGCTTGCGCCAAACAAAGGGGCAGGTTGCCGCAGCCCAAGCCGCGCAGCTGCGCGTCCAGCTTGGCCTGCATGTCTGACACGGTGAGCACCCGCTGGCCACTGAAAAGTCCCACACTCAGGCCGCCGCCAGAGCGCGTGCTGTCGGCCACGGCCACCGCGCGGTGCTGCGCCACCAATGCATCGGGCAGCGGCTCAGGCATGGCAGCCAGCGGGTGGTGCGGCGCTACAGCAAACACAAATGGCACTTCGCCCAGCGGTTTGCTGGCAATACCCGCCGCGCTGGCCTGCTCCACCACCACGCCCAGCGCCAAATCAGCCGCGCCCGATACCAGCGCCTCCCAAGTGCCAGACAGGGTTTCGCGCTGCAGCTTGAGCTGGGTCGGCGGATGCAGCGCCAAAAATGCCTCGGTCAGCTCCAGCAGAGTGGACTGCGACACCAAACTGTCTACCGACAGGGTTAGGCGCGGCTCCCAGCCTGTGGCCACCCGCTTGACGCGCAGCGCCACAGCGTCAATGTCCTTCAAAATCCGCAGCCCCTCATCCACCAGCTCCCGCCCTGCATCGGTGAGCACGGCCTTGCGCGTGCTGCGGTCAAACAGCAGCACATCCAGCGCGTCTTCGATTTGCCGCACGCGGTAGGTGATGGCGCTAGGCACCAAACCCATCTGCCGCGCCGCCGCAGCCAGCGAGCCTTGCTCTGCAATGGTCTGTAGCATGGCAAGGTTGTCGGGCGTTAGGAGTTGGCGGGTGGTTTGCATGGGTTTAAAAAAATCGGACTTCCGGCCGCGAAGGGCGCGAAAGCTGCGCGAAGAACGCGAAAGAAAACCAAAAAAATACAGAAAATTTGAAATTTTGCATCCACAGCTCTTAGGTTGCCAATTTTTTGGTATTCATTTAGCGTCTTTCGCGTAACTTTCGCGTTCTTCGCGATCCAATCTTTAATATTGAATTTTTTTGAATCCAATCATCAAATAAAGCCAATTGTAATGAACATCTAGGAGCGCTATATTCAAACCATGATCACATTACGCACATCCCAAGACAGAGGCTATGCCGACCATGGCTGGCTTAAAAGTTACCATTCATTCAGCTTTGCGGGCTACCACGATCCTGCGCACATGGGCTGGGGGAATCTGAGGGTGATCAATGAAGACCGCATTGCACCGGGTACAGGTTTTGGCACGCATGGTCACCGCGACATGGAAATTATTTCTTATGTGCTCACGGGCTCTATTGGCCACAAAGACTCCATGGGCAACGCCGCCAGCATACCGCCGGGCGATGTGCAGCGCATGAGCGCGGGCACAGGCGTGCAGCACAGCGAATTCAACCACGCGCCAGCCGATACCACGCATTTTTTTCAAATTTGGATAGAGCCCAATGTGCGCGGCATACCCGCTGGCTATGAGCAAAAAAGCTTTGCCACGGCTGACAAGCGCGGCGCGCTGCGGCTGGTGGCCTCGCCCGATGGCGCGCAGGGCAGCGTGACTATTCATGCCGATGCGCACATGTATGCGGGTTTGTTTGACGGCGCAGAGCGTGCCACTTTGACGTTAAACCCAGCGCGCAAAGCCTATGTGCATGTGGTGCGCGGGGCTTTGCATGTGAATGGCCACGTTCTGCAAGGCGGCGACGCGGCCAAGCTCTCGGGGGAGTCGGCGCTGGAGCTCTCAGGTGGGCAGGGTGCTGAAGTGATAGTTTTTGAGCTTAGCGCTTGAAAACGCTGCTTACAGCACCATGTAAGCAGAGATTTATAAAAAATAGTGGCAATGTCAGCGTCATATGGTCATAGTTCGCTATTTAATTTGTAGTATTTAATTTGTGTGGCTAGATCATCTGGCCATGTTTTAAACGCCATTTCAAGGAGAAATTCATGGCAAAAGTAGCAGTTGTTTACCATTCAGGGTATGGCCACACGCAGCGCGTGGCCGAGTTTGTGGCCAAGGGTGCCGCCGCCGACATCGTGGCCATTGATGCCAACGGTGACATCACCGAAGCGCAGTGGGCCACGCTGGACGCGGCGGATGCCATCATCATGGGCAGCCCCACCTACATGGGCATGGCCAGCTGGCAGTTCAAAAAATTTGCCGATGCCACCAGCAAAAAATGGTTCACCAGCGCTTGGAAAGACAAAGTCGCTGGCGGCTTCACCTGCAGCGCCAGCCCCAGCGGCGACAAATTGTCTACCTTGCAATATTTCATCACCTTGGCCATGCAACAGGGCATGGTTTGGGTGGGACAGCCAGCCATGAATGACGGTACCATCAACCGCATTGGTTCAAACAGCGGCGTAATGGCCCAAGTAGGCCCGCAAAGCCCAGCGGCTGATATTCCACAAGGCGACCTGGACACCGCAGAGGCCTACGGCAAGCGTGTGGCGGCTGTGGCGGCTAAGCTGCGCGCTTAAATGCGATGGCTAGCGGGAGATTGATCCCCATCATTTAAAAAAACGCGCTTTTGGCGCGTTTTTTTATGTCAATCACCAAGTCGCGCCAAAGAGCGCAGTTCTTCAGGCGTAGTGCTGGGCAGTCCAAAAAACTCCAAATACGCCGGGATTTGCTCAAACAGCATGTCCGTGCCCACCTGCACTTGGCAGCCGCGTGCAAGGGCTGCGGCTAGGAAGGCCGTGGTCTCGGTGCGCATCACTACTTCGCCTACAAAGCAGCTGGGCGCTAGGCGAGACACGTCCATGGGCAGGGGATCGCCCTCGTTCATGCCCATAGGGGTGGCGTTGACCGCCACATCGCAGTCGGCAGGGTCATTACTGCCAGTTTGCACGTCTATGCTGGGGTAGTGTTGGCGCAGGCGCTGTGCCAAGTCATGGCAGGCGCTGCTGTTCACATCAAACAAACGCAGCTTGGCCACGCCAGCAGCGGCTAATGATGCAGCAATGGCGCAGCCCACGCCGCCAGTGCCCACTACCAGCGCGTGCGCGCCTAGCAGTGCCACGCCCTTGCGCAGCATGCCGCGCACAAAGCCTTCGCCGTCAAACATATCGCCTTGCAAGCGCCCGTCTGGCAAGCGGCGCACGGCGTTGCACGCGCCGGCTATTGCGGCTGCGGGTAGCAGTTCATCGACCAAGCCCACGGTGCTTACCTTGTGGGGCATGGTGATCAAGGCACCGCGTATGTTGGACAGCTTGAAAACCGAGCGCAGAAAATCAGGGTAGTCAGCCACTTGGCAGCCCATGGGCACCACCACCGCATTCACCCCCGCTTTTTCAAACCAGGGGTTGTAAATCATGGGTGCTTTGAAGCTGTGGGTGGGAAAACCGATGTGGGCGATGAGCTCGGTATGGCCATTGATGTGCATAATTACTATTAAATATATAGCGGCATATGACCATATGACGCTGACATTGGGCTAAAAAACTGTAAATTTATTAAATATTGCTGGTGTAGACTTGTTTTCAAGCCTGCAGCCCAGCTCCCACGGGCTTTGCATGGCAATCACAGCCCTGCCCAGCGGCTCAAGCTGGCTTGGCTGAGGCAACACCTGCGCGCAGCGCCAGCAAGTAGCTGTGCGCGCCAAAACCGCAAATTTGGCCGCGCACGATTTCGGCAAACACCGACTTGTGGCGAAACTCCTCGCGCGCGTGGATGTTGCTCATATGCACCTCCACGATCGGGCAGGTGAGGATGGCCAGCGCGTCGCGTATGCCATAGCTGTAGTGCGTCCACGCGCCTGCGTTGATCAGCACCGCAGCCACGCCGTCTTGGTAGGCTTGGTGGATGCGCTCGCACATGGCGCCTTCATGGTTGGTTTGGTAGCACTCTAACTCTGCGCCCAGCTCACTACCGAGCTTGACCAAGCTGGCATTGATCTCGTCGAGCGTGATAGTGCCGTATTGGGCAGGGTCGCGTTTGCCAAACATGTCGTGGTTGATGCCGTGGAGCATGAGGATTTTCATAATAACTTTCCTTGGTTTAAAAAGACGGGTTGTGCGGTGCAATAGCCACAGTCTGGCCTGTGCGGGCAGCCAAGCTGATGGCCTCGGTGATGCGCAGATTCTCTAGCCCGTCTTGCGCGCTCACCAGAGGCGCAGCCTCGCCGCGCACCACAGCGCCAAAATGCGCCATTTGCAGCGCAACCGGGTCTTGGCGCTGCATGGTCAGCACGCTTTGCTCAAACGGTTTCCACCACGAGCGCTCGTCTTGTTTGGCATAGGATTTGATGCGCATGGTGGGCATGGCCAAGCTGCCGTTGGTGCCGCTCACCACGTAGCAGTCTTCGTCGCTGTAGCTGGGGTAGGCTTTGTTTTCTTGCGATGTTTGTTCCCAGCTTCGGGCGCTGGCTGCGCAGTCGCTGAGCATGAATGTGCCCAGTGCACCGCTGGCAAATCGCAAATTGATAGCCACGGTGTCTTCCACCGCATGGCCGCGCACGGCTTGGCTGGCAAAGGCCTGCACGGCCACAATGGGGCCACACAGCATGCGCAGGTTATGCACTTCATGGATCATGTTGAGCAAAATAGGCCCGCCTCCCAGTGCGCTGCGCCAAGGCGCGTCAGCAAAATACGCATCGGGTTTGTAAAAAGTGGCGCTGCCTGTGACCGCCACCAAGCGGCCCAGCTGGCCAGACGCCACCACCTCACGCGCCTTGGCCATGATGGGGCTGTGGGCTCTGTGGTGGCCAATTAAAAGCTTGGCGTGGTGCTTGGCCACGGCATCCACCACAGTCTGCGCCTGCGCCACCGTGGGCGCAATTGGTTTTTCTAGCAAGCAGGGCAAGCCCGCTTCGATGCACAGCAGGGCCTGCTGCACATGCAAGTGGTTGGGGGTGGCAATCACCACGCCATCTGGGCGGTGATTGGCCAACAAATCCTCAAGTGACGCAAACAAGGGCACGCCCGCCGCTGCGGCTATGGCCACTGCAGCGGGCGCTGGGTCTACCACCGCGCACAGCGCCACACTGGAGCTGGCGCGCGCAGCCGCGATGTGCGCTTGGCCAATATAGCCAGCGCCTGCTACGGCGATGCGGGTTGCGCCCCTGTGAGTGGTCATCTGTGTGGTCAATGTTTACGATCAACGCAAGTTAATCGCTTGCACTAATCATTTGCGCAAATCACTTACGCGCTTTGGCCAACTCAGCCAACAGCTCAGTCACCGTGCCGTCACCCGCATTCGCTGCATATTTGGTGATCACAGGCGTCATTTTCTGCACCAGCTTGGTTTGCTCAGCAGGCGAGAATTCGCTCACCGTCATGCCGCCTTTTTTCATCACATCAAGCGCTGCAGCCACTGCACCGCGTGCCTGCTCGCGCTGGTATTTCGCCGACTCTTGGGCAGCGTCTTGCACGATGGCTTTTTCAGCGACGCTCAAGGTGTCCCAAAACTTTTTGCTGATCATCACCGACTGGGGGTTGTACTGGTGGTTGGTCAGCGTCACAAATTTTTGCACTTCAAAAAACTTATTCGCAGCAATCACCGTGATCGGGTTTTCTTGGCCGTCAATGGCTTTTTGCTCCAGCGCGGCATACACCTCGGGGAAGGGCAGGGGTGTGGGGTTGGCATCCAGCGCTTTGACCCAGTCCACATTGATCGGGTTAGGAATCACGCGCAGTTTCAGGCCAGCCAAGTCTTCCACCTTGGTGATGGCGCGCTTGCTGTTGGTGATGTTGCGAAAGCCCAACTCGTAGTAGGCCAAGCCCACAATGCCTTTTTCTTCGAGTTTGCTGTGCATTTTTTTGCCAAAGGGGCCGTCCACCACCGCGTCGGCTTCTTTGGTGTTGGCAAACATGAACGGGAAGTCGTACACCGCAAAGTCTTTGACTTGGCTTGCCAAAATGCCAGAGTTCATAGACACCATTTCAAGTGTGCCGCCTTGCAGGGCAGACACATTGGCTTGGTCGTTGCCCAGTGTGCCACCGGGGAACACATTGACCTTGAGCTTGCCAGCCGATTTAGCAGCGATGATTTCAGCAAATTTTTCCATGCCCAAGGTAATCGGGTGGCCTTTGGGGTTTTGCGAGGCGAATTTAATGGTTTTTTCTTGGGCTTGCGCCATGCCTACTGCGGCCAGTGCCACTGCAGCGGCCAGAGTTTTCAAAATCAGACGTTTCATAGAGGTCTCCAAAGGATTGAACAAAGTACGCAGATGAAAAACACGCGGCCTGGCGTACCAAGCATGCCGCGTGCGTACGAGAAAATTATCCGGCCAACCAACGCGCTGGCCAAATCACAATTTGCGGGAACAGCACCATCAAAAACATCATCGCAAACTGCGCCAGCATGAAGGGCAACACACCCCGTGTCACATCGTCCATGCTGACCTTGCCCACGCCCGCCACGGTGTTGAGCACCGTGCCCACGGGCGGGGTGATCAGGCCAATGGCGTTGTTGATGATAAATAGCACACCAAAATACACAGGGTCAATGCCAGCGGCTTTCACAATCGGCATGAGCACGGGGGTGAGGATCAAAATGGTGGGTGTCATGTCCATGGCGGTGCCCACAACCATCACAATCAGCATGATCACAAACATCAGCAACTTGGGGCTGTCAAGCAGTGGCTGCAAGAGCGATACCAATTGGTCGGGCAATTGCGCCACGGTAATCAGCCATGCAGACACCATGGCCGCAGCCACCAAAAACATGATGATGGCCGTGGTTTTGCCAGCGGCTAAGAACAGGCCAAAGAGCTGGTTGAACTTCAATTCTTTGTAAATAAACATCGACACCACCAGCGCATACACTGCTGCCACCACGGCTGCCTCGGTGGGGGTGAACACACCAAACTTCAAGCCCACAATCACGATCAGTGGCATGCCCATTGCAAAGGTGGCTTCGCGCAGCGCCTTGAGCACCTCTGCCTTGCTTTTGCGTGGCGGTGTGTGCACCTGTTCTTTGCGTGCCACCCACCACCAAGTAAGCCACAGCGCGCCACCGAGCAAGATGCCAGGCACAATGCCAGCTAAAAAAAGCTTGGAAATCGACACGTTCGCCGCCACCCCAAAAATCACAAAACCAATGCTGGGCGGGATGATGGGCGCAATGATACTGGCCGAGGCCAAAAGCCCAGCGGAGCGCGCTTTGTCGTGGCCAGCGGCCACCATCATGGGCAGCAGCAAAGCAGCCAGTGCCGCCGCATCGGCCACGGCCGAGCCCGACAGCGCAGCCATGATCACCGCAGAGGTGATGGCCACATAGCCCAAGCCGCCGCGCACATGGCCCACCAGTGCCAATGCAAAATTCACGATGCGTTTAGACAGCCCGCCTGCATTCATGATTTCACCAGCAAGCATGAAAAAAGGCACTGCCAAGAGCGGGAAGCTGTTGCTGCCTTCGATCAGGTTCTGCGCCAAAATTTGCGCATCAAACATGTTCAGATGCCACATCAGCGCTGCGCCGCACAGCAGCAATGAAAACGCAATTGGTATGCCCAGCGCCATAGCACCCAAAAGTGAACCCAGAAAAATAAGAATAGTCATGGCATGGTCCTTGGGGCTTGGGGCTGGGCTCTGGCGGGGCTGGCCGCACTGGCAGGCTCGCCATGCACCTGCTCTTCGGACTCTTGGATGCCCACCAGTTCATGCGCGGCCATTTGGCCGCTGAGCAAGCGCCAAAACTGGTAGAGCAAAATCAGCGTGGCAGACACCGCAAATACGATGCCGCTGGCATACAAAATACCCATAGGCACTTGCATGACAGCGCTGGTGGATTTCATATTGATCACGGTTTGGTCCCACGAGCCCTTAAAAATCAGCCAGCAGCAAAAAAGCATCAGCACATAGCTTGCGCCAAGGCAGATTTTTTTGCCTCTTACTGGAAGGCGCGACACCAATGAGTCCGTGCCCAAATGGCCGCGCTCGTGCATGGCAATAATCGCTCCTAAAAACGTCATCCACACAAACAACCAGCGTGAGAGCTCCTCAGACAGCGTGAAGCCCGAGTTAAAACCGTAGCGCATAACCACGTTGCCAAATACCAAAACGACCATCAAGGCCAGTGCGGCGACCAGTAAAACCGCTAAAAACCGACAGTACTGGTCGATGATTTTTTTGACCATGCGTGTCTCCTTTTTCAAATTTGCCCAATACCAAATTAATGTACTAACTGGTTAGTTTTAAGTAAATAAGGGTTTATACTCATATTTGCACAAAACGCACCAGCATCTCCACCACGTTCTCGCGCCGCGCTGTGACGGCGGGCAGGGCAGTCATGTTTTGCTTAAAAATAAATCCAAAAGTGTGTTGGTTCGAGACATTGAAAAATGTCAGCGCCGAGATGGAGGCATGGATGTCGATTGGATCTAGCCCCGCGCGAAACACGCCCTGTGCCACCCCTCGCGCATAAAGTTTGTCAATGGCTGAAATAGCGGGCACATTGAGCGCCTCAATCAGTTGGCTTTGCGCCAAATAGTTTCCGCGTTGCATGTTTTCGGACATTACCAAACGCACAAAGTCAGGGTTGCCGTGGTGGTGGTCAAAAGTGAAAGTCACCAATCGGCGCAGCGCCTGCACGGGTGACAAATCCTCCAAGTGCAACTGGGCTTCGATGCTGCGCATGCGTCTGTAAGACTCTTCCAGTACCGCTAAATACAACTTTTCTTTGCTGCCAAAATAGTAGTAAATCATGCGTTTGCTGGTTTGCGTGGCAGCGGCTATTGCGTCAATCCGTGCGCCGTCCAAGCCTTTTTCAGCAAACTCTTGGGTGGCCACTTCTAATATGCCAGCCATGGTGCGCTCGGGGTCGTTGGTGCGCACAGGTTTGGCGCTTTGGCTGTTCGGCTCGGAATGTACTAACTGGTTCATTTGGCTAGTATAAGCCCATCCTATGCACCAGTGCCGAGTTTGCCCCTGCGGCGCAGCTGCATGCGGGTGGCAAACAAATTCAATACAAACTGTATGCAAAAGCTATAAAATTCAAACCTACAGATCTCTTGGCAAGACAAAGCCAATCAGGGCATCGAATAAAAAAAGCCGTTTATGCAAATTTTCACATTACTTCCCTGGAGCGACTGGGCAGCACTGGCTTGGTTGTTCAGCACATGGATCGCGTATTCAGCCTTCACCCGCCGCCGAGGCACGCAAGGCGATTCACTGATTGCCACCACCAACCGTTTTCGCAGCCACTGGATGAAGCAGGCCACTTACCGTGACCAGCGCGTGCTCGATGGCATCATCACACAGGCGCTGTCTGGCACGCCCGCCTTTTTTTGCAGCACCACCATCATTGTGATAGGTGGCTTGTTTGCCCTGCTGGGCTCGACAGACAAGGCCGCAGAACTGGTGCGTGAGATTCCGTTTGCGGTACGTAGCTCGGTCTTGGTGTTTGACCTCAAAGTCATGGTGCTGATCAGCATATTTGCCTATGCATTTTTCCGCTTCAGCTGGAGCATGCGCCAATACACCTTTGTGGCCTTGGTGATTGGATCCATGCCCCATGCCGACGAATTTGCATCCGGCAAGCACGACCGCCAGCATTTTGCCGACCGCGCCAGCCGCATGCTCGGCTTGGCCGCAGAAACCTTCAATGACGGCCTGCGGGCCTATTACTTTGCATTTGCCGTCATAGCTTGGTTTTTTTCACCTGTGGCGCTGGTCATTGCCACGGCTATGGTGATATTGATTTTGTACAGCCGCGAATACCGCTCCGACGTGCTTTCGGTCCTGCGCGAGTGAGCATGCCGCGCATGCACCCCGCCCAATGGATTGCGGCCATGCTGTGCTGGCTGTGCCTAGCCAGTGCCCATGCCGTGCCCAAGCTGGAATGGACCGCCGAGATCAACGCACGTGGCTTTGCCAATTTGAGCCGCAAGCTGGAAAACACCGTGGTGCAAATGCCTGCTGACGGGGCAATGGGGCATGCGCAGGCATTTGGCGGACAGGCCTGGGAGTGGGAGGCCGCGCGTTTTAAACCAGCGCAGCAGCAGCCGCTGACCCATCTCTACGAAGGCCAGCGCTGGGTGGCACGAGCGCAGCTGGTGTTTCCAGCGCCCAGTGCAGCCTCTGCTGGCGCCAAAGGCGCAGAACTGGGCGCCATAGTGTCAGCTGAAGATGGCCCAGACTTGTACCTGCTTTGGCCGCTGCACCGCTTAGACCACTTGCACCTGAGCTACCGCGTGAACCAAGGCGCTTGGCACACGCTCTCAGCTGGCGACCGCATACCCATGGACCAGTGGGCCTACAAAAATCCTTTTCCTGTATTTGCCCTGCCGCAAGCGATTGGCACAATTGATGTGGTGCTGGAAACGGTGCATACCGGTGTTATCAGCGACAGGATATTGCTGGCTGCAAGGCCAGAATACCGAGTCCAGCATTTTAGTTATGGCCTTGTCTACGGCGCAATCATTGGGCTGAGCTTGGCCATGGCAGCTATTGCATTGGCCATGGCTTTTGCTTTCAAGCGCAAGCGTTTTGCCGCTGTTGCCATTTTGTCGCTGTGCGCAGGCTTGGCCATGTCGGTTACATCAGGCATTGCAGGCATGTACCTGTTTACTGGCAGTGCGCAATGGAACGACGAAAGCAAAATGTCGCTGCTGCTGCTGCAGGCGGTCGCCATGCCCTGGGCATTGGGCATTGTGCTGGGCTACACCAAGCGCAGCCAAGTTTTGTGGTGGGTGTCAAACCTATGGCTGGCGCTGGTGCTGTGCACCACAGGCCTAGGCTGGGCGCTGGAGCTGCATACCCAGCGCATGGGCATGCTGGTCACGGTGTGGGTGTGTTCTGTGGTTTTGACTGTGGCAATGGCAGCCGCAGCTGTGTTGGGCGATGACCCGCGCAGTAAACCGATTGTGGCCACCACAGCCATGGGCGTGCTTTCCCTGCTTTTTTCCGTGTCCAGTTATGCGGGACTTGGCCAAGCCATGGTTATGCTGGTGTTGGGTGCTGCCAGTATGGTGCTTACCCTGCTTGGCATGCTGTTTGTCATTTATTTGCAATACCGCCATGGCCGCTCCGTGTTGGCCAGCGAGCGCACTGGCATTGGGCGCGACCCGCTCACGGGTTTGCGCAACTCCAGCGGTTTTGAGCAATCACTGGCTCTTAAAACCCTGCGCACGGCGCAAGACAGCGGCCAAACCGCATTTTTCTGGATCCAACTGGCACCCGCCGATGCCTTGCGCGGCCACTATGGCGACGAGGGTTTTGAGCATGGACTGGTGCGCATTGCGGCAGTATTGGCTTCTTGTGTGGACCAAAAAAGTGATTTGGCACGCCCAGAGGACAATGCATTTTGCGCATCAGTAGCTATGGATTACTCTCCCGAGCAAGCACGTGCTTTGGCCACCATGATGCTCAGCCGCACATTGGCGCTTTCGCCCGATAGCGAAGCATTGACCCAATACATGCGCATAGCATTGGCATGGGCACCCACCCACGGCAGAAACTTGGCCGAACTCAAAAGCCGCTGCCAAAAAGCCCTACTGGCCACTCCCCCCGAGAAAAAAATAGTCGCCCTGTCGATGAATAGGCACTAGGGCTTTCCTACAATGCAGGGATGTTTATACACCTGCGATTGCACAGCGAATACTCCGTCGTAGACGGCACGGTTCGCATCGACGAAGTGGTCAAAGCCTGCGCCAGTGATGGCCAAGGCGCACTGGCCATCACCGATCTTAATAACCTGTTTGGTACAGTTAAATTTTACAAAGAAGCCCGTGGCAAGGGCGTGAAACCCCTCATTGGGGCCGAAGTTTACCTAGAAGGCTTAGGCGCAGACACCAGCCAGCTGGGCCGCGTGCTGCTCTTGGTGCAAAACCACCAAGGCTACCTGAACCTCAGCGAACTACTGGCCAGAGCGTGGACGCAAAACGTCGTTAAATCATTGGCAGTGGTTAAGCTGTCTTGGCTATCGGAGCTTAATAGTGGCCTGCTCATGCTCAGCGGCGCGCAGGCCGGGCCCGTGGGGCAGGCGCTGGTGCAGGGCGATGCAGAGCGCGCAGCGCAAGTGGCCCAGCAGCTATCGGGCATTTTCATCCACCGCTTTTACCTAGAGCTACAGCGGGCGGGCCGCCCTGACGACGAAGCCCATGTGGCCGCGGCTGTGGCACTGGCGGTGCAGCTCAAACTGCCCGTGGTGGCCACCCACCCCGTGCAATACCTGCTGCCCGATGACTACGAAGCCCATGAAGCGCGGGTGTGCATTGCCGAGGGTGAAATACTGGGCAACACGCGGCGGGTGCGCAAATTCACCCGCGAGCAATACTTCAAAAGCAGCGCCGAAATGCAAGCCCTGTTTGCCGACCTGCCCAGCGCACTGGCCAACACCGCCGAGATCGCCAAGCGCTGTAGCTTGGTGCTGGATTTGGGCAAACCGCAGTTGCCAATCTTCCCCACGCCACTGGTTAATGGCGAAAAGCTCAGCCCCGAGGCCTACTTTCGCCACATGTCGCACGAGGGGCTCACAGAGCGCATGGCGCATTTGTACCCCGATGCCGACAAGCGCCAAGCAGAAATGCCGCGCTATGTGGAGCGCCTAGAGTTTGAAATTGGCACGATTGTCAAAATGGGCTTCCCCGGTTATTTTTTAATCGTGGGTGACTTTATTTTGTGGGCCAAAAACAATGGCTGCCCCGTCGGACCCGGCCGTGGATCGGGCGCAGGCTCGCTCGTGGCCTATGCGCTGAAAATTACTGATCTCGATCCTTTGGCTTACGGCCTGCTATTTGAGCGCTTTTTAAACCCCGAGCGGGTGTCCATGCCCGACTTTGACATCGACTTTTGCCAAGCCAACCGCGACCGCGTGATTGACTACGTGAAAGACAAATACGGCCGCGAGGCGGTCAGCCAAATCGTCACCTTTGGCACCATGGCCGCCCGCGCTGCTATCCGCGATGTGGGCCGCGTGCTGGACATGAGCTACACGTTTTGCGACGGCATCAGCAAGCTGATTCCGAACAAGCCCGGCACCCACATCACCATTGAAGGCGCGATCAAGGCCGAGCC
>JAYTMT010000283.1:0-2858 GCA_043728315.1 Polaromonas sp. | reverse complement strand
CTGCGCGAAAAACGCGAAAGGAATACCGAAATATTGGGATTTACTTTTTAAATTTTGTCTTCTTTCGCGTCTTTCGCGCAACTTTAGCGCCCTTCGCGGCCGGATGCCCGAATTAAAACCTAAGCCCACCAAACACACAGGAATCCAAAATGCAACTCACCGGACAAATCACCCCCGACAGCCTCATGAGCCTTGAGGCTTACCACAAGTACCGCAAGACGCACAAACCCGATGTGATTGCGCACCGCAAGCTGCGCAGCGTGCATGTGGGCGAACACATCAACATGCAGTTTGAGAGCGAGCTGACGCTGCGCTACCAAATTCAGGAAATGCTGCGCATTGAGAAGATTTTTGACGAAGAAGGCATTGCGCAGGAGATTGAGGTTTACAGCGCCTTGATGCCCAATGGCAGCAACTGGAAAGCTACCATGCTGATTGAATACCCCGATGTGAATGAGCGCAAGCGTGAGTTGGCACGGCTCATTGGCGTGGAAGACCATATGTTTGTGGAAGTAGAAGGCCACAAAAAGGTCTACGCCATTGCAGACGAAGACTTAGACCGCGAAAACGACGAGAAAACCTCGGCTGTGCACTTTGTGCGCTTTGAGTTCACGCCCGCCATGAAGGCCACGCTCAAAGCGGGCGGTGCAGCCAAACTGGGCTGTGACCATGCCAACTATCCTATGCATGTGAGCATCAGTGAGGAAGCGCTGGCCTCACTGGCGGGCGATTTACACGGGTGATGTGCACGGGTGATGTGCGCGGGTGATTTATACGGGTGCTTCGCACGGGTGATTTACACTGCTGATTGACAAGCAGATTTGCGCCAAACGCCGCGCTAAATCCCCGATAATCAAGGCTTCACTCGCAAGCTTTTTTTGTATGCTTTTTTTGCTCTCCCCTGCCAAGTCGCTCGATTACGACACACCCGTGTCACCTGATCTGCCGCACACCTTGCCGCAGTTTCCCAAAGAGTCGGCCGCGTTGATCAAGCTGCTCAAGCAAAAGTCGCCGCAAGATATCGCGCATTTGATGGATTTGAGCGATGCGCTCTCTGCCCTGAATGTGGCGCGCTACAGCGCATGGTCGCCCAAGTTCACGGCAAAAAATTCCAAGCAAGCCATGCTGGCCTTCAATGGCGACGTGTATGACGGGCTGAACGCCAAAACTTTGACCACTGACGATCTGGCATGGGCGCAGCAGCATGTGGGCATGCTCAGCGGCCTGTATGGCCTGCTGCGCCCGCTCGATTGGATGCAGCCCTATCGGCTAGAAATGGGTACTGCACTGGCCAACGAACGCGGTGGTAATTTGTACAAGTTTTGGGGCGCCAGCATCGCGCAGCACCTCAATGCGCAGTTGGCCGATGACAAAACCCCCGTGGTGGTCAATTTGGCCAGCCAAGAGTATTTCAAATCGGTCGATCTCAAAGCGCTCAAGGCGCGGGTGGTGGAGTGCGTGTTTGAAGACTATAAAAACGGCAAGTTCAAAGTCATCAGTTTCAATGCCAAGCGCGCCCGTGGCATGATGGCGCGTTATGCCATTATTCAGCGCGTGGGCACGATTAAAAAACTCGAAGCTTTCAGCGCCGATGGGTATGCCTTTGACGCGGCTGAGTCCAAGCCCGATCGCCTCGTTTTTCGCCGCACATTAACCCAATAAAAGGAGACGCAAGCATGACACAAGCCATTACCAATGACCTGCGCGAATGGATTGTGGCGCAGGCCAAGGCGGGCTTTCCTGCTGAGGCGGTGCTCAAGTCTATGGTGGATGCGGGCTGGAAAGAAGACGTGGCCACCGATGCGCTAGAGAGCACGCTCAAAGACCATTTGGCAGGCGTGCCCATCACCAGTAAAAAGCCGGTGGACGAGCTGCCGCCATTGCTCATTTTGCCTGTGCCCCAGCTGCAAGACTCGCCCTTGTACCTAGACTGCGGTGACCGCATCGTCAATGTGCTCTCCAGCGTGGCCAAGCCGCATATTGTGGTATTTGGCAATGTGGTGTCTGACCAAGAGTGCGAGGCACTCATAGCCGCAGCCAAGCCGCGCATGAGCCGCTCGCTCACGGTGGAGACCAAAACCGGCGGCGAAGAGCTCAATGCCGACCGCACCAGCAACGGCATGTTTTTTAAACGCGATGAATTTGAGGTGGTGGCCACGCTGGAGCGGCGCTTGGCCAAGCTGGCCAACTGGCCGATTGAAAACGGCGAAGGCCTGCAAATTTTGCACTACCGCCCGGGCACCGAATACAAGCCGCATTACGATTATTTTGACCCCAAAGAACCCGGCACACCCACCATCCTCAAGCGCGGCGGACAGCGCGTGGCCACCATCATTGTGTATTTGAACGAGCCCGAAAAAGGCGGCGGTACCACCTTCCCCGATGTGGGTGTGGAGGTGGCACCCAAGCGTGGTAACGCGGTGTTTTTCAGTTACGACAGGGCGCACCCCAGCAGCAAGTCATTGCACGGTGGCGCGCCTGTGATTGCTGGCGAGAAGTGGATTGCCACCAAATGGCTGCGCGAGAGGCAGTTTACCTAAATTTAAGAAAAATTTGGCCAATGTCAGCGTCATATGGTCATACTATGCTATGAAAATTAAAGCAAATAATATCGATATTGAAATTGAAGACACTGGCAAAGCGGGCGACACACGCCCCGTGGTGCTGCTCATCATGGGCTTGGCCACCCAGCTCACGGGCTGGCCCGAGCCCATGGTCAACGCGCTGGACGCAGCGGGTTTTAGGGTAGTGCGGCTAGATAACCGCGACATTGGTTTGAGCCAGCACTTTGACCACTTGGGCACACCCAATTTGATCTGGGCCACCATCAAGCAGCGACTGGGCTTTAAGCAGCGCGC
>JAYTMT010000282.1:0-9229 GCA_043728315.1 Polaromonas sp. | reverse complement strand
CACCGATGGCGGCGGCTCCCCCGCCTGCACCTGCACCTGCACCTGCACCTGCACCTGCACCTGCACCTGCACCTGCACCTGCACCTGCACCTGCACCTGCACCTGTACCTGCACCTGCACCTGCACCTGCACCTGCACCTGCACCTGCACCTGCACCTGCACCTGCACCTGCACCTGCACCTGCACCTGTCCCAGCCCCAGCCCCAGCCCCAGTAGCAGTGCCGCCGCCCCCAGCGCCAGCACCTCCTATAACCCCACCCGCCCCAGTACCTGCGCCGCCCATCACCCTGCCTCCAGCGCCTCCAGCTCCAGTAGCCCCTGTAGCGCCACCTCCAGCGCCCGTTATCCGCGCTGAGCTGCCACCCCAAGCCGTGCCTGTTGTGCCTAGCGCAGCGGCTGCAGTGCGCGCAGCGCCCGTTGTGGTACCGCCTGCGGCCAATGCCTTGGTAGGCACAGGCGTGGTGCCGCCTAGCAGCCGCACAGCAGGCGCGGTATCGGCCAGCAACGCCCCCAGCGGCACGGGTGCTAACACGGGTGCAACTGGCGGTGCAAGCAGCGGCGCAAGCACTAATGCAGGTACAGGGGCTGGCACTGGAGCAGGCGCAGCCAGCGGCTCTGGCAGCAGCGTGGGCACTGGTTCAGGCGGCACGGCGGGTAGTGGGCAAGTCACAGGCCAAGGCGGCTTAGGCACTGGCAATGTGCCAGCTCCCGCCACCGCCGCCGTGCCAGCGCGCCCCCCGCTCAACCTGAATCTGCCGCCACCAGTGCCCTACGTCAACACCTTTCGCTTTCCCCAGCAGCGCAGCTTGGCCGACATGGCCAACGAACAGTTGCGCCGTGGCAAACCCAAAGACGGCTTTGAAACCGGCGTGGATTCAGCCCAAGTGGCTGACTGCCTGCGCTATAAAAACAGCACGGCAAGCGGCCTCTTGGCCCTGCCCGCGCTAGTGCTGAAAATGCTGCGCGACGAATGCCCCAAATAGCGCCACACCCATGCCAACGACCTTTTCACCCCTCAAAAGCTAACCATTCCTCAAGGACACACATACTATGAAATCACTAGCAACATATGTCCATATGACGCTGACATTGGCAGTATTTTCTGTAAATATAGGGTTTTCAAGTGCTTTGCATGCACAAAATGCAAGCTCTGGCAGCTTGAGCATGCCAGCTACGGCTAGCCAAGCAGCAAACCCCACTGCGAACCCAAATACGGCAAACCCCACCAGCGCCCTGCCCGCTGCCGCGTCTGCCCCAAACGCCACGCCAGCCAAGGCCGCCAACCCCTACGGCCTGTCCGCCATTTGGACGCAAGGCGATTGGGTGGCCAAAATATCGCTGCTGCTCTTGGCCATCATGTCCATTGCCAGCTGGGTCGTCATTGCGCAAAAAATCTCAGAGCTTAAAAAGCTCAAAACCCACACGGCTACGGCCAACAAAGTATTTGCCAGCCCCGCAGGTCTGAATAACGCCATAGCCGCGCTGCCAGCGCAAAATCCGCTGCGCTTTGTCGGCCTGTCCGCCCTCGAATCGGCCCGCCAGTTCCCCGCCCTGCAAGGCCGCGTCGACTACGACCGCTGGCTGGTGCGCGGCATCGAGTCAGCCATGGCGCGCCTGCATATCCAAAGCCAGGAGGGCCTGAGCCTGCTGGCCACCATCGGATCCACCGCCCCCTTTGTGGGCTTGTTTGGCACGGTTTGGGCCATCTACAACGCGCTGGTCAAAATTGGTGCCAGCGGCCAAGCCTCGATTGACAAAGTGGCAGGCCCCGTGGGTGAAGCACTGATCATGACGGCCATAGGCTTGGCCGTGGCTGTGCCCGCCGTGTTTGGCTATAACTGGCTGATTCGCCGCAACAAGCTGGCACTGGAGGCGGTGCGGCAATTCGGCGCGAATTTGCATGTGCACCTTCTGGCGCAGCCAGCAACTACGAATACGGCGGCGCAGCCAGTAACGCAGTCCGCCAAGCCAACCGCCCCCGCGCAACGAGCCGCCCAATAAATCCCCGCCATGAACCTCTACGCCAGCGACGAATCGTCCAACGAAGGCCTGATGGCCGAGATCAATACCACTCCCTTGGTGGACGTGATGCTGGTCTTGCTGATTATCTTTTTGCTCACCATCCCCGTAGTGAGCAACTCGATCAATTTGCAACTGCCTGCCGAATCCGGCCGCACACACCAAATCAATAGCGACCATGTTGTCATCAGCGTAGACGCAGCCGGCACGGTCTATTACAACCAAAGCCCAATCTCTGACCCTAGCGCACTGCTGGCGCAGTTTCAAACCCTGGCGCTGATCCAGCCACAGCCCGAAATCCACATCCGTGCAGACGCAACCGTGCCCTATGCCTTTGTGGGCGTGGTGGTTGATCTAGCCCAGCAAGCAGGTTTTGCCAAAGTTGGGCTCGTCACCCAACCCGATGCCAACGAAGCCCGATAAACCATGCAGCTCTACCCCAACGATCTGGCCAACGACCTGACCAACGATTTATCCAGCGGGCTTGGCAGCACCGCAAGTGGCGGCGCCGATGCTGCCGAGGGCCAATTGCTGTGCGGCATGAACACCACCCCCTTGATTGACGTGATGCTGGTTTTGATCGTCATGCTCATCATCACCATACCCGCCCAGCTCAATTCTGTGGCCTTGGACATGCCCAATGCCACCAGCGCCCCCACGCCCCCCAGCATCATCCGCCTAGACATAGCGCAAACCGGCGCAGTATTAGCCGACGGCATCCCCATGCCAGACCGCGCCGCGCTCTCAGCCCTGCTAGTAGCCCGCTCAACAGGCGCAGCCCCAGAAGTCCACATCCACCCCAATAGCGCCGCCCCCTACGCAGCCGTAGCCTCCGTGCTGGCGCTCACCCAGCAACTGGGGCTGGCTAAGGTGGGGATGGGGGGTAATTAAGCAGTGCTTAAGCCTTGAAGTAGCTTTTCAGCACTGCATTACTTTAAATTGTCAACAATAATTGACTTAAACGATTTAAAGACTATAATTTTAGACATGAAAAAAAACGAGCTACTACTTTTCAGCGATGAGCAGCTGGCATCTTGCAAGTTAGTCGGCCAGCGATTGTCAAGGCTGCGCAAAGCGCGCCAGACGCTGCAATCTGAGGCTGCGCTGCGTGCAGGTCTCTCGCGCGCCACCGCAGTACGCCTTGAGGCTGGCGATCCTGGCCGAACGCTGGGGCAAATTTTGCGGTATTTAGAAGCTATCGCGCCGGGATCGAGCCTGCAACAACTGATCAATGCAAGTGACCCTTCGTTGATCACCCTAGAGCAAGCAGAGCAAACCCAACGTGTACGCCTAAGTTCTGCACAACTCAAGGCCTTGGATTTTTAAGTGGCGTTGACTAATTTACTGGTGTTTGCCCACCTTGGGTTTAAGCAGCTTGGCAATGATGCCCAACTAGAGTCTGCTGCGTTTGTGCGATTACCCATCTCATGCACCTTCGGCATATAAATCGCTCATAACTAAAGTTAGTTGAGTTGAATTTTTAAATATAAATCGCTTTTTTGCGTAATTTATGCAAAAATATGATTTATTTTTATTTACTTCTTGTTTTGAAAGCTCTTTATTATGTTGCTTGAATTCCGCGTTAGCAACTTTAAATCCATCCGCGATGAGCAGGTTTTCAGCTTAGTTGCTGCAAATGCTGACAAAACCTTTGCTGATACGCATCTTTTAGTTACAGGGCTAAAAGGTATACCCAGTGCGGTACGAAGTGCAGTTATATACGGGGCGAACGCAAGCGGTAAGTCGACACTACTGCTGGCTTTGCACTACATGCATACAGTAGTGGCACAGTCGGCCACATTTGTCCAGCCTAACCAAACTTACAACTTGCAACCTTTTAAACTGGACACCTCGAAACTGCATGAACCCACCTCGTTCACAATTTCGATATTGATAGAAGAGATCCGATACGATTACGCGTTCGCCATGCAGCCAGACAGGATAGTGAGCGAGTCCTTGACGGTGTACCGTACATCACGTCCTACGCTACTTTTTAGCCGACAGTTAAATGTCGACAGACAAAGCTATACCTACGAGTTTAGTAGTTTTCTTTCTGGGCCTAAAAAGCTATGGCAAGAAAGCACGCGGCCAAACGCCCTCCTTTTATCTACTGCTGCGCAACTAAACAGCGAGCTACTTGGAAAGGTATTTAGCCAAATCGTTCAAAAAATTGTTTATGTGCCTGCCGGTGCCGCCATAAATCATGAAGCGACTACAGCGATGCTGACCACAGACCAAGGTCGCTCAGATGTGACGCGTTTCTTATGCGATGCTGATATTTCGATTACAAATGTGCAGACAGTTGCACGAAAAGGCATGCGTAACGAGATTAAGTTTGCGCCAGGTGAGCAACCGCAAATTACTAATATTGAAGCCGAATTTTTATTGCCAATTTTTGAGCATACTAGCTCCCAAGGTAACGCGCAGTTTGAGCTGCATGAAGAATCTGGAGGTACTCAGCGCCTCTTTGGCTTGATAGCACCGATACTTCATGTGTTGAAGAATGGGCGAACTTTAGTAGTCGACGAACTTGATTGCAACTTACACACGCTGCTAGTACGAGATTTAGTATCCATGTTTCACAATAAAGAGCTTAACGCCTCTGGTGCACAGCTGATTTTCACTACCCACGATACTGCTTTGCTTGACACAGAGCTATTTCGACGCGATCAGATTTGGATAACTGAGAAAGACGACCTGCAGGCTACATGCTTGTACCCTCTAACCGACTTTAGCCCACGTAAGGGCGAGGCTATAGAAAAGGGCTACTTGGCGGGGCGGTACGGGGGTATCCCATTCTTGCCGAGTCGGAGCAGCTAGTAACATGGCACAAAACAATCAGCCTAAACATCGCCAGCAGGGGCGCGATTTACGCCGCCAAAGAGCCAGTCGCAAACCAATAGAGCGCTTGCTTATAGTTTGCGAGGGCTCAAAGACTGAGCCCAACTACTTGAGCGAAATCAGGCATGAACTGAAGTTACCCACTGCCAATGTGATGGTGTTACCCAGTCAAGATGGTAACGACCCACTGACTGTAGTGAACTACGCAAAAAAGATCTTTGAATACGGCGATTCGCACAGAAAAATCAGAGCAAGGGAATTCGATCGTGTTTACGCGGTTTTCGACCGAGATGAGCATCTCACTTACAACGAAGCGCTTCGTGAGGTTAGTCGTTTGCATCTGTGCTTGAAAAACAACGATAAATATAAAGTGTCATTCCAAGCGATTACATCTGTGCCGTGCTTTGAGTTATGGCTTTTATTGCATTTTGAGGATGTACAAACTTACTTGCATAGAGATGAGGCGAACAGGCGTTTGAAAAAGTACCTTTGCGACTATCAAAAAGGTAGCGGGGGTCACTGGGCATCTACTAAGATGAATTTGGAAATTGCAAAAGCCAGAGCCGTGCGTTTATACGATGTTGACTCTGCTGTCGAAGGCGCAAATCCTTATACAAATATGTATGAGTTAACAGAATGCCTTATAAATTTGAAGAATCCAAGCTGACTGCACCCCATCGAAACACGCACCAGCGGTAATCTTAAAAATTTCCACACCAGTCTGGGATAATCCCCCCATGAGCATTACCTACAAAGACGCAGACGCCGTAGCTGGCATGCGCATCGCTGGCCGATTGGCCGCTGAAGTCCTCGATTTCCTCACGCCCCATGTGCGCCCAGGCGTGACCACCAAAGCGCTGGACAAACTGGCGCTGGACTTTATTACCAACACGCAGCAGTGCATATCGGCCACCGTGGGCTACCAGCCACCGGGTTACCCGCCTTTTCCGGGCAGCATTTGCACCTCGGTCAACCATGTGGTCTGCCACGGTATTCCGGGGGACAAGGCTTTGAAAAAGGGTGATATTTGCAACATTGATGTCACGGTTATCAAAGACGGCTGGCATGGCGACACCAGCCGCATGTATTTGGTGGGCGAGACCAGCCTGTTTGCCAAGCGCCTGTGCGAGGTCACTTACGAGGCCATGTGGCTGGGCATTGCACAGGTGAAAGCGGGTGCGCGGCTGGGCGACATAGGCGCAGTGATTCAAAAATTTGCCGAAGGCAAGGGCTACAGTGTGGTGCGCGAATTTTGTGGCCACGGCATTGGCCAAAAGTTCCATGAAGACCCGCAGGTGCTGCACTACGGCAAAGCCGGCACAGGAGAGCTGCTAGTACCCGGCATGGTTTTCACCATCGAGCCCATGGTCAATATGGGCCGCAAAGACATCCGCGAGTTGGGCGACGGCTGGACCATCGTCACCAAAGACCATTCTTTGTCTGCCCAGTGGGAGCACACCATTTTGGTAACCGAAACGGGCTATGAGGTGATGACCCTGTCAGCGGGTGCGCCCAAGCCGCCCGCTTCGGTGGCGCAGGTGGCCAAGCCTGCTTAAATGGCAAAGTCGGCTGGATAAGCACCATTAGTCTGTCAGCTTGTCAGCCTAGAAAATACTACATTATTAATAGCGTGCTATGACTATATGACGCTGACATCGTGCTAAAAAACCATAAAAATACCTTCTATGCCTGTTTTTAAAGCCCGCGACGAACTGCGCAGCGCCAAAGCAGCCGTATTTGCGCAAATCGACGGCGAGGCCAGTACCCGCAGCATCAAAGGTCTGCTGCGCCAGCTCTGTGCCAGCACCGATACCGCCTTGGCCGCGCTGTGGCTGCATGCGGGCTTTGATGCCAGCTTGGCTCTGCTGGCAGTGGGCGGCTATGGGCGCGGCGAGCTGTTTCCGCACTCCGATGTAGACGTGCTGCTGCTGCTGCCCACTGGCGCGGATGCAGACAACAACCCGATGCTGAAAGCACAAATTGAAGGCTTTGTGAGCAGCTGCTGGGACGCTGGGCTAGAGGTGGGCTTTTCGGTGCGCAGCGTGGCCGACTGTGTGGCCGAGGCGGCCAAAGACATCACCACTCAAACCTCGTTGCTCGAATCACGCTTGTTGCAGGGCAGCAAGCCACTGTTTGCCCAGTTTAACAAAGCCTACAAAGCCGCGCTCGACCCGCAGGCCTTTTTTGTGGGCAAAACGCTAGAAATGCGCCAGCGCCACACCAAGTTTGAAAACACGCCCTACTCGCTAGAGCCCAACTGCAAAGAATCCCCCGGCGGCCTGCGCGACTTGCAAATTATTCTCTGGGTGGCCAAAGCGGCCAATTTAGGCCGCAGCTGGGACGATTTGGTGCGCAAAGGCTTGGCCACAGCCCTAGAGGCACGCCAAATCAAGCGCAATGAGGCGCTGCTTAGCCTCGTGCGCGCGCGCCTGCACCGCGTGGCACTGCGCCGCGAAGACCGCTTGGCCTTTGACCTGCAAAGCGCCGTGGCGGCAGCCTTTGGCTACAGCGGCGATTCGCAGCGCAAAGCCTCTGAGTCTGTCATGCGCCAATACTACTGGGCGGCTAAGGCGGTGGCCCAGCTCAACCAAATTTTGCTGCTCAACATTGAGGAGCGGCTCAACGAGCACACTGGCAAAGCCACGCACCAGCTGATTCCCGTGAACGCGCGCTTTTTTGAGAAAGCGGGCATGCTGGAAGTAGCCAGTGACGATTTGTATGCCAAAAATCCGCACGCGATTTTGGAGACTTTTCACCTCTACGAAACGACGGTGGGCATCAAAGGCCTGAGCGCCCGCACCCTGCGCGCACTGTACAACGCACGCGGCCTCATGAACGCCGCATTCAGGCGTGATCCGGTCAACCGCGCCCGATTTATAGCTATTTTGCAAGAGCCACGAGGCATCACGCATGCCATGCGCCTGATGAACCAAACCTCGGTGCTGGGGCGCTACCTCTGGGTATTTAGAAAAATCGTCGGGCAAATGCAGCACGATTTGTTCCACGTTTACACCGTGGACCAGCACATCCTGATGGTGCTGCGCAATGTGCGCCGCTTTTTTATTGCTGAGCATGCGCACGAATACCCGTTTTGCTCGCAGTTGGCAGCAGGCTGGGACAAGCCTTGGATTTTGGTGGTGGCCGCTACATACCACGACATAGCCAAGGGGCGCGGTGGCGACCATTCGGTGTTGGGCACGGTGGATGTGCGCAGCTTTTGCAGGCAGCATGGCATTGCGCGCGAGGATGCCAAACTCATCGAATTCATCGTGGCCGAGCACCTCACCATGAGCCGCATCGCCCAAAAAGAAGACCTCAGCGACCCTGATGTGATAGCCGCGTTCGCCAAGCGCGTGGGCAATGAGCGCTACCTCACGGCACTTTATTTGTTCACTGTGGCCGATATTCGCGGCACCAGCCCCAAGGTGTGGAATGCATGGAAAGGCAAGCTGCTAGAAGACCTTTACCGCCTCACCACCCGCCATCTGGGCGGCCGCGTGGCCGACCCAGATGCCGAAGTCGAGCTGCGCAAAACCGAAGCCTTGCAAACGCTGGCGCTCTACGCACTGCCCTTTGAAGCCCATCTGCCTCTGTGGCAAACCTTGGATGTAGGCTACTTCATGCGCCACGACGCGGCCGATATTGCTTGGCACGCCCGGGCACTCTCGCGCCATGTCACCAAGGGCGACAAAGCCGACAAACCGCAAGCCCCCGCCCACGCCATCGTGCGCGCCCGCCTCTCGCCCATTGGCGAGGGCATGCAGGTGCTGGTGTACACGCCCGATGGGCCCGATTTATTTGCCCGCATGTGCGGCTATTTTGACCAAGCGGGCTTTAGTATTTTGGATGCCAAGGTGCACACCGCCCGCAACGGCTATGCGCTGGACACCTTCCAAGTGGTCAGCGGTGACACCGATGGCCACTACCGTGAACTGATCAGCATGGTGGAAGTGGAGCTTGAGCGCGCCCTGACCAGCCCCGCCGTGATGCCCATGCCCAGTAAAGGCCGGGTCTCGCGCCGGGTTAAAAGCTTCCCTATCGCACCGCGCGTAGACCTGCGCCCCGACGAGAAAGCCCAGCGCTGGCTGCTGAGTGTCTCGTGCAGCGACCGCGCAGGCCTGTTGTATTCCATCGCCCGCATTTTGGCCCGCCACCACATTAACATCCAGCTGGCCAAAGTCACCACGCTGGGCGAGCGCGTAGAAGACACTTTTTTGATCGACGGCGCAGAGCTGTCCCATAACCGCAAGCAAATTGAGATGGAAACCGAGCTGCTGGAGGCTTTGGCGGCTTGAGCTTAATATTCACTTTTTGATAGCGTTATATGACCATATGGCGCTGACATTGGCAGTATTTTTCATAAATTTAC
>JAYTMT010000281.1:0-11625 GCA_043728315.1 Polaromonas sp. | reverse complement strand
ATGCTGCTGCACGGCGTGTGCTTGCTGGTACATTTCTAGTTATGAATGAACTAGCTGGCAAACACATTGTTTTGGGTCTTACAGGCGGCATTGCGGCATACAAGGCGGCGCAGCTTTGCCGCGCGCTGATTAAGGAGGGAGCTACCGTGCAGGTGGTGATGACGGCGGGGGCGGAGCAATTCATCACCCCCGTGACCATGCAGGCGCTGTCTGGCCGCAGCGTGTACACCAGCCAGTGGGATGCACGCGAGGCCAATAATATGCCACATATCAACCTCTCGCGCGGTGCAGATGCTATCCTTATTGCACCAGCCAGCGCTGATTTCATGGCCAAACTGCTACACGGCGCGGCGGACGATTTGCTTAGCCTCATGTGTTTGGCAAGGCCGCGTGCCGACAGCGTGCAGGGCGCGGCCAAGCCCGTGCCGCTCTTAATCGCTCCAGCCATGAACCGCGAAATGTGGTCGCACCCCGCGACGCAGCGCAACATGGCGCAGCTGGCGGCTGACGGCGCGCACCTGCTGGGCGTGGGCACGGGTGACCAAGCCTGCGGCGAAACGGGCGATGGCCGCATGCTAGAGGCCGATGAACTGCTGGAAGATCTCATTGCGTTTTTTCAGCCCAAACCCCTCTTGGGCAAGCATGTGCTGGTCACCGCAGGCCCTACCTTTGAGGCAATTGACCCCGTGCGAGGTATCACCAACTTGAGCAGCGGCAAGATGGGCTTTGCCATCGCCCGCGCTGCACGCGAGGCGGGCGCGCAGGTCACTTTGGTGGCCGGGCCTGTGCATTTGCCCACCCCGCGTGGCGTAGAGCGTATCAATGTGCAATCAGCAAGAAATATGCACGATGTCAGCGTCAAATGGTCACAGCTTGCTAATATATTCATAGCAACGGCGGCGGTGGCCGACTGGCGGCCAGCGGCGGCGGCTGACCAAAAGATTAAGAAGGATGGCTCTGGCAAAACCCCAGTTTTAGAGTTTGTAGAAAACCCTGATATTTTGGCCAGTATTGCCGCATCGCCCAGGGCCAAAAGCGGCGAACTCTTCTGCGTGGGTTTTGCCGCTGAGAGCGAAAACCTGCTCGCTCATGCGCAGGCCAAGCGCATCCGCAAAGGCGTGCCGCTCTTGGTAGGCAACATCGGGCCAGCCACTTTTGGGCAAGACGACAACGCCCTGCTGCTGATTGAGGCCGATAAAGTGACCGAGCTGCCACACAACTCCAAGCGCCTACTCGCTAGGCAATTAATAGCGCACATTGACCATATGACGCTGACATTGGCCTAAAAAGCTTAAAATTATCGTATAAAAACGTTTTGAATATGAAAATCGACGTCATCATCAAAGACCAACGCTTGGTCGGCAACCTGCCCGCTTACGCCACCCCAGGCAGCGCCGGCCTAGACCTGCGCGCCTGCCTTGACGCGCCGCTCACGCTAGCCCCCAACGCTTGGCAGCTCGTGCCCACGGGGCTGTCCATCTATCTGGCCGACCCCGCCTACGCCGCCATGATTCTCCCGCGCTCGGGCATGGGGCACAAACACGGCATCGTGTTGGGCAATTTGGTGGGCCTGATCGACTCCGACTACCAAGGCCAACTCATGGTCAGCGCATGGAACAGAAGCCCCGTAGCCTTCACCATCGAGCCCATGGAGCGCATCGCCCAGCTGGTGATCGTGCCCGTGGTGCAAGCCCAGTTCAATGTGGTCACTGAGTTCCCCGCCTCCCAGCGCGGGGAGGGCGGGTATGGGTCTACGGGGAAAGCGTGAGCGGTTTGGGCGGCTGCACCCTTGCGGTTTAAAAACGCGCTGACGACAAGCTTGCTGTCACGAGCGATGTTCTAACGCAAAGCATTCATCTATGAGTTTGTTGACATCTGCCTGCGACAGTGCGCTCGCCGCTGGTGTGGGCGTGGAACTGCCGAGCAGATTCGACAAGCGCCTTCCTGCAATGCGGCGCAATAACTCTTCCGTATCGCTGGTTTCCGGAACAATGAAAAATGCAGGGCGGCCATTTTTCGTCACGCGGATGTGCTCCCCAGAACTCACGAGATCGGCCACAGAGCCGAAGTTTTTTTGAACTTCGCGGGAAGAAAGGGTTTTCATAGTTCAAGTCCTGATATTCGCGTGTCGTTTATATTGTATGGATCTTGCGGACAACCGCATTTTTTTATTCGTAGCAGCAGGAAGCAGAGCCAGCACGGCAAAGTCGGCCACATGTTTCAAAGCCGCCTACACCGACCATGTGCGCAGACGCGGTCAGCCCAATGCGTGGGAAACAGTACTTGCGCTAATGCGCGGCATCATCATTGCATTTCAAAGCGCATGGTACATTTTCATAGAACTTCGCTTTATGATCAAATACCGACATACTCAAGCTACAAACAGATAGGACAAGCACCCATGCCAACAATAAGCATGTTTTATGGTCTCATTGTCATGATGTATTACTTTGATGATGAAAGACACCATCTGGCGCACATTCACGTTAAGTTTCAAGACCAACAAGCCAGTTTCTCTATTGCAGACGCAACCCTGCTTGCAGGCAAACTGCCAGTGGCTAAAATTCGCCTTGTGCAAGCGTGGATAGAAATTCACCGAGAATCCCTGATGGCCGACTGGGAGCTGGCGATTTCGGGCCAAAAACCATTTCTAATTGACCCTTTGCGCTAAGGAATATGATGATGCATCGAATCAAACAAGTCACCCCGCAAACCGACTTTACGCTGCTTTTGACATTTGCCAATGGAGAAAATAAACAGTTTGATGTCAAACCCTACTTGAACAAAGGTGTGTTCGTGGGCTTGCAGACATACGACAAATTCAGCCAAGTGCATGTGAGTGGTGGTGCGATTGAATGGCCTGATGAGATTGATTTGTGTGCAGACATGCTCTACGAACATTCTGAACATATCAAATAAATTGATTATCTAAGTCCCACAAGCCTCAGACTGCAAACGCACACAAGGGGGCAAGTCATGTACTGCATTAAATCACCCAAGCCCACGCCAGCGGCTGCTACAGCCTGAAAGACATAGGCCAAGCCTTCGGTCTGCACTACGCCAGCGTGCGCCAGATTGTCAAAGCGTTTGAAAGCGGTTAGTATATTTTTAATAGCGCACTATGACCATATGACAGTGACATTGGCCGTTTTTTATAAAAAAGTAGTTTTTTTCATCTTAAAATGCAAATGCAGCTTCCAACATACTTTGGTCAGCACGCCAGTACCTTTAAAAACCAATTCTTGATAAGAAAATAGGCCAATGTCACTGTCATATGGTCATAATGCGCTCATTAATTCATAGCGTATAGATTGCATCGGTGCAAACCCAAGCGCCATGCCCAAACACCATCTAATGGGACTTGCACCAGCCCAATCACTTGCATTAGGATGGGCGGCAGGTTTGAACAAACAATTTCACGATTGGAAGGACAGGGATGTATGCAACCACTGACAAGATTAAGCATGTGCGCGGTGGCAAGCGCCGTATGCTGCGCAGCTGTTGCGGCGGGGGATGTTGCAATACAAGACCTGATTCCGATGACTGTGACCCCGATGCATGTTGCTCAAAAAAATGCCAATTCTAAAAAATACAACACTGTTTTGGATCTTTGCAAACGAGTACAGCCGGGAGGGGATAGCCTGTTGCCGCTATTCAATTTACGGCAATATTTGTACCGCACCAAGCAAGCTACCCCTGAGAATCTGGCTGATGCAGTAGTGACCGTTATAAAGCCTCCAGCTTACGGTGCGTTAATTAGAAATATCAATAAAGATGATGGAGAAACTGATTTCGTCTATGTTACGAACGACAAAAATTGGCTGGGTCGAGGCCGCGTAGAGTTTGAAGTCAGCTACAAAGGCAAGACCTACAAGATCATCCAACGCATTGAAGTCGTTCAAGACCCTGAACTCGCCGATGACCTCAACAGTAAATACTACCAGGGTCCTTGTAATACGGTCGCAAGACGAATCGCTTATGGCAGCCCATTTGAAAACGATCAGGGCAATCTGAACGGTTTCGCCTATGCGTTTGATGATGTCAGTGCAATGCTTAATGCTACCAACGGTGTGTTTGACTTATCGAGTGTCATGTTGGTCTTTGAAGACCTCCCCGCCACAGCCCTAGGTCAAACCGTAGGTGAGGGCGCAAGCGCTACCATCACGCTCGACGCCAATGCAGCAGGCCAGGGCTGGTATATAGACCCCACGCCGCTAGATGCCAACGACTACTACCTGCCCACCAGCCAAGCCGGAGTCTGGCAAGCCAAAACAGGCAGCGCCGCCGCTGGCAAAATGGACATGCTCAGCGTATTGCTCCACGAATACGGCCACGCCCTAGGCCTAGAGCACAGCGCCGTGGCTGGCGACTTCATGAACGCCAGAGTGCAACCGGGCATGCGCAAACTGCCCACCACAGACGAGCTAGCCCTGATCGGCCGCCTAGTAGCCCAGCGCAATGTTGGTGTAACCAACTTGGGCTTACTTAGCAGTTTGGTGGCAATACGGCAGTTAATTCACAATAATTTAACCGTGTAATTTGCATAAAATAAGTTAAAATTACACGAATGATTGAAAACCAATTCCATTCTAAATTCTTAGAAACACTGCATATATTGTTGGCAGAGTTCCCCGCTGTGGTGCTGCTCGGGCCGCGTCAAGTGGGTAAAACTACCTTGGCGCGCGATTTGGCTGAGCGTTTGCCCGGCAAGGCTTTGTATGTAGATTTAGAGTTGCCCTCTGGCTTGCGCCAACTCGACGACCCCGAGGCTTTTTTGGCGGCGCAGGCGGGCAAATTGGTGGTATTAGACGAAGTGCAGCGTGTGCCTGAGCTTTTTGCCGTGCTGCGCGCGGTGATTGACCAGCGCCGCCGTGGGGGCGAGGCCAGTGGGCAGTTTTTGCTCTTGGGCTCTGCCACTGGGGCGCTTATGGGGCAGGCGTCAGAGAGCTTGGCGGGGCGTATGGCCAGCTTGGAGTTATATCCGTTTCATGAGCGCGAATGCGTGCAAAGCAGTACGTTGCAAGCCGAGCCGCCTTTTGCCGTGCAAAACCGCCTGTGGTTGCGCGGTGGATTTCCGCTGGCGTATTTGGCGCGCAGCGACGCAGGCAGCATGCGCTGGCGCGAAGCGCTGATCACCACTTATTTAGAGCGCGACATTCCCGCGCTGGGCTTGCGCATTCCGGCCACCACGCTGCGCCGCCTGTGGACCATGCTGGCGCACCACCAAGGCCAAATGCTTAACCAATCGCAGCTGGCTGCGGCCCTGGCCATTTCGGGCCAGCAGGTGACACGCTATATGGATGTGCTGAGCGATCTAATGCTGGTGCGCCGCTTACAGCCGTGGAGCGGTAATATCGGCAAGCGCCTGACCCGCTCGCCCAAAGTGTATGTGCGCGATACCGGTTTGTTGCATGCGCTTTTGGGGATTCACAGTTACGAAGGCTTGCTGGCGCATCCCGTAGCGGGTGCAAGCTGGGAGGCCTATGTTCTTGAGCAGCTCATAGCGGCGGCCCCCAATGTGGAGGCCAATTATTTCCGTTCATCCCACGGTGCAGAAGCCGATTTGGTGCTTAGCCACCGCAGCGGCGAGGTGTGGGTCATAGAAGTCAAACGCTCCAGCGCACCCACGGTATCGCGCGGTTTTCACCAAGTGGCGCTGGATACCAAAGCAACCCGCAAAATAGTGGTAGCCCCCGTGGCGGGCGCCTACCCGATGCGTGAGGGTATTCAAGTGATGTCGGTGGTGGAAGCGGTGGAGGCAGTGGCTAGCTGGTCGGCATAGCGTATTTTGGGGATTTGCCCTCCAGCGCAGCCAAGAATGCACAAGCGCTGGTTTGCGAGTGTGCTGACAAAGTCTGCCGCATTGCGCCGAGTCAGCAGCAAAGGACGCAGCAATCCACGTATGCTTAAACGCCGAAATTCTCCGTATGCCAGTAATAATCGAACAATGCCGCCTAACCAAGAGCACTCGTTTGAACCGGAGCATTTGCAGCCTCTTGACGTAAGAAAGCGATCATCGCGTCGGGAGGAAGAAAGAGGTTTAACAGTATTGAGACCTGACCCTGATGATTCTCGCTTGATGCAAAAGATCGTGAGTCAAAAAGGTAGGGCAATGAATTTGGCATCGTTAATTACCTTACAACTTGAGCCGATAGCGACGAATGCCGCTTGAGCCCTTCGTCTGAGGCGGGCGTCATTTGAAACAAAGATGTCGCAATAGCATGCATATATGCTGTGTGTTATGTCATGTAGTCGGCTTCTATAGTTTTCTGGCGGCTCTGGGTGAAATCCGCGTGATTCGATTTCAAGATGGATTCGTTCAAGAAATTCCTCAAGCACTGAGAAGTTGTGCTTTATTCTGTCGAAGATGATGCCGGTACTTAGAATTTGATTTGCGTCGATTTTTAGGTGCGCAAGTGTTGAACTTAACAATTCTTCCAATCGTTTAGCGGGTAGCAATTGATTTGGTGACATATTGTTTGCCTGAATTGGGGCTTTTCTCGTAGGATTTTCCGCTGCGTCGCGGATTTGGATTGAAGATATTCTTTCTGCAGTTTTATTTCTGTGGTAACTTTCCGCAACTCGCCAGTAGCATTTGCTAGCGTCTTCGGCTACAAAGTATGCTCCGTTACAATTTATTAGCTCTGCATCACCGCGTTGGTATGGGAGTATTGCTATTTTATTTGATACGTAGTTTAGTGTTTTGATCTGTTTTAGGTTCTTTCGCTTGTTCAACACAACAACGCTGTGCGCGATTTCTTCGCAATGCGCTGGGCTGTGAGGGAAGACGTGACCATTTGCTTTCAGCTCCTCCATTTTGCTACGAAGTTCCAACGCGGTGTCGTTATGTATCGATATTATTATGTTGTGATCGAGATATATATTCATCGCGTGATTGAGTAGGACATTTTTTGTTGTGTCGGTTACTGAGTATTCTTGTGTTGTCTAACGTTCGAGCTCAGCGGGCACCGACGGCAGGACATCAGGCTCGGGCTGGAGAAAATGTACCTCGTACCATCGACTCGGGCCTAGCGGCCTGCCGTTGGCGTTCCGCTTGAGCGAGGGGTTGAGCGCCTTGCTACTGACGCAGCATTTCGTCTGTAATATGCTCATAGTCAAATAGGAACTTCTTCCCCTCGCTAGTAATTCTCCAAGTTGAACCACGCCAGTCTTCACGAGAGCGCTTCTCTGACACAAGCTTCAGTTCCTTGAGGTGCGCGAGTCGAACTTCTGTCTTGAGCGCGGATTCACTCGACCATCGATACAGATCAGACTCGTAGTAGCCGTACTGCCGCTGATCGCCAGTAAGGCACAAAAGAAGGTTTACAGACTCACGTTCCAGATCGTAACGGCGTCTCCGGGCGGGTGATTGCGAAGTCGATGAAGGAGCGTCTATCGCCGTTAGCAGCAGAGGCATAGCTCGTCGAAGAAGTTCAGCTGGTGAACCTTGAAAGAACTCCCTCTCGCTGTAGTAGCGTTGGGCAGCGAAGAGCGTGTGGATCTCAGCTTCAATTCGCGCCGAGTCTGCTACCGACACACACGCGATGATCGAAAATGGTGTCGGTACACCTGTCGAGTTGAGTTGGCGAATTCGCGACTCGACATCCTGCGTCGTGTGCCCGATTTTTACCAAGCCCGGCATTGACGGATTGGAAAGGAAGTAAATGAAGCCCCGAAGCATGTTGTAGATGCCTAACGTAGAAATGACCGACGACCGAAGGCTAGTGCGAACGCAGGGAGCGACCGCCTTTGGATGTCCGTGTCGACTGCCAACCTAGAGCCCATAGTGAGTGGACGGCACAAAAGCGGCATCCGCAATCTTGCGACCCTCTGTAGTGAGATCAATCCAAACTCCATCAGAGTGGCTACCCGTGCTGAGCAACCCCATTCTGTGCAAACGATACGCTCGGGCGTGATCCTTGTCTGAAACGTAATAAGAGGGTTCACTTGGGCTTGGAACGCGAAGGCTGACCAATAGCTCAATGTCCTTAGGCTCAAGAGATGCGGCTGTACTAAGCAACTCCTTCTGTTCGGATTCAACTTTCGTATCTAGCTTAACGTTCGGTTTCGTTACTTCCAACGCACCCTGTTGAACTAGTGTTTCGAGTGTTTTCAGCTTCAGCTTAATTCCTTTGTATTCCAACTCAATTTCGGGCGCGTTCAGAAGGCGCTGCAGTAGTTGGCGAAGCTCCCGACGAAACCACAGTGCGCCACCGACTGTAACAATCGGCCAAACAAGAGTCTTGACCAATTCAACGAGAAGAGTCGCGATTTCCACGGAATACCTCTTGGACTCTAGCGTTATGTCTGCCGTAAAGTCTGCAAAATAATCTGGCGGCTGCGGTATACATTCATTTTTTAAAACCTTTGAAAGTGGCTTGGGTATTGAATTTTAAGGAAAAAACTGGTTAATTATACAGTTATAGTTACACTCATGAAACCCCGCATGATATTTCACAGGAATCAGCATGCTGTTGCAACTATATCGCACATACTGCAGTGTGATTTGGATTAGGTTGCCTGAGCTTTCAAATGTTGACGCATTAAATCGAACTACTATAAAAAACGTAGCGCATTGTGACCATATGACGGTGACATTGTCACTTTTTTCTATAAAAATACAGCTTTAAGCTCAAACACCCCAGCCTACCAACCACCCAGCCCGCGACCGCGCCAGTGCGCTGCATGCTTGCGCCCATCGAGGGGCGGGCTGGAAGCGCGGAGAAATTTGGGATCAGGGCTGTCATCTGTTTGAGCGCGTAGCGCGAGTTATGACAGACCCCCAAATTTTGAGCACTGCACAGCTCCCCGCGAAGCGGGCCGGCACTCTGGGCGCAAGCGGGCAGCGCACTGGCGCGGTCGCGGGCGGCTGCTTAATACAAAGTCAGCATGAACCCTTCGACAAGCTCAGGCCGAACGGGCGACGTTCAATGCAAAATCTTAGACCGAAAATGGCTAGCATCCAGCCCCGCCACCTCGTCACCTGCTTCCTCGTCATCGGCAAGACTAGCCCCAGCAAACGCACCACCCAGCTTGAAAAAGCCCACACCACATGTGCCGCTGCCCACCTCGGCCTCGGTGGCTTGGCGCAGGGCGTTGACGGTAAGTTTCAGGCGCAGGGCGATGCCGGCCAGCGGGTGGTTGGCGTCCACCACCACATGCTCGGGGTATACATCGGTCACGGTGTAGAGCATGCCAGCGGGGGCATCGGGGTTGCTGCCTGCGGGCAGGCCTTGCAGGGTGTCGCCCACGGCTATTGCCTTGGCAAAAAGCTTTCGGGGCTCTAAAAACACCAGTTTATCGATGAAGTCGCCAAAAGCCGCTTCGGGCTCTAGGTGCAAATCCAGCGTGTCTCCCGCTCGGTGGCCTTGCAGGGCTTCGTCCATTTTGGGCAACAGGTCGCCGCCTACATAAAATTCCACGGAATCGTCCAGCTGGTCTAGCACCTCGCCCAAGGTGTCGCTGAGCGTCCATGTTAAAGAAACGACGCATTGTGGGGTGATGGTGGAAATAGGTGCATTCATAGGGGAGAATTGTCCCATGAACTTGACTACTGAATTAAACACGCCCCGCCCGCTTCTTGGCGGCCTCTCGCCCAACACCTTTATGCAGCGCCATTGGCACAAAAAGCCCCTGCTGATTCGCCAAGCGATACCCCATATGCAGCCGCTTGTACCGCGCGAGCAGTTGTTTAGCTGGGCGGCAGACGAATCGGTGGAGTCGCGCCTTGTGCAGCTTAAAAAGGGCGCATGGAGTTTTGACAAAGGCCCTTTTGACAAGTTGCCGCCCCTCAAACGCCCCGACTGGACGCTGCTGGTGCAAAGCGTGGACAATTTGCACGACGGCTTGCGCAGTCTGCTTGACCAGTTTCGTTTTATTCCCGATGCACGGCTTGACGATGTGATGGTTTCATACGCCAGCCAAGGTGGTGGCGTGGGCCCGCATTTTGACAGCTACGACGTGTTTTTGTTGCAAACCAGTGGGCGGCGGCGCTGGCGCATTGGGCGGCAAAAGGATTTGAGCCTGCGGGATGATATGCCACTGAAAATATTGGCCAACTTTGCGCCTGAGCAAACTTTTGACCTAGAACCCGGTGACATGCTGTATTTGCCGCCGCGCTATGCCCACGAAGGCGTGGCGCTGGATGGCGACTGCCAAACCTATTCCATAGGATTCAGAGCCCCAAGCGCGGGCGAGCTGGCCACACAGCTTATGCAGCGCATGGCCGACGAGGTCGATTTGCCCGCTTTGTACACCGATAAAACCCAGCCCGCTACCGCCCAGCCCGCACTGATTCCGGCGGCGCTCACGGCATATGCCAAAGCGGCTTTGCACAAAGCGCTGGCTGATGAAGAAATGCTGGAGCAAATGCTGGGCGAGCATTTGACCGAGCCAGGCGCGAACGCATGGTTTGAGGCGGCCAAAGTGCCCAAACGGCTGGGGGCTATCAAGCTGCACCGACGCAGCCGCATGGCCTACGACGCGAAATACATCTATTTGAACGGCGAGAGCTGGCGCACGGCGGGAGCGGATGCGCGGCTTTTGCACAAGCTGGCGGATGCACGCATGCTTAACGCTGCTGATTTAATAGCAGCAAGTGACGATATGATGCTGACATTGCGCGAATGGATGGCGCAGGGGTGGTTGTGTGTTGCCTGAACCATCTGGCTTGTCTGGCGAAACTGGCGAAACTGGCGCAAATGGCGCAAATGAGGCAGAAAACAAGCCACTGCACACTGGTCAATTCTCTGGCCGTGTGCAGTTTGAACAACTGGTGCGCGATGCTTTAGCCACTGCTGCGCGCGAAGGCTGGCGCGAGATTGTGCTGTGTGATGCCACATTTTCCGACTGGCCGCTGGGCGAGCGCAGCGTAGATGCCAGCCTGCGCGCCTGGAGCAAAACTGGCCGCAAAATGACTCTGCTGGCCAAACACTACCGCGATGTAGCCGCGCAGCATCACCGCTTTGTGGCATGGCGCGGCCAGTGGTCACACATCATCGAGGCGCGCGCCGTGGCCAGTGCTGATGTGCTGGAAATCACCAGCGGCATCTACTCAAATGGCTGGGTCATGCGGCGCAACGAGCCCGTGCGCAGCATAGGCGTGTGCAGCACCGAGCCTGCTCGCCGCGTGGCCCTGCGCGAGGAAATTGACGGTTGGTTGCTCAAAAGCAGCGCAGCCTTTGCCGCCACCACGCTAGGGCTGTGAGCGCCCGAGTCGCGTTTTGACTGTCTCGTCGTTTGGTGCGCCCACTCTGCGTTTTTTTACTACTTCTTTACTTAGAGCGCCCAATCATGATTTTGGCTATCCCGACGCTGATGTTTTAATACCGCTGGCGCGTCAGTCCTAGAGCGCTACACACTATATAAATAGTAGCGCAGTATGACCATATGACGGTGACATTACCACTATTTTTCATTAAGTGTACAAATATTGGCGTGAAGTAACGCGCCAGTATGCTGTTGATCTTGATGCAGAGCAGTTTTCTAGCTATTCCCAGCAACCACCTCGCCCTGCGGCTACAGGGAGCTGTGCCAATGCGCAAACAATCAGGGCGCTGGGCTTGTTTTTTTGAGCAAATGGGGGATCAGCAACTGTCTTAAAAGTCAAGCGATTTCAGGCAAACC
>JAYTMT010000280.1:0-12557 GCA_043728315.1 Polaromonas sp. | reverse complement strand
CATATGACGCTGACATTGCCACTATTTTTCATGGAAAGTGCACATCGAAGCGTGGAACAGGGCGCAGCCATGCTTTTGACGGTGAAGCTGAGCAGTTTTCAAAACCCCAACCAAGCAACCATCTCTCCCTGCGGCTAAGCGAGTGCTGTGCCTACGCGCAAACAATCGGGGCGCTGGGCTTGTTTTTTCGAGCAAATGGAGGATAAGAAACGGACACTGTTTGAGGGCTTTAGCCCGAGTTTGGCCGTTTTCCTCCATTTGCTTGAAAAAATAAGCTCCCCCCGCAGGAGGCCAGCGACCGTTTGCGCGTGGGCACAGCGCTCGCTTGGCCGCAGTGAGACCATCTTTGAACGAACCTGTCACGGCATTGTCACGGCATTGGCACAGCACTCGCTTAGCCGCAGCAGTGACCAACTCAGGAGTGAAACCTCAGCTCAGCGCTAGACTAGTCGCAACGGTGACCAAGGCAAGAGCGAAACATGCGCAAACTCACACACCATGTTTACCCGCACTCCAAGCGCTGCCCACCGCCTTGGCCGCCACTGCATCAGGCACAGCCTCCAGCGGCGTAGCCATGGTGTCATTCCAGCGGTTTAAGAAACCAAACATTGCCACCACACCCAAAATTTCCACAATCTGCGCATCGCTCCAATGCACTTGCGTGGCAGCAAAGAGTTCGTCCGTCATGGCGTTGGGCTGCGAGGCTGCTGCCAATGCAAAATCGAGCGCAGCGCGCTCTTTGGCATCAAACAGCGGGCTGGTTGAATACGTCCACACCGCAGCTAATTTTTCTGGGCTTACTCCGAAATTCTGAGCACCAAGCAATGTGTGGGCTTGGCAATACAAGCATCCTCCCGCTTTGCTGGCCACATGGCCAATCAATCGGCGCAGACCTAGATCCACCTCTCCCGCAGGATCCATCACCGCCGCATTGAGCTGGGCAAAGGCCTGCACCAGCTTGGGTTTGCGCTGCATGGTGAGCACACTGTTGGGGGTGAAACCCAGCGTGCCTAAGAAGAAATCAAAATGCGACTTGAGCTCGGGTGTGGTGTTGGGGCTTAGGGGTTTTAACCGTGGCATGTGCAGGCTCCTAGGGGGTAAGATTCATGCACTTTAACAGGAGACTCCATGTTACGCCGCTCTACACTCACCAGCCTTGCTGTAGCTGCCATTGCAGCACTTGCACTGCCCTTGGCCGCCACGGCCCAAACCCAGCCTGTGAAAATTTTGGTGGGCTTCCCCGCAGGCGGCTCGGCCGATACCACGGCGCGGATAATTGCCGACAAAATGAAGGACACGCTGGGCGTGCCGGTGCTGGTAGAAAACCGTCCCGGCGCGGGTGGGCGGATAGCGGCGCAAGCGGTGAAAGATGCCGCACCCGATGGCAACACCCTGATGCTCACACCTTTTGCCGTGATGGTGGTGCAGCCGGTGGTGTTCAAAAGCATCAAATACGACACCAGCAAAGACTTCAGCGCCGTGGGCAATGTGGTGACCTTCCCACTGGCTCTGGCCGTGGGGCCTGCCACCCCCGCTAAAAACATGGGCGAATTGGTCACTTGGCTCAAAGCCAACCCCACGCTGGCCAACTATGGCTCGCCCGCCACCGGCTCACTCCCGCACTTTTTGGGCGAAATGCTGGCCACCAACACGGGCGTGAAGCTCACCCATGTGCCTTTTCAAGGCGGTGCGCCGATGGTGCAAAACCTATTGGGCGGCCAGATTCCCATGGGCTTTGACACGCCCGCCGAGTTTGCCGAAATGCACCGCGCCGGCAAACTGCGCGTGCTGGCGCTCTCTGGCGGGCAGCGCAGCAGCCAGTTCCCTGATGTGGCCACATTCAAAGAGCAAGGCATTAACGTGGATGCCACCGCTTGGTTTGCGCTGTTTGGCCCGGCCAATATGCCTGCCGCAGCATCGGGCCGCATTGCGGGGGCTTTGCAGGCGGCACTGAAGATGCCCGATGTAGTGGAGCGCCTGCAAAAGCTGGGCTTGAGCGCTGCGCCCACTTCTTCCGATGACATGGCCAAGCGGCTGGCAGCCGACAAAGCAGCTTGGGAGCCCGTGATCAAGGCTTCGGGCTTTGTGGCGGATTGATTAGCTTGCTGCCTCTGGCACGTCAAAAGCCTATAAACCAACCAACCTGTCATGCCAGAAGTGCGGTCGGTAAATACTGCACCGTCATAGCGCGCGCATCTTGGCAAATAATTCCTCCACAGGCGCAGCTTTCAGCTCGCCCCGCTCGTAGGCGGTCAATCTATCCTGCGCCTCAGCAGCCCAAGCCGACGCAATAGCGGGATCAGGCACATCGAGCATGTCGTACAGCGAATCAATCAAAAATAGCTGCTCATCGGCGCGCAGCTTGCGGGCACAGTCCAAGATTTCAGCTATGGTCATAGATTGGTGTCCAATGGGTGCAGATAGGTGATTTTGCCACTAAAATCGTATGATGCGGTTTACTATGTATTCAATAGCGAACAATGACCATATGACGCTGACATTGGACTAAAAAATCTAAAATTTACCATTTAAATGGAAACATGCATGCCTCAAAACCATTCAAACGGCTTAGCGCCATTAGAAGCGCGCGCCGATGCCATCCAAACCGTGCTGCACCAACATGGCTTCGAGCCAGCGGCGCATATTGAGCAGGCCAACCATTTGGTGGTTGAGCAATGGCTGCCGCGCAACGGCGCGCGGGTGGTGGCCAAGGCTTGGACGGATACGGCGTATTTGCAGCGGCTGCTTGCCAACGGCATCAGCGCTGTGGCTGAGCTGGGGCTAGCTATGCCGCGCCACCACCGCCACTTGGTGGTGCTGCAAAACACGGCCAGCGTGCACAACGTGATTTGCTGCACGCTGTGCTCCTGCACCGCCTTCACCGTCATCGGCCTGCCGCCCGACTGGTACAAAGACTTGGAATACCGCGCCCGCGTGGTACGCCAAGCCCGCAGCGTGCTGGCCGAGATGGGCTTGCCGCTGCCCGCGTCCACCGAAATCAGGGTGTGGGACACCACAGCAGACACCCGCTACATGGTGCTGCCCATGCAGCCGCCCCACACGCTGGGCTGGTCAGAAGACAAATTGGCCGATCTGGTCACGCAAGACGGCATGATTGGTGTGGCGCACATTTAAACCATGCTGCATGCTTTTTGCGCTTTCACAGCATAGGTTTTACACTACAGTATCAGGAGCACTCATATGGACGGCATACACGATTTAGGCGGCAAACAAGGCTTTGGCCGCGTGCGCCACAGCCCACACGCCCCGGCATTCCACTTTGACTGGGAAAAGCGTGTGAACGCTATGTATGGGCTGGCCGTCAAACACGGCGTGTTCAACATGGACGAATACCGCCACGCCATCGAGCGCATGGAGCCGCGCCACTACATGGCCGCTGGCTACTACGAGCGCACCCTCACCAGCCTTGCCACCCTGTGCATAGAAAAAGGCCTGACCACGCACGCCGCGCTAGAGCAGCTAGCAGGCGGCACATTCCCGCTGGCCGCGCCCAGCGCACCGGGCCGCTCTAACGCAGCCGACAGGCAAACTTACAAAATCGGCGAAATAGTGCAAGTGCGCCCAGACCACGTGAGAGGCCACCACCGTATGCCTGCTTACATACGCGGCAAAACAGGCACGGTGGTAGGCCAGTCCCCCGCCTACCCTTTTCCGGATGCGCACGCCCACGGGGTCATTGCCGATGATGAACCCACCTACGACGTGCGCTTCAAATCCACCGACCTCTGGCCAGACGCCTGCGATGAGGCGATGGTGCATGTGGGGGTGTTTGAGAGCTATTTGTCACCCGTTTAGTTCGTAGCAATGCCGTTTCGCTAGCACTTGCAAATGCGGTGCAAGCTGTCGCAATAGAACGTCCAAGCGCCGGATAGGCTGCTGCGCCGCTCCTCATACGGGAGTACCCGAAATCGTCGGGACGCAGCAGCCTATCCGGCGTTTGGACTTGTAGTTTGCTGGGGTCGGAGTCCGAATGCCAACACCCGTTCGGCCTGAGCTTGTCGAAGGCTTCCTACAAACCTTCACTCACAGTGCGTCCACATCCGCAAGACACGAACGACCCTTTCCTTCGTGAACACCTCATACACAATGCGGTGCTGAATATTGATACGGCGGGAGTAAGCACCAGCAAGGTCTCCGACCAACTTTTCGTAGGGTGGCGGATTTTGTAGTGGGTTGGTGGCAAGAACCGCCAGCAGTTCTTGCGCCTTTGGCTTAAGGCCACTGGCGGCAAGCTTCTTTGCATCTTTGAGTGCCTGCTTGGCAAAAACGATCTCCCAACTCACCACTTGAGTGCCTTCGCACTCTTTGCTAGCGGTTCGGCCATGCCCGCTTTGATGGATTCGCGCATACCTGGCACCGCAAGCAGGTACAAAGTTTCTTGGATTGCACTCCAATCTTCAGCAGACAGCAAAACTGCACTTGCTCGCTTTCCCGAAATGATGATCGGCTCATGAGACTGCGCAGTCTCATCAATGATCCGATACAGATTCGCGCGAGCTTCGCTAGCGGTAAGAGCATGCATATTGAAATTCCTCGAAGTTGAGCCAAATGGTACGCAATATCGTACGTCTTGTCAACCACCCAATGTCGGCGTGTCGGTAGGGGTTAACGAACTGATACCGCATCGTCAGAACACCAATGCCCATCGGGTGTTGTGGTCGCGCTCGGGCAAGAACACCAGCATTGCTGTCTCGGGCATCTCAAAATATGCCGCAAAGACAGTAGGCTCTGGCCGCGAGGGTCTCTATGCTTGCCGCCACCGAACATGCTCCAACCCAAAGCGTGTGACTTAAGGGGCATCACAAAAAGATATTTGCAGTGGCGCTACCTTAGCACCTCAAACCGGGCTCGTCCAACAAACGGTTCAGATCGTGGCTTCGCACGATCTAAGCTTAATCGTTAGACCGCACGTTCACGCTCCGAGACCAAACGCTACGCCCACACCAGAAAACGTATTGTTACTGAGCTGCATGGCTCCAAGATTTAGGCTACTTGCATTGCCAAACACATTTAGACCAAGCGGCCGGAAATCAACTTCGGTGACGACGACTTGGCTGTCCCCGCTCGATTCCGCAATGAGGACCGCTGTTCCATGGACGGAGACGACGACCTTGTTCCTGACGGTGGATACGTTGACCGCCGGATGAATTGCTTTCGAGTCGGCGACGATCGTAACCAACTCTTTGCTCCCAGGAGACGCTACAGCCTGTAGCCACACTCGCGGCAAGTGCCCGATACCGATAAGCAGTGGCAAGACCTTGCCCATTACGAAGATGTGCCCGCCGCCAAGAATGCTGTTACTGCAAAAGCTCACATTTTGGTATGGCGCGTAGTCAGCCGGAAGACTGTCGGTAGTGATCATTTTTGCCCCCGAACAAAGTGGCGAGTCTTGGGCGCAGACTTGAAGTGCTTGTCCATCCTGCTTAGAAGCTCCTTCTTTTCATTAGTGAGGAATTTGCCGATGAGGAAGAGTGCGAGGCTTAAGACCACACCAACTAAGAGAGCGGCCCACTCACTTTGCGAAACCTTCTCCGGTTTCCCAGCTATTTCCGCGATCCACTTTGGAAGGATGCTCATGCCATAGCCGATCACTGCAAATAGGATATTCAGTGACCAGGTGGACAAAGGAGTCCCTTCATTCTTCAAACGGAGGAAGTCGGCTTCGCTGAGCTGGAAATCCTCTTGGAACGTGCCGATGGAAACACCAGTGAAGAGGTTCTCTGTCACTAACGTTTGCGTAATGACCTGATTCTCAAACACGCCTTGAGTCATTGGGTCTCCCAGAACTTTGCTAACTGAAGCTTTTGGTCTAGTCATGGCGTGCAAGCATAGTGATGACGTAGCTTGTGCGGGCTAACGAATAGCGTTTATCTGTCGCGCGACCAAGCTAAAAGAAACCAAGAGCGCCTCCGGCGACAGATAAACCTTGCTGGACTGAACCACGCAAGGTGGTTGCGGGTAAGGGGATGAAATCTTCAATCCGCTATGATGCACAAATTATGACCCACTTTTGACCGCTTGGGGCAAATAAAGTGCTGGCTGTGCCGATGGCCGACCTAGTGGGCAGCAAATTGGGTTGCCCATACGCCAGAATTTGCGCCCGTGCATGTGCTGGCTTGCGCTCCGAGCCCTGCGGCCCAATTGACTACACACTCAACACCACCCAGAGCATCACTGCACGCATAGCGAACCCGACAACCACTGACCTGGACGCAGCGCTTGGTGCGGGCAGCCCAGCGCTGCATGGTTTGGATTTTTTACTTTTAAGGTGATACCGTCAGGTTGCACTAGCATCCAAATGCCGGATAGCTTGTGCAACTTCACTGCAAATGGACGCGAATACCGCAACAGGACTGGCGGCGTGGGCAATGGCGCGCCCCATGACAATATGCGTTGCACCTGCCGCCATGGCTTGCGATGGCGTGGCCGTTCGTGTTTGATCGGTCTTTGCTTCACCTGCCTGCTGTGTGCCCGGGGTGACGATGCGCATGTTGACGGGCAGTATCTGGCGAAGACGCGCCGCCTCTTGCGCTGAGGCAACAACGCCATGGCAGCCAGCCGCTACTGCCAACGCCGCCAGCCGCTCGACTTGTTCCAGAACTGATCCTTGGACTCCGATCTCAACGAGGTCATTCTCTCCCATGCTGGTGATGACAGTGAGCGCAAGGACTTGTAGTTGCGGGAAAGGCAGCGCTGCTTGCACAGCTGCGCGAAGCACTGCCAAGCCTCCCGATGCATGGACGGTGACCATAGAAACGCCAAGACTACCGGCGACCGTGACTGCGCTGGCCACGGAGTTTGGAATTTCGTGCAGCTTAAGGTCGAGGAACACCAGCTTACCTTGGCCCACAAGCCACCGAACGATAGAAGGGCCCTGGGCAGTGAGCAACTGAAGCCCCACTTTGTAAGCTGTGGCAGCCGCGCCAAGCTGTTCAACAAGCGCCCTTGCCTGCGCTTCGCTACTGAAGTCCAGCGCGACGATTACGCGGTCACTTGCATGCATAACGGTAACCATCTATCGTGGGGGCTTGCAATGAAACCCACTGAAATTTACACCACAAAATTTGAAAGATGCTCTGGTAGCTGCGGTAAACATTCATATCGAAAAGCCTTTGAACTTAGATCTGACATCGGAATACGGCAATAGAACTGGTGATTTATGCAGTGATGAATTTCGTGTCCCCGCAACTGATGCGTCGGTGAATTTGGCGGTGATTACGACTATAGACTATTTGAATTGGGGTTTGTATTAAGTTGATCAATAGTGTTTTTGAAACGTTGAGAACAAAACTAAATAACTATAAAAAACGCAGCACACTATGACCATATGACGGTGACATTGTCACTATTTTTTATAAAAGCACAAATCTAAGCACGAAACCCTACCCAAGCAACCCGCCAGCCTGCGCCCACGCCAGTGCGCTTCCTGCCTGCGCCCAATCAGAGTTGCCGGGCTAGAGGAACGGAAAAATGGGAGATCAGAATGTCCATCTGTTTGAGCCCGCAGGGCGAGTTATGGACATTCCTCCCATTTTGAGTACCGCAAAGCTTCCCGCCACAACAAGCAAGATACAGGGGCCGGAAAATCGGGCGCAGGCAGGCAGCGCACTGGCGTGAGTGCAGACGCTACATTAGCAATGATTGTGTGAACCCTTCGACAAGCTCAGGACGAACGGGATGGTGGTGACCCCTTCGACAGGCTCAGGGCGAACGGCTTTAGTTGCGGGGCTGAGCAATAACACATTGATGCTATGATGCATTGATGCGAACCACCCTTGATCTGCCCGATAACTTGCTACGCACGCTCAAAATCCGTGCTGCGCAAAACGATGTGAGCCTGAAGGCCTTGCTCAACGACTTGATCGTGCGGGCGCTGGCTTTGCCTAGCGTGGACGCTGGAGCGCCACCCGCCACGGCTGCGCTGCCCACCTTGGAGCGCCTGCATGCGCAAACTGCAAAACTCAGCCCCCCTATTTTGAGCAATGCGCAACTCGCTGATTTAGAGCTAGAGGACGATCTGGACAAAATGCGCCGAAGCGGATTCATCGCGTGAGCGCACCTGATCTGCCCGATGTCAATGTGTGGATTGCATTGGCCAATGTCTACCACCCGCACCACGCCAGCGCCAAGCGGTATTGGGAAAATACAGCGCATGGATTTGCTTTTTGCAGAGTCAGCATGATGGGCTTTTTGCGATTAGCCACTCAAAAAGCAGTGATGGGCGAGGCGGTGCACACAGCGCAGGAAGCTTGGGCAATCTACAGCGCCCATTTGGCTACTGGGCGTAGTGTGCTAGTCAGTGAACCCACAGGCTTGGACGACGCGCTACAACGCATCACCAACGCCCCCAGCTTTCACCCCCGGGACTGGACAGATGCCTACTTGGCCAGCTTCGCCCTGCAAGCGGGCTGCCGACTGGTGTCGTTTGACAAAGGGTTTGCGCAATACCAAGCGTCGCATGGTTTGGATTTTTTGCTTTTGAGCTAGAACTGTGCTTCTTGCGGTGGGTGCAAATGTACACAAAGCACAAAACAGCTACTATGAAAAATGTAGCGAATTATGACCATATAACGCTGACATTGCCACTATTTTTCATAAAAAAGTGCAAATGTAAGCACGAAACTCTAGCCAAGCAACCCGCCAGCCCGCGCCCACGCCAGTGCGCTGCCTGCCTGCGCCCAATCAGAGTTGCCGGGCTTGAGGAGCGGAAAAATGTGGGATCAGGCTGTTCATCTGTTTGAGGGCTTTAGCCCGAGTTATGAACAGACCCCACAGTTTGAGTACCGCAAAGCTTCCCACGAAGTGGGCCGGTAACTCGGGCGCAGGCAGGCATCGCACTGGCGAGGGCGTGGGCGCAGACGCTACATAAGCCAGCATTGTGTGAACCCTTCGGCAAGCTCAGGGCGAACGGAAGTTTGAAATGGCAACTGGTGAACCCTAGACAGGTGCTGTTGGCGAAGATACCGATGGCGGCGCAGGATGGAGCCGCGCCATGGCTACTGCGTCGGCATATTGCCCTGCTTTGAGTGCATAGTGGCGCATATTGCCCTCTTGTACGAATCCGTGGCGTTTATACAGGGCGATGGCGCGCGGGTTGTCGGCATAGGCGGTGAGCTCTATGCGCAGTACGCCCGCCCAGTTGTCGGCCCAGTCGGTGAGGCGGCGCATCAGCGCGTCGCCCAGGCCCATGCCCTGCCAGTCGCTGCGCACCGCCATGCTCAGGCTGCGCACGTAGCTGCGCCGCAAGCTGGGGCTGACACTGTGCAGCCCAGCGGTGGCCACAATTGCTCCACTGTTAGGATCCAGCGCCACCAGCCGGATGCAGCTGGCATCCACCTTGGCTAGCATATCCGTGCGCGTGGCCAGCGCCACATCGGGCAGCTGAAACGTGCCTTCAAACACGCCCACACCGCCCAAAAGCTGCGACAAAAGCAGCGCATCAGCGGGCTCTGCTGGACGAATCAACAGTTCATCTATGTGGCGTTTGTCAGGTGTTTGCATTGCATCGTGCTCCATGCGTTGGGTCTAAAAAATTGGGGTTAAAAGATGCAGCAAATGAAGCGGTATATATAGCTGCATACAAAGCAGAATGGGCGCCAGTGTAGCCGCTCAAAACTGCCGCAAAACCAGCTCCGCATCCCCCACGCGCCTGCGTGTGCGGTAAAAATCGCGGTCCAGGTCATACAAATCGTGGCGGACGGATTCGCGCTCTTTGTCAGCTGCTGCGCCCGCTGGCAGCTCACGCAAGCGCGCCTCAAGCCGCCTGCGGATGTTCTCCAACTCACCCAGCCGCGAGCTTGCGCGGTACACATCGCGGCCAGCGTTGTAGCGTTTTCTGAACTCCGCATCCAGCGCCGCCGGGCAAACGCCGTCGTAGCGCTTGCCGTCTACGCCCAAGCGTATGGCGTTAGGCAGTTGGCAATAGGTTTGCAGCCCCACATCGCGGCCCTGCAAGTAGTCTTGGGTGTTCACAATCACCTGTGCTTTGGCACAGTCTTTGGCGCGTTCGTCCAACACGCTGAGCGTGCGGCCGGCCAGTGCATCGCGCTGCCCAATGCCGCGCCAATCCGCGGCGCGGCATTCGTCCACGTTCATGGTGGCGCAAGAGGCCAAGGCGCACAGCAAAAAGCCTGCACACAGGGCTTTAAAAATCCACAATAATGCTCTAAAATACATAGCTACACATGACCTTTTGACGCTGACATTGTGCAAATTTTCCTCTAAAAATATGGTTTACACAAGTTTTCATTGCCCAGCCAAGCTTGGGCACTCGCTGGGCACTGTAGCATGAAGCTATTTCGTGACACCAACCATTCGAGCCTGCTCGACACCCGCGCCGCTGTTGCCAGTTTTGGGCATTCGGGCCAATCGAGCTGGCATCCGCTGAGCTTGGTGCTGCTGGTAAGCGCATGGCTCACGGTGCTGTGCAACTACCCCCTGTTTCAAGAAATGGCACGTTTGGGGCGGCTGCATAGCATATCCGATTATGTGTTTGCAGCAGGCTTAGGGCTGATTATTTTCTCAGCCACTGCCTTGGTGCTGGGGCTGTTTGCATGGCGCTGGCTCTTCAAACCCGTAGCAGTTTTTATGCTGTTGGCCGGCGCCGCATGCGCCTACTTCATGGCCGCTTACAACGTGGTCATAGACACCAGCATGGTGGTCAACGCCTTGGCCACCAACCCGCGCGAAACCCTGGATTTAATCAACTGGAAAATGCTGCTCACCATAGCCCTGCTGGGCATACTGCCAAGCGTGTGGCTTGTGCGCCAGCGCCTGCGCAGCGTGCGGCTGCTGCCATTGCTGGCAATAAACGCTATATTTTGCATAGCGTGCTTTGTCCTTATGACGCTGACATTGGCAGTATTTTTTCAAAATTTTAGCTCTACCATGCGCAACCACACGCATCTGCGCTACCTGATCAACCCACTCAATGCGGTCTACGCCCTGGGCGATATTGCCTACAAGCCTTTCCAGCGTGACACCAAAACCCTGCTGCCCATTGGCCAAGACGCAAGCCTTGGCGCAAGCTATTCCCGCACTAGCGCCACCCCCAGCGCCACACCCAATGCCAGCTCCAAGCCGCCCCTGCTGCTCTTGGTATTGGGCGAAACCGCCCGCGCGGCCAACTTCTCGCTCAATGGCTACGCCCGCCCCACCAACCCGCTCTTGGCCAAGCAAGACGTGGTGAGCCTGCGCAATGTGTGGGCTTGCGGCACCAGCACTGAAGCGAGTGTGCCCTGTATGTTTTCACACCTAGGGCGTGAGGCTTTCAACAGCCGCAGCGCCAACTACGAAGGCCTGTTAGATGTGATCCAGCGGGCCGGCTTGGCGGTACTGTGGATCGACAACCAATCGGGCTGCAAAGGCACATGTGACCGCATACCCAACGTGAACACCGCCAACCTGAAAAACCCCGCGTTTTGCGCCAGTGGCGAATGCCACGACGCGGTGATGCTCGACGGGCTAGACGCGCGCATAGCCGCTTTGCCCAATGAGAAACGCGCCAAAGGCGTGGTGGTAGTGATGCACCAAATGGGCAGCCACGGCCCGTCGTATTTCAAGCGTGTGCCCGAGGCCTTCAAACAGTTCAAGCCCTTTTGCGCCACCAACTCACTGCAAGACTGCCAGCAAAGCGACATCGTCAATGCCTATGACAACACCATCTTGTATACGGATTATTTTCTCAATTCAGCAATAACTTGGCTCAATGTCAGCGCTAAGTGGTCATCCCCTGCTATGCTTTATGTATCTGACCATGGCGAATCATTAGGGGAAAACAATTTGTATTTGCACGGCCTGCCCTACGCCATAGCCCCCGACGTGCAAAAGCGCGTGCCTTGGATCACATGGCTCTCGCCCGAGTTCAGCCAGCGCAGCGGCATCAAAGCCGCTTGCCTGCGCAAGCAGCTTGATACCAAGCTTTCACACGACAACTATTTCCACTCGGTGCTAGGTATGCTGGATATAAAAACAATTGTTTACCGCGCAGACTGGGATATTTACGCGGGCTGCAAGGGTTGAAATTCTTGGCTGTGACGGCCCATGCGCTGGTATTCACACTGAACTTGACCGCGCCCGAGCAGCGTTTTGGCTCTCCCGCCACTCCCTCATGCGGTGGGTACACCGAAATCGGTCGGACGGGAGAGCCAAAACGCTGCGCGGGCTATGCTCACGCTGAGGTTTTAATACCGAAGACACGTTATTCTTAGATTGCTACGCACTATATAAAATGTAGCAAACTATGTCCATATGACGCTGACATTGCCACTATTTTTCTTGAAAATAGGCAATCTGTACGCGAAATAAAGCTCCAGCGTACTCTTTCCTCTGAAGCTGAGCAGTATTCAACAGTTCCAAGCCGCCACCTCGCCCTGCGGCTAAGCGAGCGCTGTGCCAATGCGCAAACAATCAGGGCGCTGGGCTTGTTTTTTTGGACAAATGGGGGATCAGCAACTGTCTTAAAAGTCAAGCGATTTCAGGCAAACCATGCTTCGCAAAGCTAAACGGCTTACTATCGCGCACCATCGCATTGAGGA
>JAYTMT010000279.1:0-7301 GCA_043728315.1 Polaromonas sp. | reverse complement strand
GAAATAGTGGACGAAGCTGAGGTGGCCAGCCTGCCCGCGCTCCAGATTGCAAAGGTAAATAAACTGATCGCCGCCGCTACGCGACAGTGCGAGGACCGCATAGAGCGCTGCCTGGTGCAAACCCCTTGGCACCTGACGCTGGATGCCTTCCCAGGGGCTATCGTGCTGCGCCAGCCGCCCATCATCGCCGTGCAACAGGTAAGCTACACCGCGCCCGATGGCAGCGCCGTGCTGCTAGACCCGCAAGATTACGCGCTAGACAAAGCCAGTGGGCCCGGCTACCTGGTGCCCGCCCATGGCAAGCGCTGGCCCGCCACGTCGCAAGGCATCAACACCATCACGGTGAGCTACACAGCAGGCTACGGCCCTAGCGCCGCCACGGTGCCCGAGCCGCTGCACCAGTGGATGCTGCTGGCCATCACCGACATGTACGACACGGCCGGGGCCAGCGCGGAGCGAGCCATGGTGGCCCACAGCTTTGTAGACCACTTGCTCAACCCCTACAGAGTCGAGGGCGTGTGATGCAGGCAGGCAAGCTAGACAAGCGTTTGCGCATAGAGCGCAAGCAGATCGTGCAAGACCCTGACTACGGCACCGAGACCATCACATGGGTGCCACTGTCCACCGCCGCCGTTTGGGGGCAAGTGCAAGAGGTGTTGCCCAGCAAGAGCACCGAGAGCCAGGCCCTAGACATAGTGCTGGCAGAGCGCCCGGCGCGCCTGCGCCTGCGCTACCGCAATGACATTACCGCAGATATGCGCATCGTGCACCTAGGGCGGGGTAGCCGCATCCTAAAAATAGTCACACCCCCGGTAGAGGTTGGTAAGCGCCAATGGATCGAGATGATGGTGGCCGACTACAGCACAGAGGGAGGTGCCTAATGTCGCAAAGCAATGTCAACGGTCTCAAAGATTTAAATGAATTTTTAAGCCAGCTCGCACCGCGGATTGAGAAAAACATTATGCGCGGGGCCATGCGTGAGGGGGCTAAAGTGGTGCATGGCGATGCCAAGCAGCGCATCCACAATGTGTCTGGCCAATTAGCCGCTGGGCTTAAGGTATCGACCGGCTCCAAGGGGGGTGTGGTGATTGCCAAGGTTAAAACCACGGGGCCGCACGCCCACGTAGGCAAGTGGCTGGAGTACGGCGTGGCCGCACACCGGATTGACCCCATCGTCAAAAACGCGCTCTCTTTTAACGGGGTGGCGTTTGAGGGCTTTGACCACCCCGGCGTGCATGCCCTGCCGTTTATGCGCCCAGCGCTGGATGCGCAGCAACAGGCCGCACTGCTTGCGGTGGGTGAGGGCATTAAAAAAAGACTGACCAAGCAAGGCATAGGCGCCGCGGCTGATGTGCAGCTAGAGGCGGGCGGCGCATGAGTGGTATCAAAATCATCCGCGCTCTGTTGGTGGCTGATGCCGCTGTACTGGCCTTGGTACCCGGCACGCGCATCCAGGCGGGCATATTGCCGCAAGGCACAGCGCTGCCCTATATCTCGATTACCAGTGTGAGCGGTGTTGATTTTGACGTGGTTAAAGTGGGCGCGATCACCCGTGTAACCCAGCGCATCCAGCTCAGCGTGGTGGCCGCTAGCTACGCGGCCAAGAAGCCCTTGCTGACCGCGATCCGTAGCGCGCTGCGTGGCCGGTTTGGAGCCTTTGCGGGCTACCAGCAAGCGGTAGTGCAAACCGATGCCGAAGGCCCCGATTTGGATGTGGTGGCCACCGGTTTCTTTAGCCAGTCACAAGATTTTAAAGTGAGCTTTAACGAGCCCACTTAGCCCTGTTTCGCGTTTCGCGAAAAGCCCGCCCGCCTTGCATTCCGCAGGCGGGTTTTTTTATGTTTGAAAAAGGAGTTTAGTTATGTTTAATACAGTTGCAGGCTCGGTAGTCTCGGTGGCAGTGGGAGTGCCGGCCACTAACAACGCCGCTGGGTTTGCGGCACTGACTTGGGTGGTAGTCGGCGAAATCACCGACATTCCCAGTGTGGTGGGCCGCGATTACAGCACTGTCACGCACTCGCCAATTGCCAGCGCACAAGAGATCGAAAAGAAAGGCAGCTACAAGCTGCCCACAGCCGAGTTCAAGTGCGCGTGGGACAAAGATGACGCGGGCCAAATCATCATTGAGGCGGCGTCTAAATCGTACGCCATTTACTCGATCAAGGTGCACAACCAAAATAGCACGGATGATTTTTTGACCGCGCAAGTCAAGAGTTTTATGAAGCAAAACGGCACCTCCAACAACGTGCAAACGGGCAGCTTTGTTTTGCTGCGCCAGACCGACACAATCACCGTTTAAGGCGCTCGCGCCAACCTCTTGCACCGGCCTTGCTTGTGTCTGCCTTAGCGGGTAGCGCAGGCGGGGCACGGGCATATATTTTTTTCTCTAACCCGCTAAGAAAGTAATTTTTACCATGACATTTTCTATTCGCTCTCTCGCCATCCAATTGACCGGCGTAATGGCTGTGCGCAACGCCTCGGGTGAGGCGCAATACGATGCTGATGGCAAGCCTGTCACCATTACTCTACACAGCCCCGCCAGCAAGGCCTACCAGCGCGCCAAACACGCCGCAGATGAGCGCAATAACACCCGCGCATTTGGCCGATTGCAAGGCAAGTCAGAAGCCAAGCAATCATCTGAAGACAGGGTGAGCGAACAGGCGGAATTTTTGGCCGCTTGCACCGTGTCGCTGGACGGTTTTGAGGTGGACGGCGGCGCTGGCCATGAGGCCTACAAGGCGCTTTATGCCGACCTGGAGTTGGGCCACATTGCGGACGATGTTGCCAAGTTTTTGGCGGAGCGCAGCAATTTTTTGAAGCTGCCTACCAAGAGCTAAAAGCCTGGGTGTGCTACTGCGCGTGGCTGCATACGCCGCCGCGCAAAGACGGCAAGTTGTTGCCCGCCAGAATAAAAGAAATTGCCGCCGGAAACGGCCAGCCAAGCTACCCGGAGCGCACTTTGTACACCCACTTGTCTGACTACCTTTTTGACGTGGGGCCTACCCAAGCTGGCGGTATGGGGGCGGTGGCTATATCGCACGGCGAGCTGGTGGCGTGGCAGCACAACAAAGGCATAGAGATCAGCGCGTGGGATGCCAGCACGCTGCGCAGGCTATCCCATGACTACCTGGCCGCCAGCCAAGCCGCTGAAGACCCCAATTGCCCTAGCCCCGCAGGCAAAGGCGCCGACGAAGAATTTATGCGGGCAGGCCGCGTGAAAGATGGTTTGCGTAGTTTTTTGCATTAAACAAAACCGAACAAAATGATCGCCGGAACCCTTGAAATACAGCTGCTGGCCAATATGGCGCGCTTGCAGAAAGACATGGACGATGCCAAGCGTTCTGTGGGCGGCGCTATGGCAGCCATTGAAAAGTCTGTAGATGCGGCTAAAGCCGCGTTTGTAGGCCTGGCAGGGGCCTTTGTGGCAGGGGTGTCGATAAGCGCATTTGCCAACATCATTAAAGGCAGTATTGACAGCGCCGCGGCGTTGAATGATTTGGCTATCCAAACTGGCGCTACCGTAGAGGAGCTTAGCGGTTTGGCCAGTGTGGGAAAGTTTAGCGAGCAGACTGCGCAAAGCATTGGCGCGGCCATGAATAAATTGTCAAAAAACATGGCTGGTGCCAGCGAGGAAAGCCGGGGCACGGGCGCTGCGCTTAAAGCCTTGGGTATCAATTTTGAGTCGTTTGCCAAGCTCTCACCGGCGCAGCAAATGCAAGATGTGGCGGGCAAGATGGCGCAGTTTGCTGATGGCGGCGGCAAGGCTGCGGTGGTAATGGGTTTGTATGGCAAGAGTGGCGCTGCGCTATTGCCGATGTTTAAAGACTTGGCTGTAGCCGGTGAGCTGCAAGCCAAGATCACCACAGAGCAGGCCGCAGCGGCTGACGATTTTAGCGACGACCTGATCCGCTTGCGGGCGCGTGGCGAGGCGTGGAAAAAAGACCTTTCTTTTGCGTTGCTGCCCGCATTAAACGATTTTTTGGGCACGCTGCTGAAAAGTGGCGGCATTATGCAAACGTTTTCTGGCTGGGTTAAAGACCTGGCCAAAAGTGGGCAGCTTACCGCCTGGGCGCAAGCGGCCCGCGAAGGGATTGAGCTGCTCATGGCTGCTATCAAACCTGCAGCACTGATCTTGGGCAGTTGGTTTGCTTTGTTTGTGGCTGCGCCTGCTATCTATGCAGCGGCGGTAGCGGCGCTGACGCCGCTGGTGCATGGTTTGGCGCTGTACATCACTAATATTTTGATCGGCCAGGCGGCCACCATGACGTGGAATACGGCGCTGTTTGGCACCTCGGTGGCGGCGCAGCTGGCTGCGGGCTCGTTGTCAAAAATTGGGCTGGCCGCCAGCATTTTGTTTGCCGCCTTTGCGGGCTGGCAGATTGGTACCTATCTGCGCGAGCAGTTTGTAGAGGCGCGCGTGGCGGGCCTGGCCTTTGTGGCCGTAATGCTTATCGGCTGGGAAAATGTAAAGTACGCGGGGCAGCTGGCTTGGGAGGGTATTAAATTTTCTTTTGGCGCGGCCATCGCGATTATGCAGGGTGTGTTTGCGGGGTTTTTGTCCGCAACCGCCAAGGGCCTTGACTTTATCGGCGCGGGTGATGCAGCCGCCAAGATGGCGGCGTACGCGGAGAGTTTGCGTGTGTCGGCTGGTGCGCAAAAAACATTTGCAGAGCAGACCGCAGGCCTCACCGCCGCGCATAAAAAAGAGGTTGCGGCCATCGACGACACCATTGCCGACATGGTCAGGTTTGAGCTGGCAACGGATGCGGCCTCAAAGGCCGCAAAGAAATTGGCCGCTGTGCCAAAACCAAAGTTGCCCGATATACTCATACCTGATGGGCGGGATAAGCCCGCAGCCCAAGCCAGTGAATACGACAAAATCATCAAAGCCATTGCCGAAAAAACGGCTGTTGAAAATCTTGCTTTGGCCAGCGCTGCCAAGCTCACCGACGGTGACAAATACCAAGCCAAAATTTTGGAAGACCTGCGCCTGGGTTACCTCAAAATCACCCCTGCACAGCAAGCCCACATCAAAGTGCAGCTTGCAGCCTACCTGCAGGCCGAGCAGCTCAACGCGCAAAAAGCCGCCTACATAAAACGCATCCAAGCCGAATACGCAGAGCAGGAGCAAACCCGTGCTGAACAGGGCGCTGCCCAGGTGGCCATCGACAATGCTCGCGCCGCCAGCCGCGCCGTGGTAGATGACTACGTGCGCGCCATCAAAGAGCAAAACGAGGTGACAGACATTGAGATTGCGTTGGATAAAAAGTCTAGCGCAGAGCGCAGCCTGGCGCTGGGTCAGCACCGTATTGAGCTGGAGCTTAAAAAGCAGTTGGCCGCTATAGACGCCAGCTCTGGATTTGATGCCAGCGATAAAGCCGAAAACGCGGCCCGCGTCCGCGCCGCAGCTGCCGCTGCTACGGCCAGCCTTAAGGCGCAAACCGTCCTAGCCGCAGCTAAAGAGCTCGACAGCTTTTTAGATGCCTCGCGCGCTGAAAACTTTGGTCAGGCCCTTGCTGGGGCGTTTGGCAAGGCTGGCAAGGCTATTGCGGATATGTCTGGCATCTTTAGCAAGTACGCCAAGCAACAAGAGGGCTTTGAGGTGGCGCGCAGTGCGGCTGGTGTGGCGTACGCCAATGACTCAAAGCAATTGTCCGCTGCGCAGGAGGCCATATCTAAGCAGGAGTTGGCATCTAAGCTCGGTGCTTTTGGCGATATGGCCAATGCTGCCAAAGGCTTTTTCATGGAAAACTCCGCAGGCTACAAGACGATGGAGGGCGTGGCAAAAGTAGCCCACACCGCCCAGCTTGCTATTAATTTGATAGAGATGGGGCAGCTCGCGGTAAAAGCGGTGCTTAACCAGGCTGGCGGCGACCCTTACACCGCAATCCCGCGCATGGCAGCGATGGCGATTGCAGTGGGCGCGCTGGGCTTTGCAGTGGGCGGCGGCTTTAACAAATCCTCAGGCGACCAGGCGAGCGCAGCCGACCGCCAAAAGACACAAGGCACAGGCACGGTGCTGGGTGATGCAGATGCAAAGTCCAAAGCGTTAGCCGACTCGCTGAAATTTGTCGAAACCAACACCTCGGAGCAGCTCAGGTATTCGGCTGGCATGCTTACCTCGCTGCGCGGAATTGAGCGCGCCATGGGTGGGCTGGCATCGTTGGTTTACCGCACGGCGGGCATTGCATCGGGCAACAGCACCGGCATTAAACAGGGCGTTTTAAGCACGCTAACCTTTAGCGACTACTTGGGCGGCGGCGCGTTGGGAACGATTGGTAAAGTTTTGGAGGGTATTAGCTCCAGCTTGCCATTAATAGGCGGACTGCTAGGCTCTATCCACAATGCGTTTGGCCGCACCACGCAGACCATCAAAGATTCTGGATTGCTTTTTAGTGGCTCGCTGGCAGGCCTGCGAAACGGGCAGGGAGCGTCATCGTATGCGGATGTTGAAGTCAAAGAAACCAGCTTTTTTGGCCTAAGAAGCGACACCAATAACCGCCGCGTTGGGGGTACTCTTGAGGCTGATTTCCGCGCCCAAATCGGCAAGGTATTCGGGGGCATTGGCGACACGTTAACCGGCATAGCCAAGTCCTTCGGTTTTGATGTTGATGCGTTTAACAAACTGCTTGGCGATCAAGAAATTAATTTCAGCGTGAGCCTGCGCGGCCTGAAAGGCCAAGAGCTTGAGGATGCGTTAAGCTCCACCTTTGGCGCTGCCGCCGACAGGCTTGCCGCTGACCTGATACCGGGACTTGCCGGTGTGCAAAAAGCGGGAGAGAGCTATTTCCAAGCGCTGGTGCGCGTGAGCACTGAGCTTCAAACCGCCAATACGTGGCTCAAAGCTTTTGGCAATAATTTGTTTGCGGCTTCGGTGGCCGGTGGTGTGGCCGCTGACGGCCTAGTGCAGCTTTTTGGCGGACTAGAGGATTTTAATAAATCCAACCAAAATTACTTCAAGGAGTACTACTCGGATGCCGAGCGCAACGCCATTCAAACCGGGCTTTTAAGCGGCGAATTAAAAAAGCTGGGCCTAGCCATGCCCACCAGCCGCGACGGCCTGCGCGCCATGATCGACGAGGCCAGCAAGCACCTGGACACCGAGAGTGGCCGGGAGTTTTACGCCCAACTGCGCGCCATGGCCCCGGCGTTTGCAGAGCTGGTGCCCAGCGCGGAAAAGCTGATCGGCGTATTGGCTGGGCTCAAAGACACGCAAAACGATTTGCAGGTAAAACTGCTTGAGGCGCAGGGTAACGCCGCAGGGGCCGCAGCACTCAAAAAAGCGCTTGATCTAGTGAGGC
>JAYTMT010000278.1:0-16780 GCA_043728315.1 Polaromonas sp. | reverse complement strand
CGTGAACTTGTTGTGTATGGCCATTGTCTTTTAGCCCGCCTATAGACACATGGGTTAGGGATTTGTTTTCAGAGGGCAACTAGCTGCCATGCACATAATAGTTTTGCTACAGCTGGTGCTTAATGGCAATGGTGATGATTGCATCGTCAGATTTTTTATAAAACCGCGCTATGTACCCACTTGCGCCAAAGTCAATATTGACTTCTCTGTGGTTGATTTTGTCTGGCACGGGTCTGAATCTATCAGGCTGCAGTTTGATCGTTTGGATTGCTTTTCTGATGGCTGCAATGGCTCTGTTTGCCGTGTCTGGGTCTTTAGATTGCTAAAATGTATGAAGCCTTGCAAGGTCTAGCACTGCAACGCGGGAATAGCTTACAGGTGGCATGGTGGCTGTGGTGGTTGGCTAGCAGTTCCCCAAGATTCCATCCATTTATCTACCTCCTCCTCGGTTGCATAGAGTCCGGTCTCTAAATAGTCTTGCAATGACACGTCGCAGTGTTGATTCCAGCGCTCTTGGGCTTCTTTTTTTTCAATAAACGCGTCCAAGGCTTCTAGCGCCAAGGAATGTGAGGAGCGTTTTTGACGCGAAGCGTTACGGCCTAGCCGTTCTTTTTTAGAAGCATCTAGGCGCAGTGACATGGGAGCGGTGGCAGAAGTGTTCATATTGACAGCCATGCATGGTGTAGTTATGTGTAGTTAAAAGCATACAGAAGTCGTCAAATGCCAGGCATAACCATTGTGCTAAATCTTCACTCACTTATGAAGGGTGATTCTTTTGAGCATAGCAGGCACAATGATGCGGTGTACTGGCACCACAAAAAATAGGTACAAGCGGCCCCATGCATTGTGAACATGCACCACAGTGCTCAGCGCCAAGCCCGCCTGCTGGTCAGCGCCTGTTTTGCACAATGAAATGTGCGCATCCAAATGCTTGTCGGAATCAGCAAACACCACTTCGCCATCACTGAGCGAATGGATAGTGAATATGCCCACCCGGTCGCCCACCTTGTAGTCAGCAGCCGCTTTGGACGGGTCTATGCCGCCTAGGCTGCCCAAATCTTTGAGGCCAAAAATAGCTACAAAGCGGTTGCGCGCGCGCATGAGCTGCTCAACCCAGGTCGGCGTTTGCGCCACGGCTTTGAGATACAGCTGCAGCGCGCTGGCTAAATTGTCATGCGCAGCCACTTCGTAGCAATCTGCAAAATAGGCGTCTTGCAGGCGGGCATGCACACGGCTGTGCGTGGGGACCGGGATGGCTTTGGCTTGGTTGGATAGTTGGGGCATGGGCGGGTTTGGGAGGAGGCGAATGGATTTACAGGTTTTTCACCCAATGTCAGCGTCAAATGGTGATGGTTTGCTATTGAATTTAAAATATTTTATCGGATGCGTTTTTTAGTTTAGGCCGCGCAGATGATCTCACGGCGCAGAGCACTGGCGCTGTGATTAGTCTTTTTATTGGGTATTTTTGCAGTTCCTTTAAAAAATTTAATCAATGTCAGTGTCATATGGTCATAGTGTGCTCTGTATTTTGTAGTGCTTGTGTTGTGCAGGGTTTTGTATGAAGCCTTCGACAAGCTCAGGCCGAACGGACTTGTATGGATTCAGTATTTGGGCTCAGACCGCAAAGCACCACAAGTCCAAGCCAACCAACAACTTGCGAACGCGGCAGACCGAAACACGGCACGAAGCCGCGACAATACAGCGCATGACAAGCCTCGCTCCGCTATCGCCCCAACCACCGCCTCACACAGAGCCCCAAACCTGGGACATCTTCTGCAAAGTCATCGACAACTTTGGCGATATTGGGGTGTGCTGGCGCTTGGCCACGCAGCTGGCGCAGCGCGGGCAGCGGGTGCGGCTGTGGGTGGATGATGCGCAGGCACTGGATTGGATGGCACCACCCTGCCCTGCGGCTAGCCCCGAGTACGTGAGCGGCCACAGTGCAAGCCTTGATGATGCAGGCAGAGCCGCAGCAGACACGCAGCGCGTGGCTAACCAGAGCGTTCAGGTGCACATATGGGATGCAGATGCCCCCAAGCGCTGGCTGGCCATGCTGCAAGGCGGCGCAGCCAGTGACATTTGGGTGGAAGGCTTTGGCTGTGATATTACTGAATTCATAGCAGCATATAACCATATGGCGCTGACATTGGGCAAATTTTCTTTAAAAACAGTGGTTAATTTGGAATACCTGAGTGCCGAGGGCTTTGTGGCGCGCACGCATGGCTTGGAGTCGCCCATAAAGCTGCAGTTTGCGCCGCATGGCAGTGTGCGCAAATGGTTTTTCTACCCCGGATTCACGGCGGATACGGGTGGTTTGCTGCGCGAAACGGGCCTGATTGAGCGGCAAGCCGCCTTTGACCGCGCGCAATGGCTGGCCATGCACAACATTGCGTGGCAGGGCGAGCGCTTGGTGAGCCTGTTTTGCTACGACAACGCCGCCCTGCCCGGCCTGCTTACACAGCTGATGGAGGGTACAGAGCGCACTACGCTGCTGGTAACACAGGGCAAAGCGGCCGCCGCCGTGCGCAGCCTGCTTGAAACCGTAAATTTTGAGTTTTTAAGCCCAATGTCAGCGTCATATGGTCATAGTATGCTATCAATAGTGTATCTTCCGCTACTCAATCAAACCGATTTTGACCACCTGCTGTGGGCCTGCGACCTCAACTTTGTGCGGGGGGAAGACTCGCTGGTGCGGGCGCTGTGGGCGGGCAAGCCCTTTGTGTGGCAGATTTACCCACAGGACGATGGTGCGCACCACGCCAAATTACAGGCGTTTTTGGACTGGCTAAGCCCGCCTGCGGCTTGGCGGGCGGCTTTTTTGGCGTGGAATCAAAGGCCCAATGGCGCTGGCGAGCAAGCAGTGGAACCATGGGCTTGCGGCGATGGGTCTGATTCGATCTTGGCCGCTTGGCAGGGCAGCGATCTCAGCGCGTGGCAAAGCAGCGCGCTCAGCGCGCGGGGGCGGCTCTTGGCGCAAGACGATTTATGCAGCCAATTACTGGCCTTTGTGGCCGAAAAACGGTTAAAATCATAGGCTTGGCTGCTTTTGGCGGCCCATTATTCTTGCGCTGCCACTTGTGGCGCGCTGCAAGTTTCACACTCAAGGCATTCCCCCATGAAAACCGCTCAAGAAATCCGCGCAGGCAACGTCATCATGCACGGCAAAGACCCGATGGTCGTGCTCAAAACCGAATACAGCCGTGGCGGGCGCAACAGCGCCACCGTGCGCATGAAGCTCAAAAGCCTGATCGCCAACTTTGGCACTGAAGTGGTGTTCAAAGCCGACGACAAAATGGACCAAGTGATCTTGGACAAAAAAGACTGTACCTACAGCTATTTTGCCGACCCGATGTATGTTTGCATGGACGCAGAGTTCAACCAGTACGAGGTGGAAGCCGAAAACATGGGCGACACCCTGAGCTACTTGGAGGACGGCATGGAGCTGGAAGTGGTGTTTTATGACGGCAAAGCCATATCCGTGGAGCTGCCAACCAGCGTGGTGCGCGAAATCACATGGACAGAGCCAGCTGTAAAGGGCGACACATCGGGCAAAGTGCTCAAGCCTGCCAAAATTGCCACCGGCTTTGATCTGGGTGTGCCAATTTTTGTAGCGCAGGGCGACAAGGTGGAAATTGACACCCGCACAGGCGAGTACCGCAAGCGCGTTTAAACGCCGCGCTAAGCATAAAAAAGGCTTCCTCGGAAGCTTTTTTTGCATGCGGCGCGCGGGCTCAGCGCCACAGCGTCAGAGCCAGTATGAGCACCAGCGCCGCACCGAGGGCGGCAAGCAGCATTTGGCCGAGTCGTGATGACGCATCAAGCGGCCATTTTTTGGCATATCCGGCCCCCGCAGCCAAAGAAGCTCCAAGGTGTTGCACATGGTCCATCTGCTCAGGCAATATCTCCATCAGTGCTTTGGCATCGTCTGTGCTATGCAGCATCAGGGTGATGCTGGGAGCAGTACCAAGGCGCGTGTCGCTGCGCACCCACAGCGACACATTTGCAGCACGCTGCTCTGCCCGCACAATTTGTCCAAAAGGCAGCTTGACTCTGCCGGCTTTGCGCTTCAAAAGCTTGCGGCTACTGCCCTCCAAGCGCAACAAATCGGTATGCGCCCGCACCTGCACGGGGCCGACAAAACGCGGCATCTCACGCAAGCCTTTGGAAAGCCGCATGCGCTGCGCAGTGAACAAGCCCACCACGGGCGAATACGCGCCGCTTTGCTGCGCATCAAAGGCCGAGGCCCCCAGATCAAGCGAAGCGGGCCTGCTGCGCTGGCCTAGTAGCTGCCCCACCGTGATTTGCTGGCCATGCGCGTCAATCAGCAGGTCTGAATTGCTCAGGGTGTTTTTGATCCGCATGCCCACAATGGTGCGCTTGTCGTAAGGGCCGAGCTGTTTGCCTTGCAGAAAAACGTGGTACTGCACATTTACCTCGAAAAAGTTGCCATTTGTGTGTGAAACTGGATGCCTCGATTCATATCGTAACATCGCCAAACTCCTCTTTTTGTAAAAATCCCCATGGAAACTGCGCACAAATTATCAGAATCCCGCTTGGCCGATGCCTGGGCCACCCTGCAATCGCTCTCTGACAAAGGCGCTAGCCTGAGCCCGCAAGCTAGCCGCATCGCCTTTGCCGACCCCGAGTTCCTTACACGGCGCGAAACCCGCGGCATGCGCATGCAGCTGGAAATGCTCAAATCTGACCTTGGCCAAGCCGCACTAGGGGTGGAAAACACCATTGTGGTGTTTGGCAGTGCCCGCTTTTGTGGCCCAGACGAAGCCGCCGCCAAGTTGGCTGCCGCGCAGGCCGCTGGCGACGCAGCCGCCACCACCCAAGCCCAGCGTTTGGTGCGCAACGCCCCCTATTACGCAGCAGCCCGCAGCTTTGGCCGCATGGTCAGCGAATACAGCGCCAGCAAGGCCGCTGCCGACAAGCTTTTCATATGCACAGGCGGGGGGCCTGGCATCATGGAAGCGGCCAACCGCGGCGCGCACGATGTGGGCGCGCCATCGGTGGGCTTGGCCATTGCCCTGAACATGAACGAGCAGCCCAACCCTTACGTTACCCCCGAGCTGGCTTTCACCTTCCATTACTTTGCACTGCGCAAAATGCATTTCATGATGCGCGCCAAAGCACTCTTGGCATTTCCCGGCGGCTTTGGCACGCTCGACGAGCTGTTTGAAGTGCTCACGCTGGTGCAAACCCGCAAAGCCAAGCCCGTGCCAATTTTCCTTTTTGGCTCAGATTATTGGAAGCGCCTGATCAATTTAGACGTGCTGGTGGAAGAAGGCGCAATCAAGCAAGAAGACCTCAAACTGTTTCAATATGTAGATGACCCTGCCGTGGCTTGGGCAGAGATTAAGAAGTTTTACGATTTGCAGTAGTGTGCGCAGTATGAAGCCTTTGAAACTGCGTGTTTAAGCGCGCCCGAACAGCATTTTGGCTATCCCGCCACTCCCTCATGCGGTGGGTACACCGAAATCGGTCGGACGGGATAGCCAAAACACTGCTCGGGCTATGCTTGCGCTGAGGTTTTAATACCGCAGGCACGCTACTCTTAGTTTGCTAAAAGCTATATATATAGTAGCAAACTATGGCCATATGACGCTGACATTGCCAGTATTTTTCATATACTGCGCAAATTTGAGCGTGAAATAGTGCTCCAGCATGCTGTTGAGCCTGAAAGCAGAGCAGTTTTCAACCCGCTCAGAGCAACTACCTCGCCCTGCGACTAAGTGAGTGCTAAGCCAATGCTGCAGCCTCGTCAGCATGCGCCCAGTCAAACAACACCGCCTTGGCTTGAAGCCCATGGCCGCAGTGGCTGCATACCACCAAGGGCACAAAAGCCTGCCCGCAAGCCTTGTGCATGGGGGAAATAGAGCTGGGCTGGTGCAGGTGGTGGCGGCTGGCCCAGCTGGAAAAGCAGACGATGTAGCCAAACAAATCACGGCTGGCAGGGGTCAGGCGGTAAACCTTGCGCCGCGCATCCAGCAAATCCACTTGGCACAGCAGCAAGCCAGACTCCACCATGCTGGCCAAGCGGCCTGCAAGCACGCTGGAGCCAATGCCCAGCACATGCGCCAAAGCATCAAAATGGTGGCATCCCAACACGATGGCAGACACGATCAGCAAGGCCCACCGGTCTACCCTGAGCCCCAGACCCATCTGCTGGCTCTCAGCCTGCGACAAGCGCGCCCCACGGCTTCGGCCAGCGCCAAGCGGGCGCAGCTGGGTATTCACTGCTAAGCTAAAACTCAAATCATGCAAACCTACTTTGCCTTCGCATGCCGCGCAGGCCAGCACCGGTACAAACGCGTGGCCGCAGCTTTTGTGCACCAAGCGCTCTGGCAGCGCCAACTGGCGTGAGCCCCAGCGGCGCTCCCACGCCCACATCATGAGCACATGGCTGTACAGGCTCAGGCCTTTTTCTGTGAGGTGGTAGGCCATGCGCACTGGCCGCGCTTGGTAGGCGCGCCGCTCAAACAGGCCCAGCTCCACCATGGCGGCCAAGCGCTGGGAGAGCGTGTGGCGCGCAAGGCCTAGCTTAGACTGCCACTCTTCAAAGCGGCGCACGCCAAGGAATGCGTGCAGCAGCACCGCCACTGTCCAGCGGTCACCCACCACCAGCAAGCCGTGGCTTAACGTGCTGGTGGCTAGCGCATCGCGGGTGAGGTCAAGGTCAGCCGACTGAAAACGCGCAGCAGCCATGGCGCAATCAGGCCCGCCAGAGCAGTTGTTGCGTGCGTGGCACTGATTTAATTTTTCACCAATCCCGTCATTGGCGCCGCTTGCTGCACCCATTTGCCGCCTTTGATCAAGTCAATCGAGGCGAACTCGGGGCCCACATGGTTGGCAATGAAGTTTTGCTTGGAATAGGTGGTGAAGTCCTCGTGCGGCACGGTTTGGGCGGCTTTTGCAAACGACTGGGCCGTGAGGTTGCGGCCTGCGGCCATCACGCATTTGATGAACCAATCGGTGTAGGAATAAGCGTTGGCGGCGTTTTCATCCGGGTCGGCATTGAATTTTTGCTTGTAGGCGGCTTGGAATTTTTTTGCATCGGCATCGGTGCTTTCAGCGCCATGCAGCTTCCAGCCGCCAATGCCATACAGGCCTTCTACCGCATCTTTGCCCAAAGCAGCCACAATACCGCTGCGCCCTGGCAGGGTGGTGAGCACTTTGACCTCTTTCCAGCCAATTTTCTTCACCTCGGCCATCACGCCCACGGTTTCACGCACAATGGTTCCGGCCAAAATCACATCCACATTGGCGGCCTTCATTTTGGCCACTTGTGATGAAAAATCAATATCCCCGCCCTTCCATGCGGCCTCGGCCGCAACCGTGAGGTTGGCGTCTTTCAAGGCGGCGTTCATGCCCGCGCGCACCAAATCGCCAAAAGGCCCTTCTTGGTATATCACGCCAATTTTTTTAGCGCCCCAGTTTTTAATCGCCCACGACAGGCCGGTGGCCGTGGTGGTGTCGTAGTTTTGCACCGTGGTAAATAGGAGCGGGCTGTTGCCCGATACTTTTTGGATGATGCCCGAGGCCGCCCATGGGCCAAACACCACCACGCCCGCGTCGGTGGCGGCCTTCACAGTGGCGGCATTGGGCCCAGAGCCAAATGGGTTGATGATGGCAAAAACATCGTCACTTTTGATGAGCTTTTGCACCGCGCGCACCGCCAATTGCGGCTGGCTGCCGTTGTCTTCCACTACCAGTTTGAATTTGCGGCCATTCACGCCACCGGCTGCGTTGGCTTCGTCAAGGCGTAGCTGCATGGCATTGCGCAGCATGGGCATGCCAGCGGCCACTGGACCAGACAGATCAAGGTGCGAGCCCAGCACAATCTCGGTGTCGCTGACTCCCCCCGCATGCGCCAGCGATGCCGCGAAAGCAAGCGTGGCCAGCAAGCAGGTAGATTTGGTAGGGGTACTAAGCAGTTTCATAATGCGCTCCATTTAAGGTGAGGTGGTGGTTAAGGTTTTACAGGAATCAAAGGCAAAAGTATGTAGGGAAAATCCAAGGGCAAGGCCGCTACTTGGCGTACATGCTGTCAATCAGCGCAGCGTATTTCTGGGCAACCACTCGGCGCTTGAGCTTCATGGTGGGCGTGAGCTCCTCGTCCTCAGCGCTGAGCAATTGGCTGATGATACGAAACTCTTTGATTTGCTCGACCCGCGCCAGTTGCGCATTGGCTTGGCCCACTTGCTGCTCTATCAGTGCAATCACCTCTGGGGCGCGGGTAAGGCTGGCAAAGTCGGTGTAGGGCACTTGCCGCTCTTGCGCAAATTTTGCAACATGCTCTTGGTCAATCATGACCAAAGCAGTCAAGAAATGCCGCCCATCGCCTATGGCTACTGCGTCGGTAATATAGGGGCTGAACTTGAGCAGGTTTTCAATATGGCTTGGGGTGATGTTTTTGCCCCCAGAGGTAATCAAAATGTCTTTGATGCGGTCGCGAATGGCCAAATAGCCGCTGCTGTCAATCTCGCCGCAATCCCCTGTATGCAGCCAGCCTTGGGGGTCAATGGCCTCGGCAGTTTTTTCTGGGTCGCGCCAATAACCGGCAATCACGTGGGGGCCGCGCACTTGAATTTCGTTGTCTGCCCCAATGCGCAGGCCAATGCCAGGCCCTGCCACACCCGCCCAGCCTAGCTTGATGCCGCCTGGCGGCGTGGCAGTGCAAAAGCCACAGGTCTCGGTCATGCCAAACGCTTCGCGCAGTTCTATGCCCACGCACATGAACCACTTCACAAGCTCGGCAGGCACAGGAGCAGCACCTGTGAGCGCTGTTTTGACATTTTGCAAACCCAAGAAAAGCTTCAAATTACGAAACGCGCAAAAACTTAAAAACCGCTGCGGCAGCCCCAGCTTGCGCGGGGGCTTCCCATCCAGCAGCTCAGCCACCAGCTGGCGATTGGCAGCAAGTGCAGTTCCATAGGCCCAGCGCGCAGGTGCCACCGCATCGCGCATGAAAAGATCGATTTGCGAATACAGCTTTTCCCAAAAGCGGGGCGGTGCAAACAGCACCTGCGGCGCCACTTCACGCAGGTCATTGAATACCGTGCCTGCATTTTCAGGAAAATGCACCACCAAGCCCACCGCCAAGGGGTTAAACACCGAGGCCATGCGCTCTGCAATATGGCACAGCGGCAAAAAAGAAAGTGATTTATCCCCCAGCACAGCGTTCAAATAACCTGCGGCCTGCCCAAGCTGGAACACCACATTGCGGTTAGATACCATGGCTCCCTTGGGCGCACCTGTAGTACCCGAGGTGTAGACCAAAAAAGCAATGTCGCTTGCCGCACCCGCTGAGATACTGGCTTGAAACTCAGCGGCTTTGCTTTGCGCCAGCTGCAGCCCATGCGCCAGCACATCGTCAAAGAATTGCACCTGCGGGTCATGCAAGGCGCGCAGGCCGTCGCGCTCCATCACCACAATGCGCAGCAAATCGGGGCAGTCGGCGCGCACAGCCAATGCTTTTTCTAGCTGCTCTTGGTTTTCAACAAACAATACACGCGCCTGCGAATGCTGCAAAACATAAGCCACCTGCGCTTCAGAAGAAGTCGGGTAAATGCCATTGCCGATCAAACCCATGCATTGCGCGCCCATGTCGGCATACAGCCACTCAGGCCTATTTTCTGCAAGCACGCAAACCACGTCCCCACGTTGCAGCCCCATATCCTGCATGGCCAGCCCCAGCGCTTGGGCGTTTTGAAAATACTCCGCCCAACTGATAGACACCCACAGCCCACGGCGTTTGTGGCGCAATGCGCTTTGGCTGGCCCAGGCTTGGCAGCGGCTGCGAAAGACTTTTTGCGGTGTGTCGTCACCACCAAAAAGCACGGGCTCAGTGGTAGCAGTAGTGGCACTAGTCACTGGTGTTGGCTCGGCTACGGGGGTGTCAGTTAGCGCCATGTTTTTCGCCTTGTCCAGCGCTGTGCGCCGCCACTGAGGGTTTGGCTGTTGCCAAGGCCTAAATAGGCATCGCGCACATCGGATTTTTGTGCCAAAGCCTTGCAGCTGTCGGCTGCCACCACACGGCCTAGCTCCATGATGTAGCCGTCGTCGGCGTGGGCCAGTGCAATACTGGCGTTTTGCTCCACCACCAGCATGGCCATGCCAGTTTCATCGCGTATGCGGCAAATGATGCTGAAAATTTCTTTGGTCAGTAGTGGTGAAAGCCCCAACGATGGTTCGTCGAGCATGAGCAGGCGCGGCTTGCCCATGAAGGCGCGCCCAATCGCCAGCATTTGTTGCTCCCCGCCCGACAACAGCCCCGCATGCTGCGTGTGGCGCTCTTTTAACCGTGGAAACCACTGGTACACGCGCGCCAAGTCTTGGCCAATGGCGTCTTTGTCGTTGCGGGTGAATGCGCCCATGGCCAAATTGTCACGCACGCTCAAAAAGGGGAAAACCTGCCGCCCCTCTGGCACCAGCACCAAGCCTTTGCGGCATACCGCATCGGCATCTAAGCGCTCAATGCACGCGCCCTCAAACACCACCTGCCCTTTGAAAGGATCAACCACGCCCGCAATGGTGTTGAGCAAAGTAGTTTTGCCAGCGCCGTTTGCGCCCAATACAGCCACAATGCGGGCGCTGTTGACTTGAATATTCACGCCCGAAATGGCAACCACTGGGCCATACCAAGTTTCTAAATTGCGAATGTCAAGCAATGGCGCCATGCTTCATGCTCCAAGGTATGCACTGACCACAAGCGGATTGCTCTGCACTTGGCTGGCAGTACCAGTGGCCAGCAATTGGCCCTGCGCCATGCATATAACCCGATCCGCCACGGCACCCACCAATGACATGTCGTGCTCGACCATCACCACCGTAATGCCTAAGTCAGCTCGAATATCGTCAATCCAAAAGGCCAGTTTGCGCGTTTCTTCGGGGTTGAGCCCGGAGGCGGGCTCATCGAGAAAAAGTAATTTGGGGCTGGTGGCCAGCGCGCGCCCCAGCTCAACCACTTTGCGCACGCCATATGGCAGGCCAGAGACCACGCTGTTGCGCCAAGGCGAGAGGTCAAGGAATTCGATCACCTCTTCCACGGCAGCGCGCGAAGCTTCCTCAAGCCGGGTCACCGCTGGTGTGCGCAAGAGTTGCTGCCACCAGTTGCCGTGGCCAAAGCGGTGCCGCCCCAGCAGCAAGTTGTCCATCACCGTTGCGGCTTCAAAGAGTTCGATGTTTTGAAAGGTGCGGGCTATGCCTAGGGAGGCGATTTCGTGGCGCTTGAGATGGGTAAGCTCTGCGCCTTCAAACAGTATGCTGCCACTGCTAGGATTGAAGACGCGGGTGACCACATTCAAAACGGATGTTTTGCCCGCCCCATTGGGACCGATGATGGCCAAGACCTCGCCTGCACACACGTCAAAACTGAGCTGGTCAATGGCCTGCACGCCGCCAAAAGACAGCGATAAATTGTGCGCTTGGAGCATCGCAGGGGTCACTTGTAGCGCTCCGATTTCAAGTACCGCTTGCTGCGCTTGAAGGTGTCGCGGCGGTAGAGCGGAAATGCTTCGACCATGGCGCGTAACTTGAGCCAGCGGCCATTGATACCCGTGGGCTCAAACAACACAAAAACGGCCAAAATAAAACCAAAAATGAATGTCTCCAGCCCAAACTGGCTGGCAAGGCGCTCCGACAGCAAGGGCTTGATGCGGGAAATAAACGTGGGCAATAGGCTGATCAAAATCGCCCCCAAGACCGCACCACGCAGGCTGCCCAAACCACCAATCACCACCATCAGCACCAGCTCCATTGACAAAATCAGTGTGAACGCATCAGGCGTGAGGTATTTGGTATGGTGCGCCAAGAGTGCACCAGCCAAGCCGGTAACCCCAGCTGAAAGTACAAATGCAAGCACCTTCACGCGGCCCACAGGGATGCCTAAGGAGTAAGCTGCTGCCTCGGAATCACGCACTCCTAAAAACGCACGGCCCAAGCCAGAGCGCAGCAAATTGAGCAAACCAAGCAGCACGAGCACCAACACCCCTAGGCATAAAAAGTAAAAGGCTTTAGGCCCACCCAGAGCAATGCCCGCCACACTGGGCTCGCTCACTGCCAAACCAGTGAACCCACCTGTCACTGAGGTCCAGTGCCCGATTACATGGGTGGCAATGACAGAGAAGGCAAGCGTTACCATGGCCAAATACAAGCCCGACACCCGAATGGCCGGAACGCCCAGCACCAAACCAAAGGCTGCGCACAATAGCCCAGAGGCAGGCAGCGAGACCAGCAGTGGCACGCCTTTAGAAAGCATCCATGCATGGGCATAGGCACCCACAGCCAAAAAGGCCGCATGCCCCAAAGACACCTGCCCCGTGTAGCCAGTGAGCACCATCAGGCCAAGGCTTGCGATGCACAGGATAAATACATAGGCCAATTCGCCCACAAAAAACTTAGACAGTACCCACGGGAGCAGCACAAGTATTGCAGCCAATAACCCGTAGGCCACGCGCTGGTGTGTGTGGCGCAGCAATGCAAAGCTGTCACGGTGTTGGGTGTTGTAATCAAAATGCATGGCGTGCTGGCTGGTAAGTGAGTGCTTTGTTAGTTACACGCGTTTGCCATGGGCTTCACCGAGCAAGCCGTGGGGCCGTATGGTGAGCACCGCTATCAGCACCACATAGGCCACGATGTCTTTAGAGCCATCGGGCAGGTATACCCCGGCATATTGCTCAATCAGCCCAATCAACAATCCGCCCACAATAGCACCCGCAATACTGCCGAACCCGCCCAATACCAGGGCCGCCAAAGCCTTGAGCACCACAAACCAAAGCGATACATCTACCAAGGTGATGGGCGCTAAAAGCACTCCTGCCACCGCCGCTGTGGCACCCGCCAAAGCCCAGACCAAAGAGTTGATGCGCTTGACACGCACCCCTGTTAAATACGCCGCCAGTTGGTTTTGCGATGCGGCTTGCATAGCCACCCCCAAGCGGGTGCTGCGGAAAAAAATCAACAGCAAAGCAGTGACCACCAGTGACATCCCCACAATGACAAGCTGCAGGTTAGCGATGGCAACACCGCCCAGATGCGTGGTCTGGCCAGTCCAAGGAGTGGGGTAGCTGCGCGATTCTGGACCAAAACCCATGCTGATAAGGCCACGCAGCATGAAAGCCAATGCTATCGTTAGCATGACACCAGCAAACTGTGGCTGCCCTACAATGCGCCGCACAATCAATGCGTCAATGCAGTAGGCAACCATTGCGGCAATCAGCACCGTTGACAACAGTGCCCACCAAAATGAAAACCCGAGCACGGTGATCAATCCCCATGCGATGAAAGCTGACAACGCCAACAAATCACCATGCGCAAAGTTCAGCACTTCGGTAGCCTTGTAAGTCAACACAAGGCCCAATGCAACCAGTGCATAGACAGCGCCCACAGCAATGCCGTTGACTGTCAGTTGGGCAAAAATTTGAAGCGATGCGCTCATGGTTTTTCTCAGGTGCCTTGCTCCACCACAAAGCTCACCACCGTCGCACACGAACCACCAATATTGAGGGTTTGCATCCGCTTTGCCCCTTCGATTTGGCAATCACCGGCATTGCCTGTGACTTGCTTAGCCGCATCAAACAGCATGCGCGTGCCAGTAGCACCCACTGGATGCCCGCAACCTATTAGGCCACCACTCATGTTGACAGGGCAACTGCCCCCGCGCTCGATGCGGCCGTCTTCCACTGCTTGCCAGCTTTGGCCCGGGGCTGTCAGCCCCAAATGGTCAATCGCCATGTATTGCGTGGTGGTAAAGCAGTCATGCGTTTCAACGCCGCTCATGGCGCTGATTCCAGGCACAGCAGCGCGCCTCCAAGCGTCTTCAATCGTTTGGCGAACATGCGGAAAAACATAGGGCTCGGCTCGGCTGCGCTCTAGCTTGTCTTTGAGCTTGAGTCCTGCATTGCGATGGCCCCAGCCAGAGATGCGAGGCAGCGTGCGCAGCGGCACACCTAGGCGTGTGGCATGGGCCTGCGCAAACTTTGCCGAAGCCAGCACAACGGCGCAAGCGCCATCGGTAATTTGCCCACAGTCTTGGCGTCTGGTGCCCGGTTCAATCACAGGGTTGGCTTGGTCGTCGTCGGTGAAACTGAGTGCATCAAACTGCCATTTTCGGGTTTGCGCCAATGGGTTGCGTTTGGCGTTGCCGTAGTTTAGCTCTGCAATGCGGTTAAGGTGCTTGCGGTCAATACCATAGCGGCGCTCGTATTCTTGGGCTACCAGACCAAACGCTGCTGGCCACATGAAGGTGCAGTCAATATCCTCATGGCCTTGCCAAGCCGCGGCATTTTGATTTTGAGAGGCCACATCGCCGGGTAAGTTTTTGAACTCTTCCACGCCCAGCACCAGCACGCATTCATAGCGCCCAGCCTCAATTTCGGCCATGGCGGTCAGCACCCCCAGCGACGATGACGCGCACGCCCCTTCGTGGCGCATGGCAGGCACGCCCCACAGCTGCGGCACTACCTGCGCCACCATAGCACCCAGATGTGCCTGCTGCCGCTGCAGTTCGCCAAAGGCATTTCCCACATGGATACTGTCAATGGCCGATGCATCCAGTGCGCAATCAGCTATGGCCCCAAGCGTCGCCTCGCGGGTCATGTCAGAGATGTCTTGGCCGTGGCGTGACCAAGTTTTTGCAAAATCAGTTTGAAAGCCACCAAGTATAAAAACGGGTTCGTTCATGCCATGCTCCTTTGAATTTTTTTGAATTTACAGCTTTGCTGCTGCCCATGGCAGACCAGCCATTCGAGCCAATGCCTGCGCGTACTCTGCGGCCAAGCGATCCACTACAACCGCCGTCGTTTCTATAGACTTGATAGCGCCCAAGCCCTGTCCTGCGGCCCATACATCCATCCACTTCTTACCTGCAAAAGACTGGTTGCTGTCGTATTTGCGGCCGGGCGCGTCTGGCATGTTGTCAGGGTCTAAGCCGTTGGCTCGCAGTGAGGGCTTGAGCCAACTGGCCGCTGTGCCTGTGACACCTGCACTGACGATCAAATCGTCCACCGTGCTGCTGACCAGCATATTTTTATATTCCAAGGGAGCCATGCTCTCTGTGGTGGGAATAAAGCGTGTGCCCATGTAAACAAAATCTGCCCCACTGGCAATAGCCCCCGCTATGCCCCATCCGTCGGATATACCACCACCTACCACTACATGGCCATTGAAAAATTCTCTGATGGCGCTGATAAAAGCGAATGGCGAAAGAAAACCTGTATGCCCGCCCGCACCAGCAGATACGCATGCCAAGCCGTCAGCACCAGCTGCCACGGCTTTTTTGGCCAATGCAATCGTGGTTACATCGGCAAAAACCAAGCCTCCATAGCTGTGCACCACCTCAATGGCAGGCTTTGGGCTACCTAAGGCGGTGACAACTATGGGTGGTTTGTATTTCGCAACAAGCGCCAGATCTTCGGCCAGACGGGTGTTGGACGAATGCGTCACAAGATTGGCGCACCAAGGGCCAATGCTGCCGTGCGCTTGGGTATCGCAGGCCTTGGCCAAGCCTTCGGTGATTTGCCGCATCCAAATTTCTAGCTGTTCAATGGGGCGTGCGTTGGGCGTTGGAAACGCACCCACAATGCCGCTTTTGCATGCGGCCAAAACCAGCTCTGGGCCTGATATGAGAAACATAGGCGCTGCGAACACTGGCAAACGCAGGGAAAAAGGAAACTTAGACTGCATAGCTAGGTCATTCGGCTGCTTTAAAACCCGAGAGCTTGACTGCTTCTGCCCAGCGCTTGGATTCTGTTTGCGCAAAGCGGGTGAAATCCTCTGGCGTGGAAGGCAAAGGCTCAAAGCCCATGGCCGCCCACTTAGACTGGATCTCTGCACTTCGCAGTGCCTTGCCAAATTCAGCGTTCAGCTTAGCAACTATGGCATCAGGCGTGCCAGCTGGCGCAGCAATGGCGGACCAAATGTAAATATCAAGCTCTGAGTAGCCCTGCTCTCTGAAAGTGGCTACGGCAGGAGCTAAAGGCGATCGCTGGGGGCTGGTGATGGCCAGTAATTTAACTTTGCCTGAATCGACATGGGCTTTGACTGCCAGCAAGGGTACAAAGGCGGCATTGACTTGCCCACCTACTAGGTTTTGCACTGCGGGAGGAGTCCCATTAAACGGTACATGGGTCATGTCAATGCCAGCGCGCTGGTTAAGTATGACTCCGGCGAAATGGGAGGAATTGCCTGCGGTAAAAGAGGCAAATGAGACCTTTGCAGGATTGGCCTTGCACCATGCGACAAATTCAGCGATGTTATTTGCAGGCACACTTGCATTCACCGCCATGACCAGTGCCGCACCTAGAAAATTGGTGACTGGTTTGAAGTTTTTTTCTGGATCGTAGGGCAGCTTGGAAAAAGTGTGGGGGTTGATGGTGAACATGCTGGTGTTCGCCAGCAGCAGGGTATACCCATCGGGTGCTGCTTGCATCACGTTTTGCGCGGCGATAATGCCCGAGCCACCGGGCTTGGCTTCTACAACGATGGATTGGCCTGTACTTTGCTTAAACACTTCAGCCACTTGGCGAAGCGCAGTGTCCAGTGTGTTGCCAGGTGCAAATGGCACGATGACTTTTACGGCTCGGTCGGGAAAGCCCGCCTGCGCCCAAGTTGAGAGCCCAGCGCTTGTCGCAGCTGCAGCAAGTGTTTGAATAAGAATGCGTCTTTTCATATTCGTCTGTCCGCGCCGATTAAATACTGAGCCACCCTGCCGATCCAATATTGAGCCAGGGCGGGTTGCTGATATTTGAGCCAGCAACTGTGGATAAGTGTACTT
>JAYTMT010000277.1:0-5250 GCA_043728315.1 Polaromonas sp. | reverse complement strand
ATCCCGACCGACCGATTTCGGGTACTCCCGCATGAGGGCGCGTCGGGATAGCCAAAACGCTGATCGGGCGCGCTAAACAGCGAAATAGCCAAAACGCTGATCGGGCGCGCTAAACAGCGAAATAGCCAAAACGCTGATCGGGCGCGCTAAACAGCGAAATAGCCAAAACGCTGATCAGGCGCGCTAAACAAGGAAATAGCCAAAACGCTGCTCGGGCGCGTTAAACGGCGAGATAGTCAAAACGCTGACAGGCCGCGCAGGGCTTTAGCTGCTCTAGTGGATAATTTGGTACTAGCTACCCACGCACACCCATGCAAACCTTCAGCCCACCTCCGTCGATTGATTCGCCTGCCATGCGCAGCGCAGGCCGTGATGTGCTGTCGTTGGCGCTGATGGATGCGCGCAACCACAGCTTGCATGTGGCCGGGCAAATCGAGCGTGCGCTGCCCGGCCTGCTGCTGGCTAAAGGCGCAGCGGCGCATACCCCGCCGCTATGGCTGTTGGGGCATATTGGCTGGTTTGGCGAGTGGTGGATTGGCCGCAACACGCAACGCGCAAGTGGCGACCAGTGCCCGCCCCAGCCCACGCGGCTGGCCAGCATAGAGCCGCGCGCTGATGTGTGCTTTCACCCCGGCTTAGCGCCGCGCTCCGAGCGGGCGCTGCTGCAATACCCCAGTGTGGGCGACGTGAAAGCCTATTTGCTGGCCACGCTGGAGGCCACGCTGGAGCTCTTAGAGAAAACGCCGGACACCGACCAAGCGCTGTATTTTTACCGATTGGCGCTGTTTCGTGAAGACCAGCTGGGCGAGCAGCTGTGCGTGATGGCGCAAACGCAGGGCATTAAGCTCGATTTTGAGCCCACACGCCCCTACGCCCCGCGCGAGCCGCTTTTGATGCCCGCCACGCGCTGGGCGCTGGGGCACAGCCCACACACTGGCGGCTTTGCGTGGGATAACGAGCTGTGCGCCGCCAGCGTGGCCGTGCCCGAGTTTGAAATTGACGCGCAGCCCGTGAGCTGGGCGCAATACGTAGAGTTTGTCGACGACGGCGGCTATGACGATGCGGCGCATTGGTCGGCCAGCGGCTGGGCGTGGCTAGAAAAGCTGGCCGCAGGCGAGGGCAGGCGTGGCCCGCGCTTTGTGGAGCAAATTGGTGTGGCCAGCGGCGCTGTGATGCAAACCCGATTTGGCCAAACCCAGCGCAGCGCAGGCATTAGCAGCGCCCTGCACCTCACGTGGTACGAGGCCGATGCCTTTGCCCGCTGGGCCGGGCGCAGGCTGCCTAGCGAGGTGGAATGGGAAGTGGCCGCAGGCCGCGGCAAGGGAATGGGCTTTAGGTGGGGCGATGTGTGGGAGTGGACGGCTTCGACCTTTCGGCCTTATGGCGAAGTGAACGACGTGGCCAGTACTTTTAAAGGCGCTTTTAAATCCGCGCCGTGGGCAGAATACAGCGCCGATGCCTTTGAGTGCTGCAAAGTGCTGCGCGGCGCAAGTTTTGCCACGCGAGCCCGCATGAAGGTGGCCAGCTTTCGTGGCTTTGCCCTGCCGCAGCGCGACGCGGGGTTTTATGGGTTTCGCACCTGCGCTATTTAAACTCTGCTGTATGCTATATCTAAAATAGCAAACAATGACCATATGGTGCTGACAATGCGTCAAAAATTTTAAAAACTCCACCAATCGAGTGTGTCAGACAAAGACAGCACCTCACCCGACTGGTTAGCGCTATACCCGGGCAGTGCATTGACCATGGCTTGCCAAGTATCGCCCTGCAAAACCAGCCGCAGCGCCAGCATCGCAGGCTCGTCCAGTGTGGATTTGAGGCAAACCAAATCGTAGCGCTCAGTGGTCAGCGGGATGAAATCCAAGCCCAGCGCGCGGGCGGCAGATTCGATGCCCACGCCTGCGTCGGCCAGCCCGGAGTGCACGGCCTGCGCCACGGCGGCGTGTGAGGGCTGGGTATTTTGCCAGCCTGTGATCTGGCTGTTGGCGATACCCAATTGCGCCAACAATTCCTCAATCAATACCCGCGTGCCTGTGCCCAAAGCGCGGTTGACAAAGCGTGCGTTACGCGCCGCCATGTCAGCCAAGCCCGTGATTTTGAGTGGATTACCCGCCGCCACCATCAGCCCCTGCGCACGGGTGGCAAAACCAATGAGTTTGTGCAGCCCGGGGGTGAGCAGGCTTTGGTAGCTTTGCTGCGCCTTAGAGCCGCGCGGCGAAGGCAGCAGGGTGTGAAAGCCCGCCAAGCTGCAGCGGCCTTCGTTCAAGGCGCGAATCGCGTCCACACTGCCCGTGAAGCTGGTGTCAAGGTGCAAATTTTGCGCGGCGCAGTGCCGCTGCAGCAGGCCTAGCGCTTGGTCGTGGCTGACGTGCATCTGCAACACCTGTGCCTGCGGGTTAAAGGCCATGGCAAAACTGCGGGTGAGCTCGGCATGCAGCGCTTGAATTTGCGGCGCGAGCCGGGCTTGTGCCAGCTGCTCGGCGTAGAGCAGTTTGAGGCCAAACTCTGAGAGCTTGGCCGCTTGGCCACGGTCCCACACCAGCACCGCTTGGCCAAGCGTTTGCTCCCAGCGCTTCAGAGCGCCCCAAGCGTGGCGGTACGACAGCCCCAGCGCACGCGCCGCTGCCGATATCGAGCCGTGCTCGCGCACAGCGGCCAGCAGGCTGATGTCGGGGTTGAATATGTGCCCCGTTTGGCGGCCAGCGCTCTGGCTCGCAGCGTTGGCGTCTGCGCTGGGCGCAAAAGTGTAGGACAGGTGAAGGTGTTGCACGAGGCATAGTGTGCCGTAAAAACGCAGCGCTTACCCGCAGGCTCACACAGCACCTACTTATGCAAGGCACTGCATAGCTCGACATCCCCAATGGCACTGCCAGCTGCTGGGAGTTAGCATCGTGGCAATTTATGAATACTCTATCGGAAAGCCTAGCCACCGCGCTGGGCTTGGTTGTTCGCCTCGACCCCAGTTTGGCTGGCATCGTGACCCGCTCCTTGGCCGTGAGTGCGGCCGCTTGCGCGCTGGCCTGTAGCGTGGGGCTGCTGGCGGGCGCGTGGCTGGGGGTGGCGCGCTTTGCGGGGCGGGCTGTGGTGTTGACCCTGCTTAACACGCTCTTGGCCATGCCCTCGGTCGTGCTGGGCCTGCTGGTCTACCTGCTACTCTCGCGCGGCGGGCCGCTGGGGCATCTGGGCTGGCTGTTTTCTTTTCAGGCCATGGTGTTGGCCCAAGCTGTGCTGGTGCTGCCTGTAGTCACCGCACTGGCCATGCAGCAGGTGCAAGACGCAGAGGCAGCACATGGCGAGCAGTTGGCCAGCATGGGCGCTGGCACGCTGGTGCGCAGCATGCTGCTGGCTTGGGATGGGCGCTACGCCCTGCTCACGGTGGTGATAGCAGGCTTTGGCCGCGCTATATCCGAGGTGGGTGCGGTAATGGTGGTGGGCGGCAATATCGAGGGCTTCACGCGCGTGATGACCACAGCGATTGCGCTAGAAACCAGCAAAGGCGATTTGCCGCTGGCGCTGGCGCTGGGCATGGTTTTGCTCCTGATAGTGCTAGGTTTAAACGCAGTGATTGCCCTGCTCAAGCGCTGGCGTGAAGCGCGGGAAGCGCAGGCACTATGACTGCATTGCTGCATATTGAAGCGGCTGACGTGCGCTTTGGCCGCGTGCAAGCCCTGCGTGGCGTGCATTTAACGCTGCAAAAAGGCGAGCGCGTGGCCTTGGTGGGCGGCAATGGCAGCGGCAAAAGCACCCTGCTGCGCTTGGCCAATGGCCTGATTGCACCCACGGCAGGCACGCTGACCCGCGATGCAGCAGTGCGGCAAGCTTTTGTGTTTCAAAAACCCTTTGTGCTGCGCAGCAGTGTGCTGGCCAACGTGGCGCTGGCCGCATGGCTAGGCGGCTCACTTTCTTGGAACGCGTGGGCGCAGGCCAAGGCGGCGGCGCGCACCGCCTTGCAGCAGGTGGGCTTGGCCGATTTGGCCAGCCGCAGCGCCCGCACCCTCTCGGGCGGTCAGCAGCAGCGCTTGGCCTTTGCGCGGGCGCTGTGCACCGGCGCGCAGCTGCTGCTGCTCGACGAGCCCACAGCCAGCCTGAGCCCGCAGGCCAAGCGCGAGGTAGAGGCGCTGGTGCACGCAGCGGGTGAGCAGGGCGCTACGCTGCTGTTTGCCAGCCACAACATGGGCCAAGTCAAGCGCTTGGCTACGCGCGTGGTCTGCCTAGACGCTGGCCAAGTGGTGGCTGACCTGCCAGTGGGCGATTTTTTCAACCAAACACTGCCAGAGCGGGCGGCGCAGTTTTTAAACGGAGAATTTGCATGAAAAATCTGCAATTTATAAAAAATACTGCCAATGTCACGGTCATATGGTCATATGCTGCTATTACTAGTATAGCGTTTACCATCGTAGCGCAGGTGCACGCCCAAAACATCGTCATGGCATCCACCACCTCCACCGAGCAGTCGGGCCTGTTTGGCCACCTGCTGCCCGCTTTCAAGCGCGCCAGCGGGTTAGATGTGAAAGTGGTGGCACTGGGCACTGGCCAAGCGCTTGATATGGCGCGCCGAGGCGATGCCGATGTGCTCTTTGTGCACGACCAAGTGGCCGAGGAAAAGTTTGTGGCCGAGGGCTTTGGCCTCAAACGCAGCGCGGTCATGACCAACGATTTTGTGCTGATTGGCCCCAAGGCCGACCCCGCCAAAACGCGGGGAAAAGATATCGTGTCCGCTCTGCAAAAGCTCAGCGCCGCCAACGCCGCTTTCGTCTCCCGTGGCGACAAATCGGGCACCCACGCTGCCGAGCTGCGCTACTGGGGCATGGCGGCCTCTGGCGCAAACAAGGCAGCGGGCAAAGGCAGCGGTTACAAAGAATGCGGCTGCGGCATGGGCCCTGCGCTCAACATCGCCTCGGCCACAGGGGCCTACGTGTTGGCCGATCGCGGCACATGGCTAAACTTTAAAAACCGCGCCGATTTAGCAGTGCTGGTAGAGGGCGACACCAAACTGTTCAACCAATACGGCGTGGTCAGCATCAACCCCGCCAAACACCCCCATGTGAAAGCCGCAGATGCTGGAAAATTCATCGACTGGGTGGTATCAAGCGCGGGCCAAAGCGCGATAGCAGGCTACAAAATTGGTGGTGAATCGGTGTTTTTTCCTAATGCGGCTAAGTGAGCGCTGTGCCAACGCATGTTTCGGTCTGAGGTAGTCACTTCTGCGGCTAAGTGAGCGCTGTGCCAACGCATGTTTCGGTCTGAGGT
>JAYTMT010000276.1:0-4493 GCA_043728315.1 Polaromonas sp. | reverse complement strand
ATGAGCACACCGCCGGCTTGGTCCCGCGAAGCTATAGCCAGTGCCCGGTATGAAAGAGCAATTCAAGCAGCAAAGTAAAAAGCTACACTAGCCAACATGAAAATCTACCTAGTTGGCGGCGCTGTCAGAGATGCCTTGATGGGCCTGCCCGTGCACGACCGCGATTACGTGGTGGTAGGCAGCACACCCGAAGAGATGGTGGCCGCTGGCTACCAACCCGTAGGCAAAGACTTCCCAGTGTTTCTACACCGCAAGTCGCACGAAGAGTACGCCCTGGCCCGCACTGAACGCAAAACCGCCAAGGGCTACCACGGTTTTAGTTTTTATACCGATGCTGATGTGACGCTAGAGATGGACTTGGTACGGCGTGACCTTACTATCAATTCCATAGCTGTCAGATCAATAAATACTTGGACTATCGACTGTTTTTCTTCTGAAAACAAAGAAAATTACGAGTTAATTGACCCCTACCACGGCCAACGCGATATTGCGGACAAAGTGCTGCGCCACGTCAGCCTAGCCTTTGCCGAAGACCCCGTGCGCATCTTGCGACTAGCCCGTTTTGCAGCACGCTTTGCAGGCTTTAGCGTAGCCACTGAGACGATGGCCTTGATGCGGCGCATGGTGGCCGCGGGCGAGGTCGATGCACTGGTGGCAGAGCGCGTGTGGCAAGAGCTGGCCAAGGGCTTGATGGAGATTAAACCTTCGCGCATGTTTCAGGTGCTGCGCCAGTGCGGTGCGCTGGCTGTACTGCTGCCCGAGGTAGACCGCCTGTGGGGCGTGCCGCAGCCCGAAGCTCACCACCCCGAAGTTGACACCGGCGTGCACCTGATGATGGTGCTGGACATGGCCGCGCAGCTTAATGCCCCGCTGGCCGTACGCTGGGCCTGCCTGATGCATGACCTGGGCAAAGGCACCACCCCCGCCGACGTGTTGCCACGGCATATTGACCACGAAACCCGCAGCGTTGATTTGCTGCTGCCCGTGTGCGAACGCCTGCGCGTGCCCACCGACTGCAAAGAGCTGGCCGTGGTAGTAGCCAAAGAGCACGGCAATATCCACCGCAGCGGCGATCTGAACGCCGCCGCTGTGATGCGCCTCTTAGAGCGCTGTGACGCAGTGCGTAAACCCGAGCGCTTTGCCCAAGTGCTGTTGGCGTGCGAGTGCGATGCCCGTGGCCGCCTGGGCCTGCACGATACACCTTACCCGCAGCGCACACGCTTGGCGCTGGCTCTACAAGCGGCTTTGGCTGTAGCCACCGAACCGATAGCAGCGGCTGCAATGGCGCAGGGCAAACAAGGCCCGCAAATTGGCGAGATGGTCAGCGCAGCGCGTGTTAGAGCGGTGGCCGTTGCGCTGCAATAGTTTTAGCTGCGCAATGACAAACGGATAGATTTCGGTACTGGGATGCATGTAGTATTCGGCAAAGATACAGAAGGGTTGAAACGTGTGAAAAGCGGTCTCTGGTGAAATGCCCAGCATTGTTTGGCGATGATTTAACGGATGCGTTAATATGAAATCATCAACTCCCGTCCAACTTGCAGAAAACGTGCTGAGTATCAACTGCTTGTCAAACCCAATTCTAGAAACCATACGTCATGAGTGACCCCGAAATTAGTAAGAAGTTTGCTGTGGCCAAAGGCCCGGTCAATCGTCGATTGGTTGCGCCTGCTCCCTCTGTGCAAGATGCGCCAGCTGTACAGGCGCGGATAGCTGCAGTCCAGGCCAGACAACGGCTCGGCAGCTCTTTGGTTGAGCGTCTGTCGGGGGTTCAGCAACGTGCACATGTCACTCAGCCCTTGAATGCATTGGACGTCGTGATGGTGCTTGGAGCGACAGCGAGCGCTGTCGGATTTACGTTGGGCGTGATTCAAAGCTCCGCGTGGATAGCTGGAGTCAGTGTGGCATTTTTATGCGGCTTTGCAGGCAGGCTTTACTTGACTTTCCGATCAAGACGCTCTGGCTTGAGCGCAGCAGCTGAACACAGGGTAGAGCTAATCCAGCTAGCCGACATTGATAACCTAGACAAGGCTATGGAAAAGCTGGCATTAGATGCATCCCAGGGCACTTTGGACAAACTGTCCCAGCTGAAGGCCTTGATTACGCGCTGCGTTGGCTTGATCACCCATACCAAGGGCAACCAGGTTTTCTCTAATGAGGATCAACTCTTTATTCGTGAATGCGTGCGCCGCTATTTGCCCGACTCTATCAATAGTTACTTTCGCGTTCCGCAAAAGAACAGGGCCACGTTGGTGATTGAAGACGGTAAAACTGCGCTTACCCTGTTGCACGACCAGATGGACATGCTCAGCAACCAGTTGCAGAGTAAAGAAAATCACCTGGCACAAATGGCAGGTGACTCCTTGATGCTGCAGCAGCGCTTTCTCGCTGCCAAAACCCGCTCAGATCGTTAAGGTAAGCGTTCCTTGGCCATCAGGCGTCAGCTTTGGTGCTGCCTGATCTGTCCATCAGGTCTGCCTCGTGTTTGTCACGTACCAATTTGGCTACGGTGAATGTAGTGCTTACCAAAAACAGCCAGCTCACCACCATAAAACTTTTTTGCCATTCTGCGATATTCATCCGCCACAGGCCCCAAGCAGTCAAGCAAAATGCTGCGGCAAAAGCCACCCATACGGTCATAATCCACGAGGCTGTGTCCACTTGACCATCGCGGTTGTCACGCAACGTCTTAGCCACTGCAAATGAAGCAAATAGGCAAAAGAACAGGCCAATAGCCAGGAACGCACGGTCTAGCTCCTGTCCAGGTAACCGAAGAACGCCAATTGCACAAGAGGTGACTGCCAAAGCAAATGCGATCCAGACCTGCATCCGCCATCCATTGGTATCGCGCTGCATTACGTATTGAGAAGCCATAAAAGTCCTTTTGATTAGTTAAAAAATTCTCTGTTCTTAAGCTTACAGGGCGACAGGTCCTGCCATGCCCACTCGTGTTGCCTCGCGCGCCTGCTTTTGGCGATTGCGGTCGATGTATTGATCCGCGCGCGCAAGTTGCTCTTTCATGATGGCATTGTTTTGTCCCATCACCTCGATCGATTTGGTTCTGAAATTGTCCATGGCATCCATGGCTTTGAAGGTTTGGTCAAACATTTCCTTCATTTTCTCGACGCCTAACATGGGGTTTTGCGCAAATTGAGTGGTTTTTTCAACGTGGTTATTTAACTGGCGGCCAGACTCAGCCACGAGGTTTTCAATCGAACTATTCACGCCACTGAGCATTTCCATGACGCGGATTTGGTTGCCTGTGGCACGGGCGACTGTTTGCGCAACGGCCAGTGCGCTCATGCCGGTGGTGGCGACACGGGTACAACCGTTCATCATTTCGCGCCCGGTTTTTTTCAGCACATCCAACGCCAGATACCCATTCGTGCAGACGGCTTGCTGGGTGAGCATGTCTTGCAGGTTTTGCCGGGCATAAAACAATACTTCTTGCTCCAATGCCTTGGCTTTGACGACATCCGTAGACTGTAACGCAGCCACTTTTATAGCCAATTTGGCATCGAGGGTTTCGGCAAAATAGATGGCGCCTGAGAGTTTTTGCATGGCATCCCACAGCTTGCCACGGGTGGCCTCAATGTCGACCACGTCGCGCTGCATGTCATCTCGGGCCTCGTAAATTTGTTGCATGCTTTTTTGCAACTGCGAGCCCGCGCTTTGGTATTTTCGGAAGTAAGACTGTAGCTTGTTGCCAAACGGTATGAAACCGAGCAATTTTTGAGGCTGAAACAAATCACCCTCTTTCCCGGGGTTCAACTCGTCCAAGTGGCCTCGCATGTCCTGAATGGCTTTGAAGGCACTGCTGTCTTCGATGCCGGCAAAATTGCGCTGCATAAAACGTCCCTGCATCAGGCTGGAGGCTACCGACACTTCTTCTCGCCCCAATGCAAAAGCGCTATCCAGCTTGGCCTTGAAGGCCTCGCTCTGAACGTCCTCCTTTAGCAATCCCTCCATGAATTGATTTACCTGGGCATCCACGGCGGCTTGCGTTTCTTTGGCCAAGGGAACTGCGGTTTTCGCTATATCGTCCGCCAAAGGAACGATGACTTCGGGAGGCGCAAGGGTAAAGATGGCAGGCGCTGGGCTAGTGACTTCAGACATTAATGGATCCTTCTGAGATATTCAGTAATTGGGATGGGTCAAGTATCGTACAAAATTTAGGAAATTATTACTACCCAACACAAAGTAGTAGTCAGTCATGCCACTGGTATCTTGTGACGACACTTTAGCTGACCAAGAGCGCCTGTACGCGCTCTTTCAGCATCGCAGGCTGCACTGTGCTAGCAGCCAGTGGTGCGCCCACATTCAGCCCCACACGGCTGAAAACACCGCGTCTGAAGGGCCGCACCATCGCACCATTTTTTTCAATTCGGCTGAAATAGCTGCCCCACAAATTGGTCAACGCCATCGGTATGACAGATGGCTCGATGCCCTGGGCTTTGGCATCTTCTAGAATTTTCATGATGCCGCCTTTGAAT
>JAYTMT010000275.1:0-9468 GCA_043728315.1 Polaromonas sp. | reverse complement strand
CCCGTGGCCATGCACACGCCCTCGCTGTTTGATGCGCCAAATTTTGAAGCCTCAAGTTTTGACGCTACAAATTTTGACGCTACAAGTGCCACGCCAGCCCCCGTGCGCGGCCTGTCCAAGCTGGCCAGCCAGCCCTTGCCTCTGGGCGACCGTGCCCGCCTGCACGCGGCAATAGACGCCATCAACAAAGTGCAAGGCAAAAACGCCCTGTACTTCGCCACCGCCCACGGTGCGTTGCACCACGCACCCATGCGGATTGCATTTAACCGGATACCGGATGTGGAGGTGGAGATGTAAGCGAATTAGGCCTTGTAGGGGCCTAGGAATTTATCGCCATTGAAATGGATCATGTGCTCAGGTGCATCGGCTATCCATACTTCGGTTTCCCAAGCAATATCTTTGGCAAATTTGCGGTAAGTAACGCGGTCTGGAAAAACGGTAACGTAGACAACACCTGCCGTACACCGCGCCGTTAATGCCGCTAATGTACGTCTGCGTAATTCGTCAATCGGATTAGCGGTAGTCACCGCTTCGATCAAATACAACCAGTTTTTTGCAGCCGAATACGCCACAACATCAGGCAATTTATCATGCGCGAGTTCAAAAAACTGCAAGGCTTGTAATCGCTCTTCTTGAAGAAATAGGTTCTTCTTGGTGGTATCTCCCACATACAAAACCTCTGCTGCAAAACCATAAATCGGTAAGAACTGTTCGATGATTTGCTTTTGAAGTTGGTTGTGCGCGCCAGGGCTGAAGTTTAAAGCTTTACCACCTACATTCACTGGAATTCGCGCTAACTGGCGTGTGCGCTGTAATTGCGCACGCAGGGTACTTTTGCCGTTAAGAAACAGTTTTACGGCTGCGCTCCATTGAGGCGTACCAAACTGGCGAATAGCTTTGGCTGCTTGGGGCTCTATGGCATAGCCACGAGTGCCGTCATTGGTGTTGGCACTCGAATTCGCTGCACTTTTGAGGACAATCAAAGCCTCGACCGGGAAAACCAAATCCTCGCGGCGAATATCATCATAGGAGCTATCGGCTATTGCCTCGCCCAAGTGGGCGTTCATGAATGCAATGATCTCGCGCGAGCGCAGGCGATAGCCTGAATCATTGTCTTGCGCATACACCCAAGAGCTGCCGGGCTTCAATCCAGCCACAGCTAAAAATGCCTTCGCCATCTTTTGCCTACGACGCTCAGTCATGTCGGAGATTGGAATACCCAGAGCTTCTAGCACTTGCAGCGCTTCTTGGACAATACGTTCAATGGATTTTTTGGACATAGGTCTTAAGCGGCAATCAGCTGAAGCTGCGCAGGATGGCGACGTTTTGCGATTTCTCTTGTATCCAGACGCAAAGTAGAGTTCAAATAATTCCTAAAACTCTGCGCAATGCAGTAAGCCATCATAGGCGGCACAGCATTGCCGATTTGGTTGTAGCGGCTGGTTTCATTGCCTTGAAATTCAAACCAATCTGGAAAACTTTGCAGGCGTGCACCCTCACGCACGGTCAAGCGTCTGCGCCTGCCGTCAGGCAGATTCACGCGGTGCATATCGCCCGTCGCACCTGCCAAGTTACGGCAAGTTAAGGTTCTGGCAGGACGGTCAAGGTGCAGATCACGCGGCGTGATACAGCTGGATGCCTTCTCGTATTTGGCCACATAGGTATCCATGCTGCTTGTTAAAAACTTAGACTGTGCATCCACTTGGCTGGCCAGTGCGCCAAGTGCTTGTCCAGCTGTGATGCGCGTAGCTTGCGCCGCAGGGTATTCAAAACTTCCTCGATGCCCCACCACAATCACCCGCTCTCGGTTTTGCGGTACGCCATAGTTGACCGCATTGAGCACACGAAACTCAATCACATAGCCCAAGCCCTCAAGCACATCAATAATCACATCCAAATAGTCGCGGTTGCGGTACATCAAGCCCCGCACGTTTTCAAACATCCAAATCTCTGGCTGTGCTTGCTCTACCGCGGATATAAACGCAGGAAACCCATCCCGCGCATCACGGATGCCATTTTGATGCCCACCCACGCTAAACGGTTGGCAAGGAGGCCCGCCTATTACGACTTGCGCTTTAGGAAACACATAGTCACGGTCTAGCTTGGCTTGTATGCAATCGCCATGCAAATTGTGCCGATAGGTGGCGCAGCAATCCGCGTCCATTTCGTAGCCCAATGTTTCAAAGCCTTGTGACTCAAAACCCAACGCTAAACCGCCGCAACCCGCGAATAAATCGAGCACCAAGGGCTTGGCTTTGGCAACCGGTTTTAAGGTGGAATTGATGTGGGCGGCGTAAGTCACACAGTGAGTTTAATGCATGCGCCTGGCCAGCAAGCGCAGCCGCCTCACGCCGTCACAATCCACCCCTCCAGCGGGTCACACTCTGGCAAACCGTAATGCATATCACCGGCTTCAAAGCGCGCCTGCGCCCACGCGGCTTGTAGCATGCACAGTGTGGCATCCAAGCTGTCGCCGCTGGCATCGTCAATCAGGGTCTCGCGTTGGGCGTTGCTGAGTTTTAAGCGCAGTTGCAAGCGGGTTTGGCCGTTTTCTAGGGCTGTAATCAGGTCTTTGCGGGCTATCAGGCGTTCGGGGGTTTGTTTGGCTTTGTCGTCGGATTTGTAGCTGCGGTTGCGCAGGATTTCACGGGCTAACAGGCCGGGGTATCCTTCTAAAGCGATGCGGCGTGGCTGGCCGTGCTGGCCTGCATCGGCTGCGCTGCCGCCGTGCAAGCGCGGCAGATGCACGCCCGCGTCAAGCAAGCGCGGCACACCTGCATGCAGCATGTAGGCCACAGGCGGGTTGACCCATTGCATGCTGGGGCTGCTGCCAGCGGGCCCGTCGGTGGCGCGGTGGGCGAATTTGCCGCCTAGGGGCCGTGCATTGCAAAAGGCTTTGAAAAGGGTGCGGATTTGTTCGCGGGACAGCGCAGCGTAATGCCGCATGCAGTCTTCCCAATCGGTAGGCCAGCCCAGCGTTTCGACCAACTCTCGCGGCAGCCCAAAAGGCAAATCGAATGCACCGATCCAATCCGCAGGCCGATTGAGCCAACTAGAAAAACCATCCAAAGTAGGCGTTCGCTCCAGTTGCGACAGCACTACACGTCCTTTTGACGCTTGGCCGATGGCAAAAACAATAGGTTTTCGGTTGTTGGGACTGCTAGAAAAATCACAGCCAATGGCGCATGCATTCATGTGTACAACTGCTCCCCCCAAAGCGTAAAACTAGGCGCAATGCTAATCGCCAAGCGCCAGCGCTATGCGCAGCACCATATTCAGCAGCAATTAGGCACGGCCAATGATGGAGGCGGTGGCCATCAACTCTTCGAGCAAAGCCAGTGACATTTGCCCGCTCACACCATACGGGTCAAGCTCGGGGCGCTCTGAATACTTGAGCACAATGGTGGTATTGAGTTTGGCCAAATCAACCCGACCCATGGTCCAGCCGCCAAAACGGCGTTCGGTGATTTCCTCAAAATGCAGCAGCACCACGTCTTTGTGGCGCAGGTCCTTGCTGATGTGGTTGTACAGCTGGCTTACCGCATCGCGCCCGCCTTCAATGGCCTGCAAAAATATGCCTGCGCCGTAGCACAAAATACCCGTGATGCCCTGCGCAGGATTGTGTTTGCGTGAATCGGCCAAAATGCCATCAATCACTTCGGGCTTGGTGGGGTCGGCCAAGCGGCTGACATACAAAAGGCGTACTAACATGGGGATTACCTGGTCAAAATTTATTGTGCACCGCTGTTTTGGCGCGGAATGAGTGCCAAAAATTCGCGGCGCAAGTTGGTGTTTTTCAAGAAGCTGCCGCGCATCACCGAGTTGATCATCTTGCTGTCCATGTCTTTCACGCCGCGCCAGCCCATGCAGTAATGGCTGGCCTCCATGACAATGGCTAGGCCGTCGGGCTGGGTTTTTTGCTGGATCAAATCGGCCAGCTGCACCACGGCTTCTTCTTGGATCTGCGGCCTGCCCATGACCCATTCGGCCAAGCGCGCGTATTTCGACAGGCCAATCACATTGGTGTGCTCGTTGGGCATCACGCCAATCCAAATTTTGCCAATCACGGGGCAAAAGTGGTGGCTGCAAGCGCTGCGCACGGTAATGGGTCCGACAATCATCAGCTCGTTGAGGTGCTCGGCATTGGGAAACTCGGTGATCGCAGGCGCTGGCACGTAGCGGCCTTTGAAGACCTCGTTGAGGTACATTTTGGCCACGCGGCGCGCCGTGTTGTTGGTGTTGTGGTCGGTTTCGGTGTCAATCACCAAGCTTTCCAACACGCCTTGCATTTTGGATTCGACCTCGTCCAAGAGCGCAGCGAGTTCGCCGGGTTCTATGAAATCGGCAATATTGTCGTTGGCATTGAAGCGCTTTTTGGCTGCGGCAATGCGTTCACGGATTTTGACGGACACCGGTGTGCCCTGCTCGGACTCGAGGCTTGATGGGGTGGAAGTAGTTTTCATAAGCATGTAGGATGTTACCAGACTGGCAAATACGCTTGAAATATGGGATTTTATGGTTTTTTAGGCCAATGTCAGCGTCATATGGTCATATACCGCTATATATTTAATAGTATTCACAGTGCTGCTTTCAATACCGCTTGCCTGTCACCCAAAGCGCTCCCCGCATGATGGCAAATGCCACGCGCTCGCGCAGGCGCTGGCCCCAGGGGCGGTGGGCGTAGGCGGCGGGGTCTAGGCGCGTGCCTTCTAGGGCCATGGCGGCATCCAGCCGAGCGCGCAGGGCCAGTGCAAAGGCGTTGTCGTGCACCACCACGTTGGCCTCGCGCGCCAGCAGCAGGCTTAAAGGGTCTAAGTTGCTAGAACCCACTGTGGCCCAGGCGTGTTTCATGTCGGCATCCACCACAGCCACTTTGGCATGCAAAAAGCTGGCTGAATACTCATAAATTTCCACATTGGCCGCCAGCAGCGTGGCATACACAGGGCGGGCGCCGTGGTATTGCATGAAATACTCGTAGCGGCCTTGCAGCAAAAGGCGTACGCGCACGCCGCGCTTGGCTGCGGCAACGAGTGCCACACGCATTTTGCGGCCGGGCAGAAAATAGGCGTTGGCTATGGTGACATCGCTGTGCGCATGGCCAATGGCTTGCAAATAGGCGCGCTCAATGCGCCTGCGGTTGCGCAGGTTGTCACGTGTGAGCATGCCTGCGCGCGCCAAATGCACGGGGCCGTGCATTTGGGCGTTGTGGGGGATTTTTAACGCCGCAAGGTCTGCCCGCCCGTGCAGCGATGCTGGCAAACCCAGCCAAGCACCCGCGCCGCGCACGCGAAGCTTCAATTGGCGCTGCGCCGCAGTGGCCGCGCCGCGCCACTGGCCTTGGGCCATCAGGTGCGCCACATCCAGCCGCTGCCACACGTCGGCCAGCGCATGCGCCACCTGCTGCACTACCGCACCGCGCATGCGCACCGCAAAATCAAAGCGCGGGGCATTCAGAACGCCGTGGTTGGGGTCAAAGTAATCGTCCAGCACATTGATACCGCCGCAAAACGCCAGTTGGGTGCCCTGCCCCGCATCCATAACCGCCAATTTGCGGTGCAGCCGCCGCCAGCGGCTAGGAATCAAAAAACCCAGCCGTCCCAGCGGCGAGTACACCCGCCACTGCACGCCCGCACTGTCCCAGCGGGCGCGCCAGTCGGCGCGCACCTCTGGCGTGCCCGCGCCATCCACCACCAGCCGCACATCCAGCCCACGCAGCGCTGCGCGCTCCAGCGCCGCGCCCACGTCTGCGCCGGTTTGGGTGAAGTCAAAAATATAGGTTTCCATGTGCACGCTGTGGGTGGCTGCGTCCATGGCCTTCACCAGGGCCGGAAACAGCTCCGTGCTGCCTTGCAAAAGCTCAATTTGGTTATGCGATGTGAGCTGTGGCATGGCGCTTGGCGGCGGTTTCATGTAGCGTCGGGCAGCTCAAAATCTGCGATCAAGGGCAGATGGTCTGACATGCGCGCCCAAATGCGCCCGCGCGGCACATGCTGCGCCATGCGCTGCGCGCCGCGTGCAAACACATGGTCAAAGGGCACGAGCGGCAGCCGCGCTGGAAAAGTATTGGTTTTAGATGTTGATTTATACGCTACATTTTGCATAGCATCAAATGACCATTTGACGGCGACATTGCCACAATTGAAGTCTCCGGCCACAAAAAGCGGGCTGTTTGGCGGCACTTCGCGCGCAATGAAGGCCTTGAGCTGCGCCAGTTGGCGCAAACGGCTGGCCGCTATCAGCCCCAGATGCACCACAATCACATGCACATCGCGCCCATGCGCCTGCACCACAACATGCAGTAACCCGCGTTGCTCTAAGCGGTGGTCACTCATGTCTTCGTGCTGCACCGCTACTACGGGCCAACGCGAGAGCAGCGCGTTGCCGTGCTCGCCGTGGCGGGTGAAGGCATTGCTGCGGTAAATGGCGCTGTAGCCCTCGGGCGCAAGGTAGTCGGCCTGCGGGGTGTCTGGCCAGTGCGCAAAATGCGCCTGCTCTTTGTGGTTATGGCCGCGCACCTCTTGCAGGCACACCAAATCCGCATCAAAACCCTCCACCGCGTGCAGCATGTCATGGATTTCAAGACGCCGTGCAGGCCCAATGCCACGCACGCCTTTGTGGATGTTCCATGTGGCGATGCGCAGTGGCTGCTTGGGCATAGAAGAGGGGCTGGTGGGGTTCACCCTGTCGATTTTGACAGCAAACGATGACCGATTTGCGGCAGTTGGCGTATGGCGCTGGCATTGGTAGGTGAAAAGCAGCGCTGGGCAGCCTCCTCGCAAGGCAGCCATTGGTGGGCCACGTGTTCGCCAGGGTTTAAGCAAACGGCGCAAGCCGCAGGCACTTGCAGCCCAAACACATGCTCGGTATTGTGTTCTACCCCAGGTGCATAGCGGTTGCGCCAATGCGGATAAATCGCATACATATGCTGCAACTGCCAATCGCTGAGTATGCATCCACTGGCATCAGCGTCAATGCCCGTTTCTTCCCATACCTCGCGCAGGCAAGCCGCGCGGGGCGTTTCTGCTACAAAATCTAAACTGCCCGTGACCGATTGCCACATGCCTGTGGCCTGCCCCTGTGCATCGACCCGCTCAATCAGCAGCACCTCAAGCTGTGCGGTATGGATCACCACCAAGACCGAGATTGGAATTTTCAAGGACGATCTTGTAAGCATTAAACGCCCGAGAGCACGGCATCAATCCCTGCTTGAATCTCTGCTGAAAACGCGAGCACCGTGCCAATCGGTTTTTTCAGAAACCCAACATTCAACGCCGCTGCTAGGTGCGGCATCAAAATTAATTCTTCGCCTTCAAATGGAATGCGAGGGGTTAAGCGTTTGGGCACGCCGTATGGCACAGCGCCAGCGGCTGCACGCGGGTTAAAGCGTGCCAAAGGCATAGCCATGCGCGTGCGGGCAAGCTGCAGCGAGCGGTGCTGAACGTCCACCACATAGGGGAAATCCTGGCGATACGCCGGGTTGGGATTCAAATACACGTCGTATTGGGCCATCAAGCGGCCTTGTCCATCAAGGCATCGCCAACGGACAAAGCACCCAGATCGCCCTGCCACTCCACCAGGCCGTCGCTCCACACGCCATGCTTATCTACCAGCGCGTTTTGCCAATCGACCCATGCTTTGTATTTGGCATACAAGGCTTGGCCGGGCTCCAGTGCACGGCGAATATCGCCATCCGTATCGGCTGCGCTTACAGATTTCAAGCGCTGGTATTCCTGCATTGACATCAGCACGCTGTGCGCGCGCCCTGATTTTTCAATAAAAACAGGCCCCGCTTGGCACGCGTCGAGCATGTGTCCAAAATTGTTTTTAGCAGCTGTTGCGGTCATTTGCATGGTGGGGCTTTCTCATTTTTGAAGGCGTCTAATTCGTCTATTTTAGCCAAAATAGACGAATTGGCAATGCCTACACACAGTCCACGCACAATGACAAAGAGCGCTAAAAAGCGCTCTTGAATGGAATTAAGTAAGCGCTTGATGCCTTAATTTACGTAGCCGCTGGCGCGCGCAGGCGAATATGCAGTTCTTTGAGCTGCTTTTCGTCCACGGGCGATGGCGCTTGCGTCAGCAGGCATTGGGCGCGCTGGGTTTTGGGGAAGGCGATCACGTCACGGATGCTCTCTGCGCCCGTCATCAGGGTGATGATGCGGTCTAGGCCAAAAGCCAAACCACCGTGCGGGGGCGCGCCGTATTGCAGGGCATCGAGCAGGAAGCCAAATTTGAGCTTTTGCTCGGCTTCGCTGATGTTGAGCGCGTCAAACACCTTGGACTGCACATCGGCGCGGTGGATACGCACCGAGCCGCCGCCAATTTCCCAGCCGTTGAGCACCATGTCGTAGCCCTTGGCTATGCATTTCTCGGGGGCTGTGGTCATCCAGTCTTCGTGGCCGTCTTTGGGCGCGGTGAAGGGGTGGTGCACGGCGGTGTAGCGCTGCGAGGCTTCGTCGTACTCAAACATCGGAAAATCCACCACCCACATGGGCCGCCAGCCCGCCTCAAACAAACCGCTCTTCTTGCCAAATACGCCAAGGCCAATTTTCAGGCGCAGCGCACCAATGGCATCGTTGACGATTTTGGCTTTGTCAGCGCCAAAGAACAAAATATCGCCCGCCTGCGCGCCGCTGCGCGAGAGGATGGCGGCAATGGCTGCGTCGTGCAGGTTTTTAACAATCGGCGACTGCAAGCCGTCGCGGCCTTTGGTGGGGTCATTGACCTTGATCCACGCCAAGCCCTTGGCGCCGTAAATTTTCACAAATTCGGTGTAAGCATCAATCTCGCCACGGCTGATTGCGCCCTCCACACCGCCGCCGGGCACGCGCAGCGCCACCACGCGGCCGCCCGGGGTGGTGGCGGGAGCGGAGAATACTTTGAAGTCCACATCACCCATCACATCGGTGAGCTCGGTGAATTCGAGCTTGACGCGCAAATCGGGCTTGTCTGAGCCAAAACGGTGCATGGCATCGGCATAGGCCATCACTGGGAATTCACCCAAATCCACGTTCATGGTGTTTTTGAACACCGTGGTCATCATGCCTTGGAACATGTCGCGGATTTCTTGCTCGGTGAGGAAGCTGGTCTCGATATCGATCTGCGTGAATTCGGGCTGGCGGTCAGCGCGCAGGTCTTCGTCACGGAAGCACTTGGTGATTTGGTAGTAGCGGTCGTAGCCCGCCACCATCAAGAGCTGCTTGAACAACTGGGGTGACTGCGGCAGCGCAAAAAAATGGCCTTCTTGCACGCGGCTGGGCACCAAATAATCGCGCGCGCCTTCGGGCGTGGACTTGGTGAGCATCGGTGTTTCGATGTCAATGAAACCATTGCCGTCCAAATACTTGCGCACTTCCATGGCCACTTTGTAGCGCAGCATCAGGTTGTTTTGCATGTAAGGGCGGCGCAAATCCAAGACGCGGTGTGTCAGGCGCGTGGTCTCGCTCAGGTTGTCGTCGTCTAGCTG
>JAYTMT010000274.1:0-4359 GCA_043728315.1 Polaromonas sp. | reverse complement strand
CGCAAGTCGCCCGCATTGACGCGCATTTGCTGAACCGTGCCGGTGTCACCCGCCGGTGTTTCGCCGGCCCTGTGCTGCACACCCGACCTGACCGCCCGCAGGCCACCCGCGAGCCGCTGCAGTTTGGTGCTGAAATTTACGGCCATGCAGGGCGTGAGGCGGATTTAGAAGCCTTATTGTTAGCGCTTGATTGCTTGAAAGTCGCCCAAGTCAGCAACCTGAGTGTTGATATGTCTGACGCTCGGATTGTGCGGTATTTGCTGTCCGAAGCCAGCTTGCAAACGGTTTTGCCAGCGTCGCAGCTGAGCCAAATTCACGCTGCACTGGCTGAAAAAGACGCGAGTGAATTGGCTATGTTGACTAAAAACCTGCCCAAAACAGCACGTGAAAGCCTGATCGCCTTGGTGCAACTCTATGGCGATGAAAAAGTGCTGGAAGAAGCTAAAAAAGTGCTTCAGCCGGCGGATATATTGCTTACATCGCTATCAAATTTGAAATGGCTGGCGTCACAAATTGCTGATAAAAATGGCGATACCAAAGTCACGTTTGACCTGGCCGAACTCAGCGGTTACGCCTATTACAGCGGCGCTCGTTTTGCGATTTATGCGAAGAATGCACCTGATTCGCTGGTGCGCGGTGGCCGATATGACGAGGTCGGCGCTGTGTTTGGTCGCAACCGCCCAGCGGTGGGTTTCAGCTTGGATATCAAGGAATTGGTCAGCGCCGTGGCACCGCGCCCGCTCAAAGCCGCGATTCGTGCGCCTTGGGGCGAGTCGGCAGGTTTGCGTGCCGCGATCACCCGTTTGCGCCAAGGGGGTGAAACCGTGGTCTGCGTTTTGCCTGGCCATGAGAGCGAGGTTGATGAGTTTGACTGCGACCGCGAGTTGATCGAGGTGGCTGGTCAATGGGTGATTCAAGCGGTATAAATCAAAAGTTTCAGATCGATTTAATTTTGTTTTAGGTGAATATTGAATGAGTGCAATAAATAAAGTAGGTCAAAAAGTCGGTCGTAATGTCGTCGTCGTCGGCACCCAATGGGGCGACGAAGGCAAAGGCAAATTGGTCGACTGGCTCACCGAATCCGCCCAAGGCGTGGTGCGCTTCCAAGGCGGCCACAATGCAGGCCACACGCTTGTTATCAATGGCGTGAAAACCGCGTTGCACCTGATTCCTAGCGGCATCATGCGCCCGGGTGTGCAATGCTACATTGGCAACGGCGTGGTGCTCTCGGTAACCAAGCTGCTAGAAGAAATTGCGGGCCTAGAAAAAGCCGGTGTAGAGGTACGCAGCCGCTTGCGCATCAGCACCAATTGCCCCTTGATTTTGCCCTTTCATGCGGCGCTCGACGTTGCCCGTGAAGCCTTTAAAGAAAAATCTGGCCTAGACAAAATCGGCACCACAGGCCGCGGCATTGGCCCGGCCTATGAAGACAAAATTGCCCGCCGAGCGTTGAAGGTGCAAGACCTGAAATACCCCGAGCGCTTTGCCGCTAAGCTGCGCGAACTGCTCACCCTGCACAACCATGTGCTCACCAGTTTTCTCAACGCACCTGCTATTGATTTCGATGCGGTCTATGCCGAATCCATGGCGCAGGCCGAGCAATTGCGCCCCATGATGGCCGATGTGTCGCAGGAGCTCAATACCGCCCATGCCGAGGGTGCAAACCTGCTGTTTGAAGGCGCGCAGGGCACCCTGCTCGATGTAGACCACGGCACCTACCCCTTTGTCACCAGCAGCAACTGCGTGGCGGGTAATGCCGCTGCGGGCGCGGGCGTGGGTCCTGGCATGCTGCACTATATTTTGGGCATCACCAAGGCCTATTGCACACGTGTGGGCGGCGGCCCTTTCCCCACCGAGCTAGACTGGGAAAAGCCTGGCACCCCCGGCTACCACATGAGCACCGTGGGGGCTGAAAAAGGCGTGACCACAGGGCGCAGCCGCCGCTGCGGCTGGTTTGATGCGGCCCTGCTCAAGCGCTCGGCGCAAGTCAATGGCCTCACGGGCCTGTGCATCACCAAGCTCGATGTGCTCGACGGCATTGAAAAACTCAGCATTTGCACCGGCTATGCGCTCGATGGCGAAACCATAGACCTGTTGCCCAGTGCTGCGGACGACATTGTGCGCTGCAAGCCCATATACGAGGTGATGGACGGGTGGACGCAAAGCACCGTGGGTGTGACCGACTACGACAAACTGCCGCTGGCCGCACGCCTGTATTTGGAGCGCATCGAACAAACCACGGGTGTGCCGATCCACATAGTCTCCACCAGCCCCGACCGCGACCACACCATCATGCGCAAACACCCGTTTGTGGCATAAACCCCGATATTTATAAAAAAATAGCCCACCGTCATCGTCATATGGTCATGTGTCGCTATTAAAAATATAGTATTACCATTTCAACCCAAAGGAATCCCATGCTCACCGAAGACGGCAAACACCTGTATGTGTCCTACGACGAATACCACAACCTCATCGAAAAACTCGCCATCAAAGTCCACCAAAGCGGCTGGCAGTTTGACACCATCCTGTGCCTAGCACGCGGCGGCATGCGCCCGGGCGACATTTTGAGCCGCATTTTCAACAAGCCGCTGGCCATCATGTCCACCAGCTCTTACCGCGCCGACGCAGGCACGGTGCAGGGCCACCTCGACATAGCCCGCTACATCACCACCCCCAAAGGCGACATCGCTGGCAAAGTGCTGCTGGTAGACGATTTGGCCGACACCGGCCACACCCTCAAAGCCGTCGTTGACATGCTGCGCAACAACTACTCCCCGATTACCGAGCTGCGTACAGCCGTGATCTGGACCAAGGGCGTATCCGCCTTCAATTGCGACTATTCGGTGGATTACCTCCCCACCAACCCATGGATCCACCAGCCTTTTGAAGGCTACGACAGCCTCACTCCTGATAAATTGCTGGAAAAGTGGAAAGTCTGAGTTTTCTAAAACTAAGCCAACCGACCATCCAAGCCGCCCAATTATCCAAATTGAGCGGCTTTTTGCATTTTCGCGCTACGATAAGCCATGACCCAAGCCATCACCCACCTCATCCACCATCCCTACACCCCCCCAGCGGGCTTTCTAGCCCCGCAAACGGGTGTGTACAAGGCATCTACCGTGATCTTCCCCAACGTGGCAGCTATGCGCAGCACCGAGTGGAAAGACAAGTCGGGCTACACCTATGGGCTGCACGGCACGCCCACCACGTTTATCCTAGAGGAGCGCATAGCCGCGCTCGAGCACGGCAAGCACTGCATTTTGGCCCCCAGCGGGCTCTCGGCCATAGCGCATGTGGATTTCGCGCTGTTGTCCACGGGCGATGAGCTGCTGATATCCGACAACGCCTACGGCCCGGGCAAGGTGCTGGCAGGAGGCGAGTTGGCGCACTTTGGCGTGTCGCTGCGCTACTATGATTGCATGGACGCTGCCGATTTGGCCTCCAAAATCACCCACAAAACCAAGCTCGTGTGGCTAGAAGCCCCCGGCTCGGTCACCATGGAATTCCCCGATTTACTGGCCTTGGTGAAAGTGTGCAAGGCGCACGGCGTGGTTTGCGCACTAGACAATACATGGGGTGCGGGCTTGGCGTTTAACGCCTTCGACCTAGACGGGCAGGGCACAGGCGTGGACATCAGCATCCAAGCGCTCACCAAATACCCCAGCGGCGGCGGCGATGTGCTCATGGGCTCCATAGTGACCAATGACGACGCGCTGGCGCTCAAAATCAAACTCACCCACATGCGCCTAGGCACAGGCGTGTCGGCCAACGACGCAGAGCTGGTGCTGCGCAATCTGCCCAGCATAGCCCTGCGTTACAAAGCCCACGACGAAGCCGCCCGCACGCTGGCGCGCTGGTGCAAAACACGCCCCGAAATCGAAGCCGTGTTGCACCCTGCCATTGAGGGTGCACCGGGTCACGCCCATTGGCGCGCTTTGTGCGGCCCAGCCGATAAAGCAGGCGGCGGCGCAGCGGCGGGGCTGTTCAGCGTGGTGATGCACGAGCGCTACAGCCCGCAGCAGGTGGATGCGTTTTGCGACGCGCTCAAGCTATTCAAGTTGGGCTATTCATGGGGCGGGCACCTGAGCTTGGTAGTGCCCTACAACATCCCCTCCATGCGCGATGCCAGCGTAGCCCACTGGCCGTACCGCGGCACGTTGGTGCGCTTTTGCATTGGGCTGGAAGATGTGCGGGATTTGCAGGCGGATATTGCGCAGGCGCTTGGAATTTTAGGTTAGGCGTTATATATTTGATAGCGTACTATTACCACATGACGCTGACATTAGGTATAAATCCTTAATTGCAGGTTTTTTGACTGTTTTGGACTTCTGGTGATTGCTAGGGCTTGTATTTGGC